>LCBS01000001.1 GCA_000997355.1 candidate division WWE3 bacterium GW2011_GWB1_41_6
CCAGTGGAAACAGAAACCAGTGATGTTTGTTGTGTTAAACGGTCATGAACAAAAATATCCCAGTTCCCGTTATCGTCATCGATTACCAGATTGTTCGATAACGACGCAAACGCAACTAAGGTGCCATCCACCGATATGGACGGTAGAACTGACCAATCGTTGCCTCCTACACCATCCGAAGAAACAGACACACGTGAAGTTTCCCCGGTCTCTCTGTCGTGCACATAGACATCCGGTGCAATATCCCAGTTGTCCGGAACAAGATTGTATGCATACGACGAGAACGCTACAAAACGACCATCGGATGAGATCGAGGGATTTGTTGAATCATTACCGCCCTGAGCTCCTGATGAAGAAACAGAAACGAGAGATGTTTCTAAAGTTTCTTTGTCGTGGATAAAAATATCGAAGGCGCCGTTCGTGTCGTTTGGAACCAGATTTGTGGCGTATGAACTGAACACCACATACCTGCCGTCCGATGATATATCCGATGAACCGGACCTCATGTTCCCGGCAGTCCCATCCGTTGCAACTGATACACGCGTAATCTCACCTGTGTTTAGCGGCCCGGGTGTCGGTGTAATAGTCGGTGTCGGAGTTAAAACGGGTAATGCCGTTGAGTTTGGTAAATGTACAACTAACGGAAGGAATTCATTATTACCAGCCGCCTTAACCAATACACCTGCAATCAATGCAAGCAGAAACAGAACAAAATAAATCAGAAGCTTTAACAATCTTCGTACGTTCATTGTTTCTCTCCTTTTCTATGAGTTATCAACGTTCTTTGCGAAGATTATAACAATTTCTCGTGGTTAATGTAGTGAAAAGTAAAAAAAGGTGATAACCGTTTTGTCAGTTATCATCTGTTGGTGCTACAAGAAATATTAAACGGGACGCGGGTCATGTTGCTTTCTAACCGATTGATGCTCATCACTCCATCCTTCCTTTCGCTCATTCGTTTGGTTTCACCGAATTATACTATAAGCTGTACTATAATGTATTTGATATATTATTGACTCTCATCACACGTCAAGTATAGAATTCATTCACAACGACTTTTAAACTCAAACCTTATCAGTATACGGAACAGAAGGAGCAGATCATGGCAACAGGACAATCAGTAAGCATGCCGTTACGTAAAATAATCGACCCGCAGGCAATTCTTTCAACATTCTACCCTCGCTGGTGCAGGTTTTTTTGGGACTATCGTAAAAAGAAGTGCCACATGTTACCGCCTAACGCGTTGAATTATGCCCAAAGGTTCGAAAACTTCACTCAGGTGTGTGAGCATATTTGCAAGAATCCTGGAGGGTGCAAACCTAAAAAGAAACAAAAATCCGGAAACGGACATGAATAGGTAACCCTGCCGGGTATTTGACAAACTACCCGGCAGATTCTTTATAATCATGAGATGAAAACATTAAATATTGAAACCGCTACCAATCTTCTTCACGAAAAGATGAAAAACAAAAACCTCAGGCGTCATTGTTACGCTGTGGGTAAAGTATTACACGCCTACCATGATTTCTACGAACGGGAAGACCGCGACGTTGATAGTCTATCTGCGAACGAATGGGAAATAGTTGGACTACTTCACGATTCTGATTATGAGATCACAAAAGATGACTGGAGTTTGCACACGGTAATGCTTTTGGAGTGGCTAAAAGATTACGAGGTAAAAGATGAAATGTTGAATGTATTCCGTTCTCACAATACAAAAATTACAAACTTGCGTAATCCCGAAACTCTTCTTGAGTGGACTTTGGAGTGTTCTGACGAACTGACAGGATTTATTGTTGCCGTTGCACTGGTTATGCCTGGAAAAAATCTGGATGAGGTAACTGTGGAACGTGTTTTAAAACGCTTTAAACAAAAAGAATTCGCGCGGGCGGTGGACCGTTCACAGATAATGCAATGTGTGGAAAAAGTGAATGTACCGGTGGATAAATTTGTGGAAATTGCACTTGATGCGATGAAGCAAAATTCGGAATTGCTAGGTCTATAAAAGAATCAGGCAGAGGAAATGAGTCCAGCTACCTGATCTGTTAATGATCGGAAGTTCCCTACATTGCTTCGCTGAGGGTAAACCCTCCGGCCCGCAACGAAACAACTTTAAAAACCCAAGCGGTTCTATTGGCTGCGGACCTGGTGCCCTGTAATAGCAGAATTTTCTGACCAACACCAACAGGGCAAGTATCTGAAGTGATCACTAATCTGTTCGATTCCGGATCAAATTCCCCGGTTCCAATTGGCTTACCTTCGCGAATAATTTGGACTTCCATTGCACTCCTTTATCCTTTCAACTGGAATGAGTTTTGGAAATTTATTATTACATGCCCGATGCTACAATGTAAATACCCATGATAAAGAAAAAAGTCTTAAAAATAGTACAAATGATACCTTACGGAAAGGTCGCAAGCTATGGGCAGGTGGCTTTGATGGCAGGAATCCCCCGCGGGGCAAGGATGGTCGGACAGATCCTTAGAAATACCGAAGAAGATATTTTGGCAGGTATGGATGACCTACCGTGGTGGAGGGTGATCAATAATGCCGGAAGAATAAGTATAAAAGGAACCAAATACCACACTCCATTGATGCAAAAGGAGAAACTGGCCGCTGAGGGCATAGAGGTTAAGGACGATCTGACTTTTGATATTGAGAAATACCGGTTTCGTCCTTCCCCGGATCAATTGGGAAAAATGGGGTTAGATGATAAATTTATCGATTTGATGGTTGAAAAGTTTTTTATTTAACTAATGAGTGAGATTCTCATCCACCCTATAGTTTGACACCTCTTATACATTATGTTAAAAATCAGTGTACAAATAACCCACAATAAACTAAGCAAGCAAGGAGATGCTCATGCCGACATTAATAACCGAAAACGGTCAACCGGTATCGATTCAGGTTTGGGGATTTAAGTCTTTTGTGAATGTTATTCCGGCCGGAATGGACGAAATAGCGCGTTACAACCCTGCAAAAGATGGTGGCGAGCTTATTACTACTGCCAGAACAGCTGAGGAAGTCATTGCTTTGAGAAAAAAATACCGTAGTCATGCATTGAATCCCCGTAAAGGTAGATTTCTGGATTTTCTTTACCGAGCCCCATCAGGCAAAATGTACGGTCACGTTGAACCTGAAACCGGCCGTCTCTTATTGAACAACCCCGACGAAGAGCCGGCATGAAAGACGTCCCAATAAGAGAAAGAGGGATACGTGTCGAAGTATCCGTCTGGGTGTTTACAACCGAATTTCTGAAGGCTGTCAAAAAAAGTAGAGATGCCTTAGGAAATTACACCCCTGAGGTTGACGGCGGGTATCGGATCGGTAAAGCGAGAACTATACAGGAACTTCGGAAGTTGGAACTCGGTGTAACACAGCTAGCCCTAGGCGAAAAAAAGACTCCTGGGTACTTGTATATAGCACCGTCAGGCAGGATCTACGACAATTTGAACCGGAAAAGCGGATTGCTAACAAGACAAAGTTAAGACGAACAGGCCCTGTGTCAACTTCCTATGAGGTTATGCAGGGTTATTTTTATCAATAGAACTTCTAAGCACGTTTTCTGCACTCACCCAATAATCATCCGTTGCATTATGGCCGCCATGTTCCACCGTTTTTATTTCAATCTCGTTTTGCCACGCATATTTAGAAATAGTTTTGTAACTTAGAACTTTATCGTCTTTGAATAGGATTATAGTTTTTGGAATTGTTATTTTTTTGTACTTACCCACTCCCTGATATGATAGGCAATTTAATAGCGTTCCGAAAACAGAAATATAGCTTTTTCGCATGTGATTGATGGTTTTGCTTGGCAGCTGCGGGGCTCCGCCAATTCTCCTCACTAACTGGTTTGTATTAGTCCGGCTGTACAGATATAAAACAGGTTTTTGTTTTAGCAACGGTTTTAAATTGAATAGATACTTACTGACCGGTTTCACCACGGATAGCGAGGGGAATGAGTTCAACAACACAAGATTTTTAGCACGCGGGTCCTGCCATGCGAGTTCTGTAGCGATCAATCCTCCAAGCGAAAACCCGATCAGAGAGTATTGCGTCAGGTGCATATTATCCAATAATTCACTTACATATTTAGATAGTTCGGGTATATTGTAAGTTGCGGTCCGGTTTAGGTTCATTGGCAAATTAATTGAAAGTATACGTTTACCGGGAAATATTTTTTGTAAAGGCACGAACATTGATGCGTTGTCGGCAAATCCGTGTATACACACAATCGTTTCGTGGCTATTTTTATTCCATTCCAGGTAGTTAGTAGAGTCCATAAGATAAGTGCGCTTTAGAAATTACTTCTCCCAACATGTAATTTTATATCAGGGTTAAGAATATTATCGATTTTTGGGCAATCTGACAATCTCATATACATCCCACCTGATTCGGTCTTCTCAAAACCAAACTTATCCATAAAATAATATGTCTTTTTTAATGGTTTAAAACCTGCAAGTCTGTAGAAATTTCCCAGTTTATCTATATCCGTGCACAGGAGTGCAAAGTCAGCTTTATCGCTAATAAACTCCAGTGCTTGATTTAGCAATTCTACACCATATCCTTTCCTACGGAAATTTATATGTGTAACAACATCACCAATACCCGCTATAGTTATATCGTTATTCTCTATTGAAACTTTGCGCATATACACAAATAGCTGACTGACTTTATTCTTTCCTTCAAGAATTGTCACAGCATAATCCGGGATTGAAAAGAAATCTATACTCGAGTCATCTTCATGCTTAGAAGGCATCCAATTTTTATTCGCGAAACTATCGTAATAGTTGAAATGTGCTCTATTATTTATTTTTTTAGTTTGAGATTTCATAGCTGATAAAAAGGTTTAATTCCAGGAAACTATCGCACCGGAACAGTTCTTTCTACCCAAAACATACTTAATTCTTTTTTCGTCCAAAGATGTGATTTTCCCGGTATCTTTCATTTGTCTGGCAATTTCCAAATACTCCGTTCCTCTATCCTCTGCAAAATATGGGGAAAACATTGTTCCAAACTCGAGGTTTTTATATTCTTCCACCGGATGAGAAATCACATAAACATATACATACAAAGATATAGCCCACTCATCTATAGTATTTGGAAATTCCCCATAACTGGGAAAAAATACAGTATTTGTAAATAAAGTTCTTCTCTTTCTTACCACTACAGGGTTACTAGTCCATCCAAATAGTACGCCATCAGAAATGACTTTATAAAGTATTTTCCGCGTATCCTGTTTTTTTGTTTTGCAGTGAAGGTTTTAAAACTACTCCCACCGCGGTGTAGATAGGTTTACTTAATAGGAACTCTCTGATTTGCGGGAGCATGGTCGGTTCTATATCACTTCCTATAAGTTTATTGAATTCATTTAAACTCTCACCTGCTAAAAGTTCGTTTAATATCTTATGTCTTTCCTTCTTTGTATCATCAATCGTTGTTCTACTAAACTCCAAAAGCCCAATAGGCTCTCCGCCTTCCATTAATATATGAACATTTTTCCAAACGGTACCATCAACCTCACCCTGATACTTTTTTGGGTCATCAAGGAACATTTTGGTCGTAAGATCCCCTGAACCCCAGCCCTCATTTCTCTCAATAATAGGAAGTACATACTTGACGAGTTTTTCTATGTTAATGGGATCGTCTAGAATAGTCTTATTATTTCCGTCCTTGTTAAAATCCAGTTTTATAATTTCCATATATATTGTGCGGTTAAATCTGCGGAATATTTAGAAAAAAATTAATATACCTTAACCGCACAACCCGCATCAATCTTTTAACAGGAATCCATTTCAAGTTTTTAGTAAACACTGAGTTATCAACTCTTTCGTCACTGAACATATCAAGTGTATCCGCATCCTGAAGAATTTTCGTGTATAGGTCTGTATTTCTGTTTAGAACTTTAAACGGATAACTGTGAGGATGTCTTTTGCATGCGTTAATAATGATACCTTTTTCTCTGCTATCGATATTAAATTGATCTAAGTATTTATCAAGTATAGATGCGATATATTTACCCTCAAAAACATAAGTTGCTATTCCGGGGTAGTATTCCGTGTAAGTAAGGTCATGAACATAACAGATGGCTTCTAATAAATTTTTATCGATATCGTAACTATGAGACATTTGCATAGCGCTTTTCACCACATTGTAAACATGGTTCAAGTTATGCTGGCTGCCGTGGGCGGATGCCATTCTTTTGACAGCTTCGGTCCGGATTTGTTCGAGGGTTTGCTGGTTCATAAAAGTTTACTTACTTAAAGTTTGGAAACTATTTGAACATTCTTTACATCGGGATCAACGATCACATACTTGGTGCTGATATAAAAATAACTTTCACCAGAGCTTTCCTGATTCTTAGTAAGAATCTTTTTTGTTGAGGTAAACACACTCTCATCATAAAATGGAGACGGTTCGTCAAGATTTTTTGTTATGTAAACTTCTTTTTCATCCGTGATCATAATCCGGTCTTTTCCACATTGTACGAGGTTAAGTACCAGGTTCGGTTTAGTCATTGTATAGATTCCGATCTCAAACGTTTCGTATTCAGGACACTGTCTTTTTACATCGTCTTTCAAACCCTCCGGAATATACATACCTATATAATCGTATCTCACTTCCTCTTTCAGCGATGCACCGGCTTTATCCACACCTAACAGTCTCGCAGTTGAACCAAGTCCCTCACTAAACATAGTATAAATAAATAACTTGCTTGACCTTTCCTCCACCGAAGAATAATCGGCAATCTCTCCTAAATTACTAATTTTTGTTCCCTGTTTATAAAATGCGTAACAAGTTGCGCCGACAAAAGGCGAGCATTCTTTATTTTCACGTGTGGAGGCAACTATGAATATTCCTTTATTGTAAGGAAGTTGTTCAACCGGATAGTAGGTCACGTTCTCAAACTTTATAGAGATATCACCAACGTGCGGTTTGTTTAATATAAAGTATGAACCTGAAATTAAAATTGCTATTAAGACCGCGATGAAACCGACATTTATATACCCATTCTGTTTACCATGTTTCATATAAATAATTATAACTCAAATGAGTTTCATAGTGAGGTTGGATAATAAATATTCTTGTTCGGGTTTTCTTCTTGCTTTTTCATTTCTTAAGTATTAATCTTAATTTATTAATTATTTCTAAGGAGTTTATATGGAAATTAAAGGACATACAATTATTTTCGCTACAAAAGATAACGATGAGGAAATGGGAAAGTTCTATAAAGAAATTTTAGGATGTACGCAGGATGAGAACGGATTGTGGGATCTTGGGGGTTTAAAATTGGGTTTTGACAGACACAGCCAAGCAGCAGAAAAAGCTTTGGAACCGTTCAGATGTATGGTCACACTAACTGTAGATGACATTAACAAGACTGTAAAAGAATTACAGACTAAAGGAGTTAAGTTTATCAGGATGCCCGGGCAGGAATTTTGGGGAGGATGGTTCGCAACGTTCCAAGATCCGGATGGTAACTATCTTCAGCTATTCCAGAACGGGGAACCTCCGAAGGAATAGAGCATAGTACTATAGTATAATATCCAAAATCAAACAAAAGGAGAGGGAGATAAGCAAATGAGTAAGGTACAAAAAAAGCACTTTCTTTTCTCGGATTTTGGTACGGCAAAACGCGCAATGGAGACATTATGGAATTACCAGGATGCCATTAACGCTCTGCGTACGCTTTTCACCATCAGTACTAGTGGTAGCGTAACGGACTTAACCCTAAGCAACCGTAGCAGCGATGACGAACCCAACGTAATTCAATTCTTCAACAAACATTTCCCGGGCTTGTTCACCGTACATGATTTTGAAGACTATATTCATTAATAAATGTCAGTATTGTTTACGTAACCCTCTCGTCCGTTTGGGTATAAACCGCAACGGATCGGAGGGTTTTTTAATCTCCTTTTTGTTGTTATAAATCTCTCCTGACCATATAATGAAACATATGGACAACATCTTTTATCAACTTGCCCTGGTTTTGGTGTTAGCTTCAGGAATCGGTCTTTTTGTTCTTAAAGTAAAACTCCCTCTGGTCGTTGCTTACCTCATCACAGGCTTGGTCTTATCCGTAGTCCGGCTTTTTGACCTGGGACATTCCCCCGTTTTTGAAGTGTTGCCTGAAATAGGTATTGCTTTTGTCTTGTTTCTGATTGGGATGGAGCTGAAACTTAATGAACTTAAAGTACTCGGAAAACCTATCTTTATAGCAGCCATAGGGCAGATTATTATATCCACACTTCTGGGTTACGCTATCTCCCGTTTGTTAGGATTTGGCAGTTCGGAAGGTTTATACCTTGGACTGGGTCTTGCATTCTCATCCACGGTTGTTGTTATAAAAATGCTCTTAGAGAGCAGGGACCTCAGTTCTTTATTCGGAAAGTTATCTATCGGAATGCTGTTGGTAGAAGACTTAGTCGCTATTGCAGTTTTGATGATGATCTCGGTTAGCAGTTCAGCTATCGGCACGGGTCTTCCGGCAAGTTATCCATTATTAATGCTTTTGCTAAAAGCTGCAGGGTTGTTCGTTCTAACATTCGTTCTGTCTAAATACATACTCAATAAGGTGTTTGAATATACGGCACACTCTAAAGAACTTTTGTATATAACTTCTATTACGTGGTGTTTCGCATTTACAAGTCTGGCGGTATTCGCCGGCTTTTCTATCGAGATCGGAGCTTTTTTGGCAGGAGTTGCGCTCGCCTCTTCCCCATATCACATGCAGATCCAGGCAAAAATAAAGCCGATGCGTGATTTCTTCCTTGCTCTGTTTTTTATTTATCTGGGATCAACAGCGGAGTTTAGGGACCTGCGGGCGTCAATACCGATAATTGTTATCTTCACTTTATACGCTCTAATTATTAAACCGGTCGTTTATATGGCACTTTTGAGCAGATTCGGCTTTAGAAAACACACTATTTTCCAAACGGCGTTAAATCTCTCACAAGTCTCGGAATTTTCATTAATAGTGTTGCTGGTAGGCGTAAATGCAGGCTTAATTGAACCAATAACCATATCTATTATGGCTGCCGTTGCAGTACTTTCTATCACAGTATCTTCCATACTCATTTCCTTCTCGAAAAAAGTGTATAAACCTGTAGCACCTTTAGTCGGGCTTCTGGAAACAAAAGGAAAATCCCATTATTACGAACGCAAAGTTAACGACACTTTAGTTGAACATATTATTGTTATAGGAGCACACAGGGTCGGAAGTCCTATTGTCAGGTATCTTCACGACAACCAAATACCTTTTATTGTCATGGACTTTAACCCGACAATAGTTCATAACCTTGTAGAAAAAGGGGTTAACGCTGTATATGGAGATATCGGAGATCCCGAGATAATTGAATTCTTACACTTAGAAAAAGCAAAGTTAGTAATATGTACCGCTTCGGATTTTTCGGACAACGAACTCTTGCTAAACCTTACAAAAGAAGTAAATAAAGAAGCGACTGTTGTTTTACGGGCTTTAGATTCAGAGTATGCTCGTATTTTAAAAACGTTAGGCGCCGACTATGTTCTACTGCCGGAAAAAGTGTCCGGAGATTATATTGTTCATCAGATAAAACATTATTGGCCGAATGTGAATTTTAAGGATGGCATAACTTTTAACAACAAAGCTATAAGTTCACTGGTCTAAGCCACAACTCAAGAATAATAAAAAGTACGTATAAGGATAGAAGTATCGCACCTTCCTTTCTGTCAAGCTTTTTATTCCTCGTGAAAAGTAAAAATAGCGCAGCCCCTATTGGAAGCAGCAAAAGGTTATATTTAATTCCACCGCTTATTTGGATCGGCTGCCGGTAGAACAAAGTGAGGAACCCAAGTATTAATGTGTTCAGGGCAGCAGATCCGATATAATCCCCCAAAGCGATCGTTTTCTTTTTAAGAATTGTGGACCTGATAAGAACAGTCAGTTCAGGCAGATTTGTGCCTATGGACAAAAGTATGAGTCCAATTAAAAACGGTGCCACTGAGAATTTGTTCGCATATAAAACTGCTGTATCAACAATAAACTTACATGAAATAATTATCAGCACTATACCAAACAATATCTTTAGAGATTCTATGAAAATATTCACATTATGATGGTTTATTACTTCCTCAATCTTATCCAGTAAAGTATTCCTCCTGGAAATCGTCATTACCAAAAGTCCAAACGAGAAGATCATAACAAAAGCGTCTACGATACTTATGACATTATCTAAAACTAAAATTACAGGTAAAGAAATTACTAAAAAAGCGAAAGGGAAATTGATCGGTTCTGCTTTTTCATTAAGATGTATCCCTTTATTTAAGACGACAAGGAGAGGAATTATCAACAAAGAAAGCACTACAGAACCACCGATCAAGTTTCCAACGGATATGCCGGGTGTTTTATCTATAATGGAAAAGTAAGCTACAGAAATTTCGCTAACCGATGTAAGAACTCCTAAAGCAAAGAAAGAAATTAAAAAAGAGGGGATCTTTACATACCTGGAAACTTTCTCAACGCCGCTGATCGAAATACCGGAGCCTACCCATAAAACCAGAAATGCGATAAGCAAAAACGATAGATCTTGTATCATTTAGTAATTAAATCACATATAAACCTGTTTTTGTTAAAGTAATTTAAAAGTTGTTATCCTAGGTATTAGATAAATTTTAGTATAGTTAGAAGATCGTTACTGTGAACGTAGAATTTTGCGTTACTCTCAACTTCTTTTCTGCAGACATTTCCTCCAAACCCTACGAAGGTCTCAACGAATGCTTCCACCGAAAGGTCCGTACATCCGTCACCAACGAATAAGGTTCTTTCCTTATTAAAAAGCTTATTAATAATCCGCGCTTTTCCGTTATCTTCAAGTAAAGTCTGCCCGGGTTGGATGCCAATATAATTACCGTTTTCGTTAAAAAGCAAATTTAGCGCCAGTACATTTTCCTTTGGTAGCCCAAGATATTCTCCCAGTATGTCGCACGGTTGTTTTATTCCACCCGATATTATAAAAACCTCTATCCCCCTTTCCATGCACTCGGCAACCATCTCCTTTGCCCCTAGAGTAATATTATTAATATATTGTTCACCCAACCATTCAAGGTCCCTTATAGTGGGCTTTATTAGGTCCCATCTTTCCTTAAAGGCCGTATTAAAGTCAAGCTGCCCATTCATCGCGCGCTGTGTAAGTTCAGTTACTTTTTTGTACACTCCGTTCTTTTTTGCAAGTTCGTCCGCACCTTCTATTGTTACTAAGGTACTGTCACAGTCGAACACTATTGTGTCGTATAAGTTCGTTTTTGTATCCATAAAAAAAGCCCCTAAATGTGATAGGGTCCTTGTTGTGGATGGAGCCACAGAAAACTTTTATATTTTACTTTTGTATTGTTACTTTAGCAATAGTGTAAGCAAATATTTTAAGCGTGGCTATGTTCGTGTACTATAGTTAATATATGACTAAAAGCACATATAACCCTTTGATATCTGAGTCCGCTGAGAATAATATGGAAAATTTTAGACGGGATTGTCCCAAAGTATTTAAGGCTCTTGAAGAAAGAGCACCAAGAAAACTGGTTATCCAAGTTCCTAAAGAACATTTAGATACTGCAGAAACCATGCTAAGGGAAAGTCATTGGCGGATCCATTCGGATAAAGCTCCTTTTATTGCAGTCGACGTAGCAGAATTATTAGAAAGAGAGGGAGTAACCCCGGATAATTTTAACCGCGAAATGATATATAGTGATGCGTTAACGCAATTGCCGGAAGATAGAACGGAAGCGGCCGGCCGGGATGCACTGGATAAATTTCAAAGAATGTGCGCACCTTATGGGGATGCAAAAACTCCGGTCTTACTGTTTATAAGAAACTTTGACGCAGTAACATCACAACTGCCTGATAACTACCCCTGGCCTGAGATCGGAAATTTATTACTAACAACGGTTAGGGTAGGTGGAAATTTTAAAATATGTTTACATGTCACAGATACTGATAAGATACGGGATCCGGGAAGCAGGTTGAACGACGCACAGATAGTACTCGATTCAGAGTTGTGATCTAACCTAGTGACGTAAAAAACTCACGACAAGTATACCCTGATTTTTCATATGTATCGTCGGGTGATAAAATAACCTTCATGATAGGAGAACTAAAAAATAACTGGGAGGAGAAAGACAACAAGCTTTTTATCCGTACAAAGCAGGAAAACTTTACAGACTGTGTAGAGCTGATAAATAAGATCGCGCGAATTGCTGAGGAACAAAATCACCATCCCAACTTGTTCATAAAAGAATATAGAATTCTAGAGATCGAGATTTATACTCACGATGAAAATACAGTGACGGAGAAAGATTGGAAGCTGGCCGTTGAAATTGATGATCTCTTAAGGTAATTGTGGATTAAGTGTCTCGTAGTGTACCAATTACTAACAATAAAACTAGATTAGGTTTAGCAATTGTTCTCTCCAAGCAGGTATAAACTCATTACCCGGGCAAATAATAGAGTTATGTACCTCTCTGTGACCTAAAATTCTTCCTTTTTCGATTTGTGAATAATGTTTTTTAATTAACTTGGCAAGTGAACCAAGCATCGCTGAATTTGGAGACTTTAATTCCAGGTCATCGTCCAGACATATCCCTACGCTTCTTGCATTTATATCCCAATTACCTGCGTGCCAACCTATATACTTATCATCCAGTAACCGTTCAATACTACCATCCTGTTTAACTAGCCAATGGTAGCCGTAAAACACTTGTTCTTGGTCAACAAAATGTCCAGACCAAACTGCCCGACCTTTAATTTCCCTGTTTTCCTGGCTTGGGTTAGTAAAAAATGGTACATACAACCTTAACAGATGCATGACGTTTAATCTACTATTTGTAAGCCCATTCGCCCGACTGGAGTGATGGACGATTAGAGTATCGATGGTTTTTCTCTCATCATCCCAATTAGGACCTGTTTCACTAACTTGTAAGATACCTTCTGATAGACTTTTTCCAACATAGTCATAAATCTCATCTACTATTTCCTCTCGTTCCTGTCGCGGCAGCTCCTTAACAGTATTCTCAATACGCTTGAAATCTTCACCCAAATAAAGGTACCAATCAATTTTACTTATATTTTTACTCCACAGGTCTCTGTCAAAAATATTTGGCATATCTAATCTGTAAAATATCGTAAATAAGAAATTGTTTTTAACACAAAATCCATTAACTTATCCGTAACAGATTGTGGGTAAAAGTAATTTCTCTTTACTACACTTTTATATGCAATATCAAGTCTGTTATTCAACTTTGCTTTACGTTTTAGTAATACCTCATCTGTAACTGCATTTTCATTTTTTAGTTTCTCAGAAACGGATTCAAGCACAATACCCTGAGAAGATTCCAAACTTGTTAAGGAAGTTAAAAGTTCTACACAAGTTACAACATCTGCTTTCTTAATTTCTTCAGACCTGATTATTCCATCATCTGCGCCATTATGTTTATATATGTTTGGTATGGTTAGGGTGCAAATATTTGGGGTTAGTTCGAACTGTGTAAAAGGTCTGGAATCGCACGAATCTTTTATCACCCCAACCTGAAGTTTAAGACTAGATGTATGTGCAATTTGTCTAAGTGTCAGCTCTAATTTGTTTGGTCCGGGATTCTTGTAGCCAAAAAGACACCCGGTGTTACTAAGCTGCAAAACAGGACCTCCGTTATAATCGACTGCACCATATTTTTCGGAGTCGATACTTTCCGTTTTTAAACATTCCAAGTTCAATACATAATCATCAGTGGTTAAGTTAATATAGTTTGTTCTAGTTAACCACCAAGAACTTACTTGATGTACTTCTTCATGTTTCATAAATGCCAAGAACACATCATATGTATTACCAATCAACTTGCTGGTTAACAGATAAAGCAATATGGAAACCATTAATCCATCATCAGCGTTATAAAGATTAAGTGTAGTATCGGTTTCATCAAATGGAAAAATATCAAGCATACCGATCGAATTCCTAGGTACTTCAAAATCAGCCTTTACCCATAACTCTTGCTTGGGACCCGGAATTATTTTATCTATTTTGGCATTACCAATGAATTCCCCTGCCGGATTGTAAACTCGCACTTTAATATCATTTTCATCTAAATACTCAATTATGTTTTTTGTACCAACAAGACCTAAAAGTTGGCCACGTTTATCATTCTCAAGAACAATTCCCGGGTGATCGGTGTGTGCCATTATTAACAACTTTTTCCTCCCTATCAGAACCTGTGGTTCAACTAAAATCACGTATTCGTTTTCTTCGTATCGGATGTGCGCACTATCTAGTGTATTTTTTATATATTGTGACGTATGTTTTTGTGCAAATGGGGCATTAGGGATTTTTTGGTAGTCTTCAATTATTTTCTTTAGCTTTGTATCGATCATAAAACTCTAAACAAATAAATGGCAATAAAACTTAGCACTAACTGGATTATGCCTGCACGCTGTACAATCTTTGTATCTGCCCAACCCTTATTTAATAGGTGAAGGTGCAAGGGGGCTATTACAAATACCTTTCTTTTCAGATATCTTATTGAAAACATTTGAATTAGGCTGCTTAACCCGTCAACAATTATGAGACTAAATAAAACGAATATTGGTATCAGATTGTACCGTAATCCTAAAAATGCAATAAAAAAGCCTAAAGGCATGCTTCCTGCATCTCCCAAGAAAACCCTCGCAGGTTTTATATTGAAATATAGAAAAACGAAGAGAAAAGAAAATAATATTATTACTAGATTTACCAAATTAACATTGTTATGACTGGAAATTTCAAAATAACCTAAAACCGGAAAAATATACATACACAAAGTTCCCACCAACCCATCGAGACCATCCACAATGTTAACAGAGTTTGTTATAAAAACTATGAATAACAAAGTGAATGGCAAAATAAATAAGGACGGTACTGAAATTAAATATAATAAGAGCACCACGATTATGAATTGAGATACCAATTTTTGTCCTGTGGTTAGACCCCATCTTTTAACCTTTTCGTACCCAAAGTATTTCACAACATCATCCAAAAATCCCAATAATGTAAATACAGCTAGAACAAGCATTAAAACAAGTGTTTGTGTGGATCCAAAGAACATCTGAAAGAAAACAAGGTCCAGGAGAAGTAAAATTCCAAAACTGGAGGGAGTGTCCATATTTGATAATAAGTGATTATAATAATTGGGGTTTCGTTTTGACGTATCAACTTTATCAGACGTTTTCGTCTTGTAAAACTTGTTTCTATATAATAAATTTATCAATGGGATTGCTACTAATCCATTCAGCACCAATCCGATAAAAAACAGCGTTAGATGGTCAGTGTTTAGCAACATATAGTGATTATAACTCATGGAGTTTATTTACCAGAAGAGCAAGCTGTCATCAATTCACGGTCGACTATAACAGACGATGTTTGTAACTATTTTAAACTAATTTCGACTAATTTTTGTTTAATTTCCTCGTCCAATACCTCTCTGCCCTCTAAATAGTCTACTCTCTCAGAATAATCAATATCTTCAAAATACGACAATTGCTCTCTAAACAAGCGTTCATTAAACTCAGTACCAAAAACCGCTTTTGTCATCTTGGTGATATCCTCAAACGTATTGCTTTCAAGTATAAAAAAGATATCTACATAATCCTTCCATTTTGCTCTTCTACCAAGTGCAAATGTCTTCATCGCAGCAAGGGTTAGTAGATCTGGAATTTTAATTATTTCCTCAAATTTTCCTGAGTAATTTATTTTATATGGGTATTTATAGAATGTGAGTTTAACATTATCTACAACTAGTGTAAGTTCCTCCGGTTCATCTACCAAAGTTGACTGAATAGTATGATTTTTATTAACACCTGAACGTATCTTTTCATTCGAAAAATCCTCATCTGTAAAAAGATCGAAATCTATTGATCTACGATGACCTAAGTGCAGGGCAATAGCAGTTCCGTCAACTAATCCAAAATCAGTAGAAAAGGTTTTGATTAATGTAAGTAGCTTAGTTTGGTTATCATAAAGTATCTCTTTGTGCATGTTTTTCAAAATATTTTGTAAAATAATTAGCTGTTTGAGTTCGTAGATTACTTCTACGTTTATTCTTAATTTCCTCAAATAATCTTACGCTCTGATCCATACCAAATAGTTTTGTAATAGACATAAAATCTGACCAGTCACCATAACTTATAATACTTTCTAGAATACCTTGCGGGGATAATTCACTATAGTTTTTAGTGGACCATGCAAGATATGGTTTATTTCTAATTAGGTCTCTCGCTTTGTCAATAGTAGAATTGGTCATATAAGAATTATATCAATTACCTGAAGGATCTTGGATATACATTCCCCAACTCACATATCTCATAATAACGACTTCCTTTTGTTTTCGAACCGAAATCAGGTTAATTATGTCCCTCGGTATAATTTGTTCATGAATGATGCATTTGGTAATAGATTAAAAGCTGGAGATTATATTACGGCGTTTTTTTACATAGATCCACCGATTGATATTCAACCTGTAAAGTCATGTATTTTGTTGACTTAGCACTTACAGTAATGGGTACATGCACAGGATGTTTGTAACTTTATCTGTTCGCAAATTTTGCACAAAAAAACTCCGTAAAGGAGTTAATCTGTAGGGCGAGATGTCTCTGAATAGTTACCTATTCTTGTAGGCGTCCCATTAACGCCTCGTTATTCGGTAGCTAAGCTACCTACACATCTTGTACCTATTTTTTAACATATTAGATATGAAAAATCAAGTGAGATTTTGGTCGGGGTGACAGGACTCGAACCTGCGACCTCCAAGGCCCCACCTTGGCGCGCTAGCCAACTGCGCCACACCCCGACAACCGTTAGTATTCTACCATTACCCGTTATATATACAAAAACCCCTGATTATGCAAAAATTGATAAAAGGGGGTGATCATTAATGGATGATCAAAATTTTAATAATGAAACGTTTAACCAGACACCGCCCGAAGTTCCTCAGGAACCTGCGCATGCTCCGGAAGCGACACCTGTAGTTACCGAACAACCTGTTGCAGTTGCGGAACAGCCCCCTGCTACTCCGGCTCAACCACCGGTAGATACATCAGGTGTTACCTATGCGACATTCTTTCAAAGATTTGTTGCAGGTTTAATTGATTTTGTCCTGGTTGGAATAGTGACCACTATACTTGGCGCAGTACTTGGTTTCGCTAATGCGGATCGCGGGTTTGTTAACCCATTCTCAGTACTGGCATGGGCTTACTACATTTACATGGTAGTCAAATATGGTGCTACTGTCGGAAAAATGGCAATGGGATTGAGGGTACAAAACGAAACTACAGGAGCTAATCTTTCTTGGCTTGAAGCTTTCTTAAGAGAGGTAGTCGGTAAACTACTTTCCGGTCTCGCATTGGGATTAGGCTTTTTATGGATGCTGTGGGATCCGAAAAAACAGACTTGGCACGATAAAATAGCAAAAAGTATCGTTGTGAAAGTGAAATAAGCTTTAACAAGTAAAGTAATCCGCAAACGGTGTTTAACGGAATTTTTAGGAAGCGCCTACCCTGTAGGCGTTTTTCCTACTTCATAAATATATCCAACAGAACATAGAGGCTAAATCCTCCGTAGAATAGAAAAGCTGAAAGCATGGCTACAGTTCTAAATCGACTCGGCCGGACGGCTGTGTCGAGCATGGTTTTGTTCATCCAGAGCGTAAGTCCGACATGTACGAACATTGCAAATGCGTTAAGCACTGCAGCAGTTGTAAGAAGCTGTAAGGGCTGGGTGAATCCTGATAAAAATATCCCTACTCCAAATAATATCTGCACCCATAAAACAATGTAGTAGATCTTAGGTAACTTCTGTTCGGTTAATCTGGAGGGAAATGCCAATATCAGATTTTCGCTTAAGATCCGGCTTGTCGCGTCAAAAACCGTGAGCTGTGTTCCAAACAGAGTCAGCCCCGCAACCAGTAAAAAGAAGGTTCCGGCGAATGGAAAAAGCCGCGAGGATATTTGGTCGGCCTCGGCAAGCATAAAGTTTATATCACCGGTGGTTTGACCCGTTCCGAACGTCGTCACATACGCAAGCAAAGCTAATAGTAATATCGTAATAGATCCGGTGAGCCAGAAAACTAAAAAATGCTCAATATTTACGTTCTTCCACCACTGTCTAAAAACTGCAACATTGGCAGGGGTTGGCTCGAACTTTGAACCGCTCAGAGACATGGACTCTACTTTGCCGGTTAACAGGCTTGTGATTCGACCGGCATATTTTCCCATACCATACCCTTTTTCCTTAACATAATATGATTGTGCAAGGTTCAGATTACCACCGGCCCCTGCGTACGCCAAAGCAGCCAGAAAAGAAGCGATTGGTAATCCTACGGGGAGTAGAAAATACCCATCCCCTTTACCGAAGATACCGGACGTAAGAGCAGCCCAATGTTCTTGTCTGGCAAGAATAATACTGAGAATAAATACGGACGGAACTCCAACCGATATAAGTATTTTTTGCAGGTTTTCGACTGTTTTATATAGAACGGGCCCAATAGTAAGGATAAGTCCCATGACAATTAAAAAGATTATGGATAAATTCGATGTATTCTCTACTCCTCCAAGAGTGCCAAGCAGTTTAGCCGACGATGCGACGATCCCCGGCCAGATCCACGGAAGAAATGTTGATAATAAGAACCATAAAGGAAGCCATTTTAATTTACGCGCAAAGCCGACAAAAACGCTTTCCCCGTGAACAAGCGCGTACCTTTCTATTTCCATGTTCATAAAAAATTGGAAGGTAATACCTAAAACAGCGCCCCAAATAATTCCTAATCCGTAGTGAGATGAGAGATAAGGCCAAAGGATGAGCTCGCCGCTTCCCAATCCCAAACCCAAAATAATAAAACTGGGACCGACTAATTTTCTTAAAGGTAAAGCCGGAGGGAGATCTTTTATTCCTAGAGGTTTAACAGACATTGAACAAATGGTAGCATCTTTAAAAAGACCAGGGCAACCCGCTAAAAACTATTATCGAAAAATGCGGATTGCCCTTTGTCTATCCCCCTATACGTCTCACCAATGAGCCTATTCTACTCTCTTTTAAAGAGAATTCTATAAATAACCCTGTCCTGACCAAAAGACAACCTTTTTCCCCACGTGCTTCTTATATCTTTAAGCTGGAGCTTTTCTAACCGTTCAAGTTTTTCCATTTTAAAACCGGCATTTTCGAACTTTGGAACTACTGAGCCGGATATTAATTCTTCTGATATTTCAGGGAGTTCCAGACGGACGGTTTCGGAGGGCTCTGCTTCGGATGTGTAACCAAAAATTATTTCCAAAGTTCCTTGAGGTTTAAGAATATTACTTAGTATATAAAAAGTCTTCTCATCCGGATCTACAGTACTTTTAAGCAAAGTTCCCCAGGGAAAAACAATATATAAAAGGTCGGCTATTTTAAAAAGTTCTTGTGGTAATACCTCGATTGAACCCACCACATATATTAAGTTTTCCATTTTCTTCCGGACCGCTTTTTTAGAATAGACTTCCAATTGTTTTTGGCTGGGATCGACACCTATAAAGAACGTAGGGTGTTCACGCAACGCGTGTTCGTAAACAAAACGGCCGTCGCCTGTACCAAGATCAAGCACTACCCGTTCATAATTATTTAATAATTCCTCAAGTTTCCCGCGGGAGAGTTCTTCAGTTTTGTTTCCTTTTACTATGATCATCAACCAATGATATGATAAAACCCGTGGATAACGCAAAACATTCGGATTCAGATATATGCCCGGTCTGGCAACCGGTCGGTTATTCGACGCATCAAATTTCCAAGCAGATCGGGAATTTGTACAGGCAAAAGGCATCACACACCGGCACTCTTGACCCTTTAGCAGAGGGTGTGATCATTATCTTACTGGGTGAGGAACGGTTTAAAAAGTACGAACTGGCGGGTTGGAAAAAAACTTACGAGTTTGAAATTGCTTTTGGATTTGGTACTGATTCTTACGACGCTATGGGGATGATTAGACAGAATGGGTCTGAAAATATGGGCTTGGAGAAGAATGAGCTTGGTAGAACTGTTGCCGGATTTATAGGCGAATACGTTCAAAAAGTACCGTTATTCTCCGCCACACGCTACCAGGGAAAACGGCTATTTGTACATGCAAGGTCCGGCATGGAAATACCGGATCTACCGGAGAAAAAAGGGACTATTTACAAGATTGAGCTTTTGGATTTGATGGATGCTAACTTGAAAGACGTTGTTCTGGAAATAATAGAAAATCTTAACAAAATAGTGGGCGACTTCAGACAGGATCCTATTATCGAGGAGTGGAAAAACTTCCTCAAAAAACCGGGGATCACGGACACAAAGATCCAAATCGCGAAAGTTAAAGTCGTTATATCAAGAGGAATGTATGTCCGTTCCCTATCACAAGATATAGCCAAAGCCGCGGGCGTTCCCGGGTTCGTGACATCACTTACCCGAACGGGAAACGGTATGTACACAAAAAAAGACTGTAAAACACTTGAAGAGCTTTTCGGAAAAAATTACGGTAGGGATCTTTTCGTTTCCACTTTTACAAGAATATGATAATTATTGTAATAACATCGTTGTGCTACACTATTAAAATTGCGTATATAAATTTTTGGAGGTTTTATGAACACCGATATGATCAATAAAAGAATGAAAATAATTGAGGATATACAAGCTGAATTAAACAAGCTGAAAACTCATTATGAGGAAGCGCTCGAGAATGACGCAGGATTTCAGAAAGTTCAGGAGGAAGTGGAAAAGGTAAAGGAGGAGTACAAGGAAAAGCAGGAAAAGATCCTGACTAATAATGCATACAAAGCTATAAATGACCAACTTAAGGAAAAACGGCTGGAATTGAAAGAGCAAAAAGAGGCTTTGTCACAAGAATTGGTGGATTATTACAGAGAACACGGAACACCTGAGATAGAAGATAACGATGGAAATGTAAAAAGGATGAAGTTTTCCGTACGACTGGTAAGTTAAAAATATAATTAGATAGTTTCGTCTTCCCTATCTTCTTTTATATAAATGCTATAGTCACCAAAGACCAAGTTTTCCAACGGTCTTTTAAATTCCTCGGTCATGCGGGTCTCATCGGGGGAAACAAACACAGCCGTAGTCATATCTTCAGGACGGGCGTTGGACATAAACGGCCAGTCGTATCCAAACTGTGGATTGCGCGGATCGTATAACTTTACCTTATCCGTATCCAAATAATACTTCCCAACTATGTAATCGATAGGTGAAGTGAAAATAACCTCACTTTCGGAATTCTTAAAATATTGTGCAAGTGGTTTCATGCCGTCGTAGTAACCCGGCGTGACGGCACGTGTAACGGTAAAAACATAGAAGAAAACAACAATGCCAAGCAGTTCCCATGTGAGAAGCGAGGTAAGGATATAAGACAAGGCGATGATAAAAAACACTGAAGCCGGAAGCAAATACCGTTCCACGTAGATGGATTTGTCCTTATATGTGGAGTAACCGATTAGAAGCAACATCGGCAGGAAAAGCATCATTAGCGTAAAACCGAATTTACTTAAAGCATCCAAATTCTTCCTATCTTTAAGTAACACGGCCAATATGCCTGCGATAAAGATAATAAATACTCCGTATCCCAAAATATATTCGTCAAGAAGGAAATTGACATTGACCAGCTCATCTGCTCCCGATAACCTGCTTTTCACACCGTAGGAATAAGCGGTAATACTTTGCTGAATATTATAGAGATCCGGTTCCTTCACCCAATCAATATTTAGATTGTTGTTTGCGGGATCTGTAAGAACGGGGAAGTACAAGAAAACGGCGATCGCAGCTAAAGGAACCAGTCTAAGCAAACCTTTTAATATTCCGCGCTTTTCCCTTATAATTATAAAGGCATAATAAACTAACAGAACCGGGAGAAATGCGGCAAACATGTAATGGACAAAAAGCGATATAACGAGAACGATAACGAACAGATTAAATTTCCTTTTAACCAGAAAATACGCCGCAAGCGTGGTCATAAAACCGTAGAACATGTAAGAACGCGCTTCCACTGAATAAGCGATCAGGAACGGATTGACAGCGGCAAGGAAAGCTGCGATATCAGCGGTTTCTTTGTTGAATAATTCTTTGACGAGATAATAAATAACGACAATTAGAAGTATACCGAACAGAACCGGTAGCGAACGCAATGCAAAGTCATTAACTCCAAAAACCGTTGTCCATCCTTTAAGCATTAAGTAATACAGCGGAGGATGGGGATCATCAGTAACAATCTTCCAGAATTCCTCTTTTCCTACTCTCATCAAAAGTCCGGTAAAAGCTTCGTCATACCAAAGGTCATCTTTCACAATGACGCGTAATCTAAGGAAAGCTCCGATCAGCGTCAAACCCATCAGATCGATATTTAGTTTGACCCAGTTTATTATTTTGCGCATTGACACATAGTTTATCACATGAAACAATCGCCGCATGAATAAAAAGAAGCGCGATGCTCAAAAGAACAAAGAAAAAAGAAAACTGTCCAAAAAAAGCCGAAGAGTTTGTTAAACATTAATTAAGATCGTTTAGCTTCGTGTCCGTATACTCATTCTCATATGTCGTAAAATCCATCTTATCAATAGCATTGATTTCTTCGTTGATCAGAGTGTCGTTATTCATCTGGCTATAGGTTGATTCATCGGCATCGTCCACATCCAGCAGCGAATCATCGTACATACTCTCGTCTACTTGGTCCATCAAGTTCTGAAGCTCCTGAAGTTCGTCGGTTTCACCGGAGTCGGTCTGCAAGTAGTAGTTCTGGTAGTAATAAAATACCCCAAAAATAGCCAGCGTTAAAAACACGAATGTCGTCCCAAAGACAAGAAATAGCTTTCTGTTCTCTTTCTCAGGAATTGACTTTACCGATTCCGGTGTTTCTACTGAAGGTGTTTCCATTATTGGCTGATTAGTATCTTCGTTCACTTTTATTCCTCCGTTCCTGAATTAATCGGACGCTGCGACTTTAAAGCCGTGATATCCGGGCGGATGGTGTTCCTGAAATAAGTTTTAATATCCATCACATCTTCACGGACGATCTTTAGCTGATCCCTGGCTGCTTTTACCGCTTCCGCGTATGTTCCATCAGCCGAACCACATGTGTGGGTCTTGGATTCTTGTAACTTTGCAATAAACAGTGTCATATCCTGGGAAAGAGTTTCGATCTTCACACCCAGCACTTCAACATCCTCTTCCAGTTTTGTAGTATCGTAACCTCTTTCCTGAGCTCTTACTATAAACTTCTCAAGACGTGTTTTCATGTTATTGAAGGATGCCAGATGTCCTCGTCTGACATTTTCATAGCGGCCGATATGGGCTTGGAACTTCTGCTCTCCTAACTCACAACGCTCGAGCCGGAGTTGTTCGCGGGTTTGCTTACGCTTCTGCAGGCTGTTGTTTGGTTCGGTTGTTTCAACCGCGTGTGCGTATCCGATAAGAACAAAGGTAAAAGCGGAAATATATAATAAAGTTAAAATACGTTTTGTTTTCATTAATCCATATTAGTAGATAGGAAGTGTAATTGCAATCAGGTTTGACATCTTATGTTATATGTACGTATCATTATCGTATGAAAAAATCCTGCCTAAAACTCCATAAATCGAAAAAGCCTGAGTTTATTTTTTTATACTCGCTTAGCATACCCATGATTATACTTTTACTCATGTTGGTAACAGTAGGCGCATATACTTCATCGAAGAGTTTTATTAATTCTAGTACCACAGAAAATGGTCAGTTTGTTTTAGGTGATGACGACGGGGAAAACGAAAAAGAGAAGACAGATGAGGATGACGACGGTGATAAAGAAGACGAAGATAAGTCCGATTCGGTTCTTGACATTGAAGACGAAGAGGAGGGAGATGATGAGGATGATGAAGGTGAATATCAAGAAGATAGAGAATTAAAAAACTACAAAATAAAAACAAAGACGAAAAGCGAGGAAAATGATGAAAAATTCGAATACGAGTATGAAATGGAATTGGAAGATGAGCAAAATAGCTTCAGTGCAAAGAATGAGAAATTCAAGCTACAAATTAAAATGGAAAATGGTGACAAGTTCAAATTAACATCATCGGGTGTCGGAGTTCTATCAAACCTTCCCATTGAAATAGATGAAGAATCAGGTAATGTATATGCTGTCACCTCAAACGGACGGATACAAATCGGAATCTTACCAGATCAGCTTATGCAAATAGTATCGTCTGACACAGACCTTCAAAATGTATCCGAGATGCAGCTAGAGTACAAAGATTCATCTGGTAACAAGATCGAATATAAACTTAAAGGTGAAAAAGATTCCAGAGTTCTTGGGTTTATAAAAGTAAAACTGCCGGTAACGGCAACTTACGACCCTACAACCGGTGAATTGACAGGCACCCAACAAACCTGGTTGACGAAAATTCTCGATCTACTGAGCTTTTAGATAGACTTCGTAAATCTTTCAATAAAGTAAATATTCAAGTAATATTTAGGTAGCCAGAAATTCCGGAACTGCCTATGAAAATAATTAAACGCAAGGATGCATCGCAACCAGTATCAGATATTCCCGCTGCAGATACCTCTATTTCTGAAGAAACCCCTATCTCAACGATTGCCGGTATTGCTGAGGACATAACATCAAAACCTCCTGATCTAAAAGAAGTTCTTATAAAAGGAAGTTACCTCACGGAAGAAGATATCAAAAAAGCCGAGCAAAACGCGGCAGGACGCGACCGTCCTTTGGAAGAGCATCTGCTATCGGAAGGTCTGATCACAAGAGAACTATTGAGCCAGGCTATGGCTGAAGCGTATGGAGTTCCTTACGCAGATATCGCAGCCAAGACTCCATCCGCCGAAATGGTAACGCGCATTCCCGAGGAAACTGCCAGACAGTTCCATGTGGTGTTATATAAGGAAGAGGACGCACATATCACAGTGGCGACGGATAATCCCAAACAACAAGAACTGATAAATAAAATGAACGTACTATTTCCCGGAAAGAGTGTTGATTTTGCTTATGCATCTGAAACGGATATCGAAAGCTTGTACATACATTACCGCAAGCCTCTGGAAACAAGGTTTGCCGAAATTATAAAATCCGGGAACAAGATCGCCCCTGAGATCATAAAGGAAATTTTTAAGGACGCGCTGTCTTTCCACGCTTCGGATATCCATTTTGAACCGCACACGGCTGAAGTTGCCATCAGATTTAGAGTTGACGGAGTGCTTCACGAAGCAGGAACGTTACCAAAGGATCTGTATGAAAATATTTTGAATAGAGTAAAGGTGGAATCTCATCTCAGGATTGACGAACACTTGTCTCCTCAAGACGGGGCGATGAGATTTGATGCGAGTGAAAGTATCGTGGACATGAGAGTCTCTATCATTCCTACTTTAAGCGGAGAAAAGATCGCTATACGGTTACTCGCTGAATATATTAAGGGCTTTACTTTATCAGATATTGGACTGTCCCCTGCCAATCAGAATATCCTTGCGAATGCGGCAAAAAAACCGTTCGGAATGATACTTGTAACGGGACCTACAGGTTCCGGAAAAACCACAACTTTATATGCATTGTTAAAAATGGTTCACAGACCTGAAGTCAACATCACAACAATCGAGGACCCGGTCGAATACAGGATCGAAGGAGTTAACCAAATCCAGGTAAACGAAGGAACGAACCTAAACTTTGCCAGGGGCTTGCGTTCTATCGTGCGTCAGGACCCTAACATTATTCTTGTCGGCGAAATAAGAGACACCGACACTGCAGAGATAGCAGTCAACGCCGCGTTGACAGGACATTTGCTTTTATCAACTTTTCATGCAAATGACGCGGCAACCTCGATTCCCCGTTTGCTGGAAATGGGAGTTGAGCCGTTCTTGCTTGCATCAACACTTGAGGTAGTGATCGCCCAAAGACTTGTGAGAAAATTGTGCGAGAATTGTAGATATAGCACATCTATAAGCAAAACAGAGTTTTCCGGAACTTACCCCAAAGCCACGTCTTATCTAAAAGAAAATGAGATTACCTTATATAAAGCTAAAGGCTGCACTTCCTGCAGTTTCACGGGATTTAAAGGACGCACCGGTGTATTCGAATTTATTGACGTCACGCCTGAGATAGAACAGCTCATACTAAGCAATCCTTCTGCTCAGCAGATACGGGAAATGGCTGAAAAAGAAGGTAATGTGTCACTGTTCGAAGATGGTATGGAAAAAGTGAAAAGCGGCATAACAACAATTGATGAACTCTTACGTGTGGCAGCTCCTCCTGAAAAATATGAAAAACCGAAAACCAGAAGAAAAAACTCCCAATAACACGATGAAGGTCGGATTCTTCCTTGCTTTAAGTACTAAAAAGGAAAAAGGATCATTCATCGAAAACCTTGCTATGCTCCTTACTTCAGGCATAGACCTTGTATCCGCTTTTGACACTATTGCTACGGAAACAAGATCAGCCGGTATGAAAAAGGTCGTTAATTTTATGAAGGAGGAGATCGAAGGTGGGTCTTCACTATCCAACGCCATGGACGCATCCCGCATCTTTTCCCCGCATATAATCTCACTTGTCCAGCTTGGCGAGCAATCCGGAAAATTGATCGAGAACCTTAACGCAATCGTCACTCAACAGCAAAAAGAGCAAGCTTTAAAAGCAAAGATCAGCTCGGCAATGATGTACCCGGTATTTGTGCTGGGGCTTATGGTCGTAGTTTCGATAGGCATAGCGTGGTTCATACTTCCACGCTTATCTTCCGTTTTTAAGTCAGTCAATAAGAAACTTCCTATCGTAACCAGAATTCTAATAGAAACAGGAAATTTCTTAGGAGAATACGGATATATAGTTATACCTGCTCTTCTTATTGCAATGACACTACTTGTATATTTTGTTTTTATTTACCGCCGGACTAAATTCGTCGGGCAGTTCATTTTTCTGAATACTCCTATTATTAAAAGGCTTGTTCAGGAAGTGGAGATATCAAAATTCGGATATATTTTGGGAAATTTAATGTCCGCCGGATTGCCTGTTGTTACCTCACTTAGATCTCTGGCAGACATAACTTCAATAAATAGATATAAAAGATTTTATTCATTCCTTGCCGATAAAGTTTCGGAGGGAAATTCGTTCCACAAGAGCTTTACTACATACAAAAATACTTCACAGATATTTCCCCTTCAAGTGCAGCAAATTCTATTTGCCTCGGAAAAATCGGGAAGACTTTCTGAAAGTCTTGTGAATATAGGAGAAAAATACGAGGAAAAGACTGAAAGTACTTCAAAGAACCTCACCACACTGCTAGAACCTCTGTTGCTTGTAATAGTATGGTTCGGAGTTGGAACGGTTGCGCTTGCCGTTATCCTACCAATTTACAGTCTGGTAGGAAATCTTGGCGATACCCCTGATACCCAACCACCGGCTGCAAAAACCCGTGTGGTAAAAACCGCCGACCCATCCGTGGAAGTTCCGGAATCAACTGAGTCTTCCGCAACGGAAGATGGCGTGGAAGTTCTCTTAACGGGAGACGATATAGTGGAGATATTGCCTACAGGCGTGGACTATCTAAACGTGAGAAAAGAACCATCAACAGGGGCGGAGATCCTTACCAGAGTAAAACCCGGAGAACGGTACAAGTATTTGGAAGAAATTACCGGCTGGACAAGGATCGAGCTTCCTGAGAACGGATCCGGCTGGGTATCAGCAAACTATGTGCGTAAATCAGATCAAGATTAAAATGCCGATAAAACCTAAAGGCTTCACCTTAATAGAAGTATTGTTATCTGTTGCTTTGATTGCGGTCTTGTTTGGTATATCTATACCTGTATTTAGCCCTGCATTATTAAAGAACGACCTTGAATCCTCGGCTGATCTTACAGTTCAGAGCCTAAGACGCGCACAGGTGTTATCACAGGCAGTGCAAAATGACTCACAATGGGGTATTAAGGTCCAAAACTACGGCGTTGTACTTTTCCGGGGTAATTCTTTTTCAGATCGTGATACTGCTTTTGACGAATTCACGGATTTTCCTACGAACATAGATATTAACGATACGGATGAGTTCGTTTTTGAAAAACTAACGGGTAGAACGACCGGTCCGGGAAACATAACTCTGACGCTTAAGGAATATTCAAAAATTATAAGTGTAAATAGTATGGGGGCAGTAGAATATTGATGAACAAAAGCGGCATAAATAGAAAAACGCATACTCAGGGGTTTTCGCTTGTTGAAATAATATTGGCAGTATCGATCCTGGCAATGAGTATTACTTTTACGGTCGGGGCAGTAATATTTGGGCAACAAAGTATGGCAATAGCGGCATCAAGAAACCGAGCTGTATTTATTGCTGAAGAAGGACTTGAAGCAGTCAGGAACATCCGCAATCGTAACTTTTCCAACCTTTCTTCCGGTACCTATGACGTTCAAATTAATAACAACCGGTGGCAACTTACAACCCCCGGAACACAAACCGATGGTTTCGCGCGCACTATAACCATAGATGACATAGACTCAGACAGGAAAAAGGTCACATCCGAAGTAGAGTGGCCACAAACACTGCAACGGACGGGCAAAGTCACCTTAGTCACCTATCTGACCAATAACCAGGATTCCACCGGCGATATAACTCCGGAACCGGCAAGTACTTGTGCGCAGTATTGCCAATCTATAGGCACTTATTCAACGGGAACATGCAGAGCTAATACTAACCAGTGCAGACAAAATACCGAAAAATACGAACCCGGAGGCGACACATTTTGTACCGGAGGACCATCAGCCGACACGTGCTGCTGCAAACCATGATAAGTTTAAATAGAAAAGTGAATAAGAGAACCGCAGGATTCACCATGGTGGAACTCATATTATATGTTGCAACTTTGGCTCTGCTGTTATCATCAATTTTCTCGGTTTACCAATTATACTTGCGCTCACAGATCAAAAACAACGTGATCCAGGAAGTTGAGCAGCAAGGCGCGCAGGTAATGCAGGTTTTAACTCAAACCATCAGGAACTCGGAAAATGTTAACAGCCCTAATGCGGAAAACAGTTCCGATACTTTAAGTTTAAATGTGGTGGATACTGCCAAGGACCCTACTGTAATTTCGGTGTCGGATGGAACGATATATATAAAAGAGGGCACGGAAGCACCTGTTGCGCTAACATCTCCAAAAATAAACGCGGGGAGTGTAATGTTCAGCAACTTATCCACAGGTTCCGAATACTCCGTTATAACTATCACTTATACATTAAACTTTAATTCCAATTCCGACAGAAATGAGTATAACTTTGAAAGAAATTTTTACGGGAGTGCCGGTCTCAGGCACTGAGAAATTATGAAAGTTACAGGTGTTAAATATATATTTAAACAAAAAGGGCACATCACGCTAATCGCCGTAATAACAGTTACAGCTCTGGGATCAGCTATTGCTCTATCTTTACTAATGTTAGGTCTGGGATATTCTAAGAATAGTTATGTCCTGGAACGGTCTTACCAGGCAAAAGCATTAGCTGACGCCTGTGCGGAAGAAGCTTTGCAAAAAATAAATGATTCCACAAGCTACGAGGGAAGCGGAAATCTAGCTGAGGGTAACGGTTCATGTACTTATACCGTTATCAAAGGAACAGGGCAAAACCGGGAAATAACTACCCGGGCAACCGTGAGCGATGCTATTGGTGAGGTCACAAGAAAAGTGAACGTACGTGTGGACCAAACCAACCCACGCATAAATATTGCCGGCTGGGAAGAAACAGCAGATTGAAACTTAAGAAGCTCTTGTAATAAATACTGCTATGATAATATAATCTATCTATGATAAAACCCTGCCTAAATCATAAACATTCCCAAGGATTCACATTACTGGAAATACTACTGGTTGTGGCAGCTATCGGGATATTGGCCGGTATTGTCATTGTTGCCGTAAACCCCGCAAAACAACTTGGACAGACAAAAAATGCTCAAAGGAAAAGTGACGTGAATACTATATTAAACGCTGTTTACCAATATACGCTCGATAATAACGGCAACCTTCCACCAACCATCACTTCTACATCTACGGAAATCTGCAACACGGGAGGTACTTGCACAGGACTGATAGATCTTAGTGTACTTACTACGGACGAAGAGTATTTGGTCGCAATACCAAGAGACCCCAGCGCAGCAACTGTTGACGGTTCAGGATACTATGTCCACCAATCAGCAAACGGGAGGATCACGGTATCCGCACCTAATGCTGAACTTGAAGAAATCATTTCCGTAACCCGTTAATACCGTCAAAGCCGGTTATTCTTTTTGTTTACCCATAACATTGATATAATTCTTGCATATGCCGGATACGACAAAAAAAATATTGATAGTTGAAGACGAAAAACCATTAGCAAAAGCCTTAGTACTTAAACTTACCAACTCAGGTTATCAGGCAAAAGCCGTTTATGACGGGGGTGAGGCTCTGGAAATTTTAAAACAGGAACATTTCGATCTAATAATTCTTGATCTTATGATGCCCAAAAAAGACGGTTTTGCGGTTTTAAAGGAACTTCAGCCGCTAAGACTTAATACTAAGATCGTAGTAACTTCCAATCTCAGCCAGGAGGAGGATTTCAAAAAAGCCAAAGAGCTTGGAGCTACCGAGTTCTTTATTAAATCCGAGATCACCCTGGCGGAAATAGTACAGAATGTGAATAAGTTCCTAAACACTGCCTAATGAAGATATCCACAAAAATCACACTGACCATTTTCTGGGGTGCGCTGATCACCATTGTCAGCATCATATTCTTTGTTTATACCTCAACCCGCAGTTCATTGGAGGAAATAATCGGATTCCAGCAGTTGGAATTAAGTAAACAAAAGATTAACGAGGTCACGTTATTCTTAAGTCAGAGGAACGGTGATATCCAGGTATTTACCACGTTCGACAGGGTACGCAATGCCGCGATAACCCGGACTTATACAGGATTGGCGGAGGAACCGGCTCTATTGGAAGCACGAAAAAGTCTTGTCGATGCAGCCAACATTTACGGGGAATGGAAACTCCTTCATCTTTTTGACCGCACCGGCAACATCATAACTACGACCGGAACCGGTGCATCCATACAGAACATTTCTACAATGGATCAAACTTATATAGACCAGTTTAACGAAACAGTAAAAGGAAACGTCACACACTCCGAAGCGTTCTATTCCAAAGAACTTGATCAGACAACAATGGTTTTCATGGCACCTGTAAGAACTTCCATTCCTGATGGTGAAGTGGTGGGAGTGGTTGCAGGTTACATTGACTGGGAAGCGATAATGGGACTCCTTTCTGATGTTACAGAATTCTTCACTCACATATACGACAGCACGGGAACAATGATCGCTACGAACACCTCCCAGCATACCAAAACCCTTCTCCAGGCAAACTACTCGGACTATCCCGCGATAAAATCAGCCATGTCCGGAGAGGCAAGCTCTCAAGTAATGAAAAGTATCAGCGGTGATTATTTCTCAGTGGTGTCTTATATGCCTCAAACGGAGTACAACAATTATAAAGGCAATGGCTGGATACTAATTATGGATGTTCCGGTGACGGTTGCATATACCGCGGCCTATAAAACTGCGGCCAAAATTGCTGCTGTTGCTGTTCCTACGATACTTGCAACTTCTTTTGCGATTTTGTTCCTAATCTCAACACTACTTTATAAACCTATGAGAACACTACTGGAAGCAGTTACAGCAATTTCTCAGGGTGACCTCACACGCCAGATAAAAGTCCGCTCAAAAGATGAGATCGGAGTTTTAGCCGGAGCGTTTAACAACATGACCACACAGCTACGTGAGATATGGCACACTCTTGAGCAGAAAGTTACGGAACGTACAGCCGCACTTGCCAACACACTTCATGACGTTGAGGAACGGAATAACTGGCTGGAAGAAGCAAAGAAAAAAGATGAGGCTTTGTTGGAAAGTATCGGTGATGGTGTTATTGCAACGGATGAATCAGGAAAAGTTCTTGTTATAAACAAAGCTGCGCAGGAACAACTTGGATGGAAGGCAGATGAGATCGTCGGTAAGTCAGTCGTAAATTCTATACCGCTTGAAGATGAAAACGGAAAACTTGTTTCTCCTCAAGACAGGCCGATCCATAAAGCTCTCAAGTATGGGAAAAAGATCACAAATACCGGATTAGGGGCTGATGCTCTCTATTATATAAGAAGAGACAGAACCAAGTTCCCTATTATGCTATCTGCAAGCCCGGTTATCTTAAATAAGAAGATATTCGGTACGATTATTGTTTTCCGCGATGTGACAAAAGAAAAAGAAATTGACCGCATGAAGTCGGAATTCATTTCTCTGGCTTCCCATCAGTTACGCACTCCTCTATCAACCGTCAATTGGTATACGGAAATATTACTCGAGGGTGATGCCGGACATTTGACGGACGATCAGAAAAAATATCTGGATGAGATATATAAAGCAAACAGAAGAATGGTAGACCTTGTTAATGCTCTATTGAACGTATCACGTATAGAAATGGGGACTTTCTTGATCGAACCGAAACCTACCTTCCTACCCGAGATTAGCAAGAACGTTATCGCTGAGGTTCAACCTCAGATAAACATGAAAAAACTGAAAGTCGAAGAGAAGTACGATCCGAACATTCCAGTTATCCAGGCAGACCCCAGGATAACTACGATCATATTCCAAAATCTGATAACCAACGCCGTAAAATACACGTCTGACGGTGGAAATATCACAATAGAAGTTTCAATGCAACCTGAAGAAAATTCCGTTCTTATCAAAGTATCGGATACCGGTTACGGCATACCTCAGCACCAACAGGATAGGATATTCACAAAGTTGTTTAGAGCAGATAATGTCACTCAAAAAGAAACTGAAGGTACCGGACTTGGCCTGTACATAATAAAAAATATCCTCGAGTATACAGGCGGGAGTATCTGGTTCGAATCTGAAGAAAACAAAGGTACAACGTTCTTCGTTACCATGCCTGTACAAGGCATGCAGAAAAAGGAAGGTTCGAAAGCACTAAGCTAGGTTTGTTGTTAAAATAACTTTATAGAGATAAATTAATAGCTATGAACCACATCACAAAACAAAGAACAATACTCGCAATAGAAGATGAGAAACCACTACTGGATGCTATAAGAATCAGGCTTGAGAATATGGGTTTTAGAGCATTAACTGCACGTTCTATCGAGGAAGCAATTGGAAAATTACAAAGCGGTGAACGGGTAGATGCCATATGGCTGGACCACTACCTGATAGGGCAAGAGAACGGCCTGGATCTGGTAGTAAAAATAAAAAGTACAGAAGACTGGAAAAATATTCCGGTATTCGTTGTCTCAAATACGGCAACAAATGAAAAGGTTCAGGCATATCTACAATTAGGTATCCAAAAATATTACGTAAAATCCAACTTTAGGATGGAGGAAATTATAAAGGATATTGCTGGTTATTTGGAAAACCCGGAGGTTAGTGCCTGAGCTCAGTTCCTAAACTGCCAATTCATCTTCGGTCCGGATATTGAGAGCATTTTTGATCTTATCCACTAGCTCACTTACTTTCCAGTCGGTTTTCGTTAAAAAGTCTCTTACCCCGCTCTCCTCCGCAGCCACCACGGTTTCACCTGAACTTAGGTTTGTGAGAACGATTACGGGAACAGACTGCCCCCACTCATCTTTACGCAATTGCTTCAACATGGTAATCCCATCCATCTGAGGGATAATTATATCTAAAAGTATAAGGTCGGGATGTTTTTCGAGCGCAATCTGTAGCGCATCCTTTCCGTTATCGGCAAGGGTGGTATCAAATCCTTCGAACTGAAGTTTTGATGATAGCAGCTCTAACAGGGGTTTCTCATCTTCGATTATAAGTATGGTTTTTCCAAGTTTTTTCATATATCACAATAATATACGAACTCCATAATTTAGTAAATAAAATAAACGATAAAAAAAGTATTTACAAAATAGGGTGAACTAGCGCATACTTTTTTAAGTACCGATTTTTTATAAACACTATGAACAAAAAAATATATATACTGCCGCCTTTACTTACTTTATTTTCCCTCGCTTTATTTATTCCAAAAGCCTCAGCAGACTTTATAATCACATCTCAAGGTGACGTTATTTATACATCCCAAGGTGAGGTACTCGGAAAAGACGATGCCAAGAACGTTAAACCGCAGGTAAGTCAAGGCAACAGCGCAGCTTCAACCGGAAAAGCTCCTAAGATTACTAAGATCGAAAGGAACGGAACGAAAGTTAAAATGACAATCCAGGATGAGGATGGAATTGAACTTGAAGTAATGGAAAGTGAAGATAGTGCAAATATTACGATAGAGGAATCAAATAGAAAAAACGATGTTAAGGTTAAATCACTTGGTAATTCTTACGCGATAATTCAAAATAAAACTGCTGTTCAAACCAGATTCCCTCTTTCAGTAGATCTTGAGACGAACGAACTCCTCGTGAACACACCTGCCGGTCAAAAGACCGTTTCAGTTATGCCCGATAAAGCTGTACAGAATATGCTCGCTGCCAATGTTCTGGACCAGGTCGGGGGCAAAGGCGGTTTATCCTGGGTTAACCGTTTGATGGTTCAAACCCAAGAAACTTCTTCATCAAGCGAATCTCCGGAAATGACCAGATTGAGGTTAAGAACAAGGATAGAGGAAACCAGCGGTTCTATAATTCCATTTGGCGCAACACCTTTGAATATGGACCACTGCAAAAACTACGGATGGGTGACGTTTACGGCACCTGAGTTCAAGAACCAGGGACAGTGCGTAAGCTACGTAGTTACAGGTGGCAAGAACTGGGAGAATGCTGAACCCGAAGTAGAACTCGCCGATGCCGCTGAATCCAGCGAATCAAGTGAAACAAGTGTATCCGAAAATCTTGAACCATTAGCAAGTGAGGAATTCATCTCCTTAACAACAACTAAAAACGGCAAACTCGGTTATAAGATACCGGGAGTCAAATATGAAAAGTTCTTATGGGTCTATGAAGTACCGTTAGAAAGAAACGTTACGGTGTCAGCAGAGACCGGAGAACTCTTGGAAATGGAACAATCATTCACAACGAACATCGTAGATGCCCTGTCTTTTTAGAAGTAATTGACGTGACAGAGTAATCATAAAGGAGGTGAGTACTTGTGAAAATGAAGTACTTAGATCAAAAAGGCTTTTCACCTATCCTAATGGTATTATTAGTGGGCCTTGTGTTCGCGTCTTCTATGGCTTTAACCAAAGTCATGAAAGATAACAGCAACCCCAGCGCTACAGCAGGATCAGGTGGTAAAGGAAACGGAGCGCCAAGCGGTCCTCACTTTAATCTTAATATTATCGGCGTCCCCAAAGCTAAAACAACCGACATGACCGGAGGCGGAAGAATATTTGTTCCTCTTCAGGGAAAGTGTCAAATCAACCTAACTGAAAGTGCTGATACCAGTATGTATGTTACTGACGCTAACTGTACCGACGGAAAAGGCGGATTCCAACTCCCCAACCCCGACCCCGAAAATGACGGGATTACCGAATATTCGGTTTGGGTAAGAGCCAGAGGTAAGCCGGGAGGCTCATCATCAACTACCGCATGCGGAGAGTTATATGATGAAGTTACAATGACCACCTCAACATACTGCTCAGTTTATAAAACAGTGGCGGTAAGAGATAAGGGTAAGGGTAATTTTGCCGATGTCAGCAGAGAACTGCTTTATGTTTATGTTGACCTGACCGGTCCGGAGGGAGTACCCGACGGAGTACCCGAAAGATATAATTTGTTCAGCGACGCTTTGCAGAACTATTTCTGGGATTATGATAACAACGGCTTAAAGCTGTTACAAATGAGATTCTATCAGGTTCCAAGCGTTGTAGAATAGGTCAAAGATATCGAGTTAAAAAAGACCGGGCGTAATGTCCGGTCTTTTTGGTTTTTAAATACCAAGCGTTTCAAAACAGTTGTTTACACATCTATTACGCATTCTTAATCATATACTAATAAAATGTGATAAGAATTGAATTACGTTAAATATGAACGGCGAAGATGAAAGAAGAATATTCGAAAACCGGTCAGCGGCCGGAAAGGAGCTGGCAGGAGAACTATACAAAAAACAATACAATGACCCGTATATTCTCGCACTCCCTCGCGGTGGAGTGCCTGTAGCGAGTGAAATTGCGTCTGTTCTAAAATCCCCAATCAACGTGATAATTTCCCGGAAAATTGGGGCTCCCGGTAATCCCGAATTTGCAGTTGGAGCGATTGCGGAGGGAGACGTTCTAATACTTAATAAGGAGGCAATACAACTTCACGGTTTTCCGGAAGACAAAATAAACGAGATCGCTGCCAAAGAGATTCAGGAAATGGAACGGCGTATATCTATGTACCGGAATAACGAATCCCTGCCAAGTCTTCGGAATCGAACTGTTGTTTTGGTTGATGACGGCGTGGCTACAGGCATTACCGCTCTAGCTGCTATAAAATCCATCAGGAACTTTGGGGCGGATAAGATAATATTTGCAGCACCCGTATGTTCGTACGAATCATCCGAGCTGCTGAAAGAGCATGTGGATGACTTGATTTATCTTATTAAACCTATGTATATGTTAGCGATCGGGCAGTATTATCAAAGCTTTGAACAAGTAACGGATGAGGTGGTGGTGGAACTTTTATGAGAGACTAGGTGAGATCAGCCGCACACCTGCAACCGAACCTTAGTATTATTTACTTTTGTGTATGGGAAGGTTGAAATAAAAAGTGGATCCTTTGCCTTTGGCGCTTTCGACCCACATTGTGCCCCCGTGGTTCTTAATAATTTCATGAGATACGTATAAACCTACGCCTAACCCTGAAAAACTATTCTCGACTTCTTTTACTCTGTAATACTTTTCAAATATCTTGTTGTGCATATTCTTGTCGATTCCGATCCCAAAATCTTTCACTGAAATGGTTACATAATCACTATCCTTTACAACATCGACAATAATATCTTTTGATTTCGGGGAGTATTTGATGGCATTGGTTAGCATGTTGTTAAGAACCTGCTCTATCCTTTGTTTGTCCACCTTTACTTTTACATGGGGTGATGACTTTTGTACAATCTTATGTTTTTCCGATGTGGGCTGAACCGAGTAAATACTGCTCTTGATAATACTATCAATATCAACAACTCCCATCTCATACTCTACTATGCCTGACTGGATTTTAGAGATATCCAGTAAGTCTCCAATTAATCTGCTAAGTCTATTAGTGTATGTTAAAGCTTTATTTAAGTAAGCATCTCTTTTCTGTGCGGGTGCTTTTTTAAGCTCACGTTCTAATAGCTGCAAGTTTAATTTAAGACTTGTCAAAGGTGTTTTTAATTCATGGCTGGCTACACTAATAAACTCGTCTTTTCTTTCTTCTATCATCTTTCTTTCGGTTATATCGTTCCTTATAGCTATGAACTGGAAAGGCCTCCCCTTTTCATCCAGAAACGGCGTTATAGTAGTAGCAACCCAATAAAAGTTTCCTTCTTTATCTTTGTTCTTTAGTTCCCCATGCCAAACTTTCCCCGATAAGATCGTGTCCCAAAGGTCTTTCATAAATACTTTGGAATGGTATTTGGAATTTATCACCCGGTGCGTCTTACCTATCAACTCCTCACGGGAATACTTGGATATTTCAGTAAACTTTTGATTGACGTGAAGAATGATACCATCCTTATCCGTAACAGCGACTATTGAGGACTGATCAACGGCATACTTTATATCTGATAATTCTTTAACTATTTGTTCGTAGGTTTTCTTTGTGCTTGCCCAGTTGTATGGTACATCTTTGTGGTTATGGATAAATTCTTCGGGATCCAAGGGATTTTTGATAACCGTATTCAGATCATTTTCAGTAAACTTCCAGACACCCCGGTGTCCTATTTTTATTCCGGGTAAGTATCCTCCCTGCGCCCATCTGCGGACAGTACTGGTACTAACCCCCAGATATTCAGAGGCAGCTTTTACTCCCATTTTTCTGCTTGTCAGGTTCTCCATTTTATTAGGCATAATAGTCAAATCTACGACCGTCAATATTTATATCATACGAAAGTCTCTTATCAAAATAAAACAATACGCATTACTTCTAATGGTCGTCTATTGGGGGAAAGTGATTTTCTATTTTAAGGCTCCGGATACGTTAGAGGACTGTGATGATAGCGGGATCTACCATACCCATCGAACATGTGATCTTATATGTTCCGGCTTTAGGCGTAAATTTAAAAGTATTCATTCCGGGTTTTAATGTAACAATACCGGGATATAAACCGCGAGCGGAAACTGATTGGCCGCATCCGTAGACTCCACTGTTATAAAACTCCCACACAACCGGTACCCCTGCTTTTAATGTTGCTTTCTTTGGATAATATTCAAATCCGGCAGCTTCCATTTGCAGGTATTGTATATCATTAGCGGCAATCTGCTTCGATCCGAGAACTTTTTTGTCTACCGATCTTGCCAAGCTCAAGGGCCTAATCTTAATGTCACTAAGACTTTTAAAACCAAGTAAGTTCAGTTGGGAATTAAGTGTATACAACGCAAAGAATGCTACCAACACACCCGAAAACAGACTAAACCGTGCCGATGCCTTGGAATTGTTCAATAACTTAACACTCGAAAAACTTATAAGTGCAAGCACCGGCAATGTTCCAAGTACGAACGCAAGTAACATGATACTGCTGGTAACAAAACTGCCGGAGGCCAAAGCCGAAGTCTGGGCCATTAAAGTAAATCCGCAGGGAAGAAAGAAAGTCAAAGCACCAACTGTAAAGGGCATATACTTACCTTTGAACTTTGTTTCGTCGGCTACATAATTCGTGAGACTTTTCGGCATACGAAGACGTATCTTCTGAGCCCACCCAACACCGATCATTTGCAACCCAAGGGTAAACATTATCAATGAGATGAATATTGCCAGAGCTGCCGTTGATACTTGTGAAAATCTAAAAAAGCTTCCCACAACACCGAGTAAACCGCCAAAAACCAAAAACGATAAAATTCTGCCCAGGTTAAACAGTATGAATGGTGTAAAGCTTTTTTTACTGTTACCTCCGTAGATTTCATTCCACTGTTTTGATAAAGACAAAAGTAGTCCGCCTACTAAAGCCGCACAGCTCGAAAAACCGGCAGCCAGTCCGAATACAAAAAATGTTGCGTACGAAGAGGTTTCATTTACCGACATTCTCAGAAATAGCCCTGATCTTTGTATATATAAGAAACTGATAATAAACAGGATAGTAAAAACCGTTATTTTGGCGAAATCCTTTGTGTTTAAAGTCTTTTGCGTTATGGGATTTGCCGAGAATGTATAACCGGCATCTTTAAAAGTCTTATTCAAGTGATCTAAACCGGGCACACTCTTACTATCTTCCGCCAATATTTCAACTTTACCCGAACCAACCTTGGCACGCACGTCACAAACACCTTTATGTGACGCAACTTCTTTTTCAACAAGAGTCTCGCAGGAACTGCAGTGCATTCCTTTTATGTAATATGTTCTCTTAAATTTTCCTTGCGAAACGTTTTTCATATTTAGTTTCGGTTAATTAAAAGCATACCATATCGAAAACCATTGTATCAGTTTACTACCGCTTGACATTACCTATACCCCGTATTAGTATTGCATTTATGGATATCGATAGAACATCAATTTCACATAGACTTAAAATAGTTGCCGGACAAATAAACGGTTTGGCTAAGATGATTGAGGAGGATAAGTATTGTATTGATATACTTAATCAATCTCTTGCTGTACAAAAAGCGTTAAAAGAAGTTGATAAAAAAATCCTGGAAAATCACCTGGACACGTGTGTGGTCGACCAAATGAAAAACGGCGAGGAGGCAAAAGCCCGGGGAGAGTTGCTAAAGATATTTTCCTTAACCAATAAAAATTAAATGAACGAAAAGAAAGCCCTATACATAATAATTGCCTTACTTTTGATTACAAACGTCATTGTGTTGTTCTCTTCTTTAGGAAGGAACTTTTCGTACTTCCCGGTGATGGGAACGGGCATGTTGGGTAGATACTTTTACAGCAGTAATAACAACCAATCAGACAGTGACTGGAAAAGCCATATGAATGATTTTGACACTTGGGATCAATTGGTACGTCATATGCAGGAGGAGCACTCGGATATATACCACAGAAGTATAAACACTAGTGTCCCGGCTGTAGAAACCCATAAAAGTACTCATGACTTTGGAAAGGTAAGTAAAAGCAATGGAACTGTCAGCACCGTCTTTGTTTTGGAAAATCATGGTAAGACTCCGTTGGAATTTTCCAATCTATCTACATCGTGCGGATGTACCACGGCTGAACTTAGCAATTCAATCGTTAATTCTGATGAAACTACTAACCTGACTGTGACTTTTGACCCTAATTTCCACGACGAACCGGTCGGACGTTTCAAACGGTCGGTGTTTGTAAAAACCAACGATCCGGCAGTCTCTGAAATGCACTTTGATATTTTTATAGAAATCATTGATTAAATGAAAGGTTTTAAAAATGAATAATAAGTTCGTTATTTTTATTTCTATAGTTTCCGTTCTAATACTTGGGATAGGAATTGTCGCTGCAACCAGCAAAACTCCTCCTCAGTTGGAGCAAACCGATGGGGCAAAACTGGAATTCGTTGGAGATAAGACATTTGACTGGGGAATCATAGACATAAACGGAGGTATTGTAGAAAAAATATTCACAATTAGAAACGCGGGTGAAACCGATCTACTAATGACGAACGTAAAAACCTCATGTATGTGCACGGAAGCACAGGTAATAATTAACGGTGAAGCAAGTCCCGCGTTCCAAATGCACGCGCAGTCGTCATGGAAAGGCACTGTCAAACCGGGCGAAGAAGCACAGATCAGAGTAGTATTTGATCCTCTTTTCCATGGACCTACCGGTACGGGACCGATAACGAGGTTAATAGGATTTGATACGAACGATAGAAATAATGCTACGGGAGAATTAACAGTAACAGCTGTCGTAGCTAAAAAATAATTATTTGAAAGAAATTAAAAAAATGGCCGCTCCAAAAATACTAGAAAAACTTTTAGGTGGGATTGTTAGGATACACAAAATATCGGTTCCCCTGACGTTGACACTGATATTTACTTTTAACACTACATTGGGCGCGGTATTGATCCAGAACTACTATTATAAGTTCAAAATTAGAGAGTTAATTGCCTACAAAGAGGCGTTGGATGGGCAGGGTGAGAACTCTCCTGAAAAGATCGCGGAAAGGCTAGCGGGAGACGTGATCCCTTATGAAGGTGTTGATACCGGAATAAAGTGGGGAGATCTTGGAAAGCGGCTCGTGCAGATAGGCGCAATAGATGAAGAAAAGTTCGCTAAGGCCTTCAATTCACCTCTTGATAGTAAAGAGTATCAGAGTGTTTTGAACGGTACGAACGAAGGAACGATCATCATAAATGAAAGTAATTCCCGGTTCGTGCTGGACGTTCTTTGGGCTTTTGGATTAGCACAAAAGAGCGTAGTTTATAACGAGGGCTACATGGCCGAAAAGGCAGACGAGGTAAAAAATCTCGCCAGTACAGGAGGCTGGACGTTGGGGACAAAAAAACCAATGGAGATCTACAATAAACACGACCTTATTAGCCTAACCGACGAACAGCACAGCGTGGTCAGAAGAATAGCATCCAATATTTACAGACCGTGCTGCAATAACCATACCGCCTTCCCGGACTGCAACCACGGCATGGCTCTTCTTGGCTTAATAGAATTAATGGTCGCCAACGGATACTCAGAAGAGAAAATCTACGACTTGTCGCTAAAAGTGAACGCATATTGGTTCCCAAACCAATACCTGACTATTGCCCATTATCTTGAAACAAAGCAGAATATAAAGTGGAAGGATGCTGATCCCAAGATGGTTCTTAACAAATCATATTCAAGCGGATCCGGCTTCAAAAACATTCAGGCACAGGTTGAAGGTTTGCCCGCACAAGGCGGAGGAAGCTGTGGAGCATAAGCCGCGTATAACAATATGAACGAAGCAATACTTTTTCAAACATCAATAATTGCCGCTTTCCTTGCCGGGATGGTCGCACTATTCGCACCATGCTGTGTGTCGTATCTCTTGCCCGCTTATCTTGGATCGGTCTTTAAGGAACGGAAAAGAGTCCTGTTCATGACACTTGTGTACTCGCTTGGAATCTTTATTGTAATGATCCCGGCAGTGCTGGGAGCAAAGATCATATCTACTATGGTTTTCAGGTATCACTCCCCTATCTATGTTATAGGCGGTATCGTGATGATAATCGTGGGAATAGTATCTTTGCTTGGGCTCAAGTTACCGATGATAAACCTGAATAAAGAGGGTAAGCAGGGTACGGATGTGGCCTCGGTTTTCACTCTGGGTGTATTTTCAGGGATCACCAGTTCATGCTGTGCTCCGGTTTTGGCAGGGGTATTGACATTGAGTTTTTTGTCTCCTTCAATATGGCAGGCTTTGCTTATCGGGTTCGTCTATGTGCTTGGCATGGTCACCCCTCTGTACATAGGTTCATACTTCCTCGACTCAAAGAAAGTCCTGGGTATGACCTTCTTCAAAAAGAAGGTAACTGATCTGAAGATATTGTCTAAAAGTTTTCATATAGTCATGGGTAACCTAATATCATTCTTCATATTCACTATTACGGGAATCCTAATTATTTACCTGACATTGGCTACGGATTTTTCCATGGCCGAAATGGCAGGAGGTTTTTCCGGTGGTATAAACAATTTCGCCTTGATATTAAATAGAATACCCTACGCCGAATACATTTTCGGGGGTTTGATACTTCTATTTGCAGGGCTGATACTTAAGCATGCACTTTCAACAAAAGATGAAAGTTGAATACTTAACGACGATCCCATATTTCATCATCGGGAGTTCCTCACTGCTACTGCTGTACATAGGAGTAATGAGGTTAAGTACGGGAAGTATGTCCGTGACGGTGAGTCAATTCAACTACTACTTGCCCTGGATCGTTGCGTTATCGGGAGGGTTTGGGCTGCAAGCCGCACTTTATAAATTAACAAAGATAATGCAAAAGGGCATAGCGGACGCCGGTAAAATTGCAAAAACAACAGGCGTCACAAGTTCGGTAACAATGATAGCTTGCTGTGTACATCACGCGGCAGATGTTATACCTATTTTGGGTCTATCTGCAGCGGCGGCGTTTCTGGGTGTGTATACTAAGGAACTTTTTGCTGTTGGAATATTATTCAATATATTTGGTATTGTTTATATGCTAAAAAATTTACGGGGGTTAAAAAATGCGTAAAATAGAACTTTTAACAGGAATTATATCTTTGCTGTTACTGGCTATTCTGGTGATAGTGCTGATAGATCCCTTCTCCGGTTCGACGGATACGGAAGGGGCAAAAGGTGTCTTCGAAACGCAAACCGTAAGTATGGGTGACATACAGATAGAGATCACCCCCAAAAGTCTTTCGGACTACCGTGTGACTTTCAATACACATGTTGTTGAACTTGATTATGACTTTATGGAATTGTTCACACTGACTGATGATAAAGGAAACGAAATGAAACCAATCAAATGGACCGGAGGGCGTGGTGGCCATCACTTATCGGGAATACTTCTATTCAATGTATTGCGCGATGATACAAAAAACGTAATTTTAAAATTAGGTAAAATAGAAGATAATGAACGAAGTTTTAAATGGGAGAAGTAATATATGATCGTTAATGTAATTGTAATTATTTTAATAATCGGGACTTATGTGTTCTTTTTTATGAAAAAGGAGAGTAAGGCCGTTGCTGTGGGAAATCAGGTTGAAATAATGGTTTCTGGAGGTTATAAACCTGATGTGATCAGGGTAAAAAAAGGAAGTCCGGTCACATTGAAGTTCAACCGCAAAGATCCTTCCTCTTGCCTTGAAGAACTTGTCATACCGGATTTCGGCAAGAACATAAAATTGGCACTTGGAGAAATAACAAGTGTTGAGATTACACCTAGTGAGCCGGGCGAATTTCAGTTCCACTGTGGTATGAATATGTACCACGGCCGGATTTTAGTGGAGAATTAATAATATGAAAAAAGATTTTCACATATCAGGAATGCATTGCGCCAGCTGTGCAATGAATATAAAGAGCGTACTTAATAAAGTACCGGAATTAAAGAACGTGGAGGTAAATTTTGCCAGTGAACAGGCATCGGTTGAACATGACGGGGATTTCCCTAAAGACAAGGTCGGCAGTGCCGTAGAATCACTTGGGTACAAAGCTCATTTTGATGAAGATAACAAAGACCAAACTCCTGAAGACGCGGCAGAATTGGAGTCAAAGAGAGAATTAAATGAACTAAAGACTAAATTAACATGGAGCACTTTCTTTACTGTATTACTTTTGATAGGGGCAATGTTCATACAAGCCCCCGAAGTTCTTAGAAACCCCTGGGTCATGCTCATATTTGCTACACCCGTACAGTTCTGGGTGGGCGCTCAATATTATAAGAGCATGTGGGCATCGCTGAAAAATAGACTTGCCAACATGGATACTCTTATCGCGATAGGAACTTCGGTAGCGTATTTCTTTTCTTTAGCCGTGCTGCTTTTTGAAGAACAGCTGATACAGTTAGGTATCGAGCCACACGTTTACTTTGAGGTTTCCGCAACTATCATCACGCTTATACTTCTGGGCAAATATCTGGAAAAAAGAGCCAGGGGTCAGGCATCCTCAGCAATCAGAAAATTGCTGGACCTGCAGGCAAAGAACGCAACAGTGGTCCGGGACGGAAAAGAAATAATGATTCCCGTTGATCAAATCGTAGTAGGCGATACGATCATTGTAAAACCCGGAGAAAAACTTCCAATAGACGGTGAGATCATAAAGGGCGAGACATCTATAGATGAAAGTATGGTTACAGGTGAAAGCCTGCCCGTGGAAAAAGGCGTGGGCGCCAAAGTCATAGGAGCGACCGTGAACAAGAGCGGCTCAATAAGGATAGTAGCTACTAAAGTTGGTGAAAATACTTTGCTCGCACATATTATAGAAACCGTCAAACGCGCCCAGGCATCACGGGCACCCATCCAAAAACTTGTAGATAAAATATCATCGGTGTTCGTCCCTATCGTTATTATTCTTGCATTGATCACGTTCCTTATGTGGTTCAACTTTGGTCCGGAACCTGCGTTCGTCCGGGGATTGGTTAGTTTGATCTCGGTTTTGATAATTGCGTGCCCTTGCGCTTTAGGTTTAGCCACTCCAATGTCTATTATGGTAGGAACGGGTAAGGGTGCCGAGAACGGCATCCTTATAAAAGATGCGGAAGCTTTGGAGGTTGCTAACAAAATAAATTATATTGTTTTCGACAAAACCGGGACTTTGACATACGGCAAGCCCGAAGTCGACGGTTTCGAAATAGTCGCGCGCGATACCGATCCTCAGTTCATAAAAAACGCTATTCTTGCCGTGGAAAAATTGTCACATCATCCGCTGGCCGAAGCTGTTGTGAGATATTTATCAAACGACACTGAGGTACCTGAAGCCGAGGGGTTTGTAGATAGGTCAGGCTTTGGTGTAAAAGCAACCGTTAACGGCAAACCGGTTCTGATCGGAACAAAAAAACTAATGGAAAGTGAAAATATTGAGGTTACAAAAGAGGCTGATAAACTCGCGGAGGGCTGGAGAGATAAAGCCCGCACTGTTTCTTACGCAGCTATTGATAATAAAATAGCAGCATTGATAGGTATATCCGACTTAGTCAAACCAAACGCAAAAGAAGTTGTAGCCACGTTGAAAAAAATGGGCATCACACCCGTAATGATAACCGGTGATAACGCAAAAACGGCAAAAGCTATCGGGGAACAATTGGGAATTCAAGAAATCCTCTCTGAAGTCCTTCCTCAGGATAAAGCAAATAAAGTGAAGGAACTGCAGGAGGGCGCTAAAGTGGTGGCAATGGTAGGTGACGGAATTAACGACGCTCCGGCACTGGCAACCGCAAATATAGGTATCGCCATGGGCGAAGGAACTGACGTTGCGATCGAATCATCCGGGGTGACATTGCTGCGGGGTGATATATCACTGGTTCCAAAAGCAGTGAACCTATCAAAGTCGACTGTAAAGAATATTAAGCAAAATCTGGCTTGGGCGTTCGGATACAACGTTATTCTGATACCCGTAGCTATGGGTGTACTATATCCACTATTCGGAATATTACTTAACCCAATCCTGGCAAGCGGTGCCATGGCATTATCAAGCGTTTCGGTAGTTGTTAACGCCCTTAGACTCAGGACAAAAAAACTCTAGAATTCTTGACTTTAATAAAAAAGGGAGCAGTCGTAGATCAATACTGCTCCTTTGATGAACGTCACTCCCGCTGATCGACATTTACTGCTTCCCAAACCCACCTGGCCTTCATCTGGTACATGGCAGGTGATTCCAACGACCTGAGCAAGATACTTGTTTTGGCCGGAATATTCTTACACGCTCTATAATCCGCCAATAAATTGTTGAATTGTGAGGCCGACTCTACATCAAAAACACAGAGCACGCCATCTACCATAACCCTATCACCTTTTCTTACGGGTTTAGGTTTTTGCTGACACACTTTTCCGAATTCCTTTAATACCTCGGGAATATTAATACATAGTGGAGGCATTCCAGTCTCTCCTTTCGTATCCCCTACCTTATTGCCGGTATACACTTTTGCTATGTAATTCTACCATTGGACGTTCTGCACATTTAAAAAAAGGAGCAATGCTTTTTCAAGCTGCTCCTTTCTATGTTAGAACATTCTGGAGTTATGGAACGACGTAACCAGCCTTTCCAGCAACTCAGGGGTTCCTCTCACCTTTCCAAAATACTGCTGGAACAACCCGATGAAGTATGCAAGCTTGGCCCTGTCTTCCGGAGATAGTTTTTCCGGGTTGGTAGTCTTATATACCTGAGAAACCCAAGTCAGGATACCAAGAATCTGCTTTCTGTACACTTCAGGCGTTGGACTTGACAGTGCCTCGTTCAATAACAAAACGTACGCATCCAGCTTGTCAGGGTCCAGCTCTAGTCTATCCTCATATACATGTGTTCCGAGATACGATATCGGCATGTGTTCAAAACCCGCCGACCAACTTACCTGAAAATCATGCATTGAGATTATCTTTGCTACTGCCCTGTCTACCGCCCACAGATTTACGGGTTTATCGAAAGAGAAACACATGTTATCGGCATACCTTGTATACGCTCTTAGCGGGAAGTTACCTAGGATAGCCAGTAAATCTTTGTCCATCGGATCCACAACGGCGTTAAAAACATATGGTGTAGATACACATCCCTGTGGAGTAGTTCCTTCATACGTGAGCAGGGTGGCTATCAGTAAACGGACCTCCTTTGACATCTTCCGGAACCTTCTTTCCAATAGCTTGTAAATCTTCTCCTTTGTCACATGATCGAAAGCATCCTTTAAATCAACCACTAATGCGGTTTTTGCTCCCTGGTGCGGTTTGATCGCGGGAATTATACCTTTGCCGGTATAGCAATAATCGGCACTTCCGCCGAATGTTTTTACAAACCACGACGCAAGTATCGACTGAACATAAACCAGATCTTTTGTAGCCGGAACGATCCTTCTCTTTCCTCCACTTTTCTTTTTTACATAGAAGGGTTTCAAATATCGTTCCCTTTCGGCTAGTGACACCAGTCTTGAGATTGTATTCCGGTACCTGACAAGTTCCTTGTCAAAAGACGGTGTCGTATTCTCTGCCATAGACCAGATAATACTCTCTACGAACATCTCTGCTCTCCTTTTTCTATATCTTCTTTTGTTTTATGAACGCCAACTAACCGGACATTTCAATTGACGCTCTCCTTACTCCACCCGCGCCTCTTAACAATAGCAATAGCACGACCCCCGTCACAAAACCCCCGACATGAGCTCCATATGCAATGCCTCCCGTTTCAGCAATCCCGATCGTTCCCAGTCCTGCTAAAAATTGAAATAAAAACCAATACAACAACATCGTGTATGCCGGAACGGTAATTATCCTTACCACAAAGCCAAAGAATACAAGAACATCGATCCCGTGGCGCGGGAACAGTACCAGATAGCCTCCCATTATTCCCGCAATTGCTCCGGAAGCTCCCAGGTTCGGGATACCGGATGCGGGGTTTAAAAATATCTGTAGCGCTGTTGCCCCTAAACCGACCAGTATATAGAAAAACAAATATTTTATCGAACCCAAACGATCCTCGAGATTGTCCCCGAAAATATATAAAAATAACATATTCCCAAAAAGATGTCCCAAACTACCATGAAGGAACATGGATGTTACAAGTGTATAAAGATTTTGGCCGTTAACAACCAGGTTTGGTATCAAAGCATACTGATTTACGAACATTTCCAGTCCGGGCTCTGACATTCCAAACATAAAAAAGAAGACGGCAATGTTAATGCCAAGCAATAGAAAATTCAGTATAGGTATTTTTCCCGATGGTGTATGGTCTTTTATTGGCAGCATATGTTTTTAGTCACTTTCTAGTATTTATACTATCTGTGTATTGATAAGGTTTCTTTAAAAAAGTGTTGCTGTTGTGATAAAACCAAAAAAAGACCTCCGGACTATTTTTTAATCCGGAGGTATACGCGTACCATTAAAGTAAGCATCGATCTCCCGTACATTGTTTACCCGGAATTCCCAACCTTTTGGACTAATCGTTTTGATGGTGAGAACACCGGCATTCTTATCCCATCGTACGTTGTTGATGTCAAAGACAAGAGGATTGGAATTAAGTATATGGTGATGTCCCCAGTTTCTACACCATTTTACCGCCTCCTGAAGATCAGGGAGAGTTAACACGGCTACCTCTCACGACAAAACATTCGCAGGAAACTCAAAACTTGATTCTTCAATGTTGGGTTCTTTTTTATCTCCCCCGCCCCGCGGCCAACAAAATACTGAACAGGTTGTGCTCTTCCAAGCTCTTCCTGTACTCTAGAGGCTAAGCCGTAGTGAGTCTCCGCCGCAAGGTAGCTGAAATCCACAAAGTTAATTTTCGGCAGACTCATATATGCACCTAACGGTTTGACAAAAATATCGTCGCCGGATTCCAGATCCTGAGACGTATTGTACCCTATTACTACAACCCGCGCCTTACCTTCACCAACAGGTTCAAAAATCTCATATTGCCCAATGAACGTCATTGTATTTACTCTCCTTTTATCTTATTCACCAGATTCGTTAAGCGTAATATACTATTAATAATAACTTATAACAAATTCCTGCCCCCAAGCATTGAAAGTTATGAGTATCTATCCGTGTAAAGGAGAAGCAATGAGCAGATTAGTATGGTTACGGGCGAATATCAAATGCCATAGAGGATGCCGCACTTTCAGATACGTGGCTGAACTGGTGGCTACCGCCGCACTTGCGGGAGGTGCCAAAGAGTGTGGAAAAGCTCTGTTCCTGGAAGTTACAGAGGATGCTGTATCAAGGTGGGAAAAAAACACCTGGATGAAACCGGGCGATATTCGCCGGTTGAAGCTCCTCCGTGATGCAATTGCTAGTGATCTTGAAAACCGTCCAAATACTGCGGCTAAAGACTATAGAACCGTCGCGAGAGAAACAAATGGTCGTGTACCGTACGCATTGACACGGAAACGCGCTTTGATGAAAGTCGGCTCCCAGTTCGTAAAAGGTGAGATTTAACTGTATTTACAAAGCCCTCTGTATCCACCAGACGGGCTTTTTTTATTCCACTTTCATTTTGGTTGAATAAAACCCGAACACCTGATAACATCATCGCATGCTGCCAAGAACACTAACATTCGTCGATGTAGAGACAACAGGAGCGAGCCTTAGAAACAGCAGAATAATAGAGATAGGGATCATAAGAGTTGAGAACGATCAAGTCGTTGATACTTTTCATTCCCTTTTGGATCCGGAAACTCACATTCCTCCGGAGATACTTGAATTCACAGGTATAACCCAGGACGAAATAAAAAATGCCCCCACATTCAGCCAAATAAAAGATACGGTCATGGAACTTTTTAACGACTCCGTTTTTGTAGCCCATAACGTGAAGTTCGACTACTCCTTTATAAAAAAAGAATTTGTAATGCTGGAGGAACAGTTCAACGCCAAAACCATGTGTACAGTAAACCTTTCACGAAGCCTTTTCCCTTTTTACCGCAAACACAATCTTGACGCTTTGATCGAACGGCATGGAATTTCGTGTGTCCGCAGGCATAGGGCAATTGACGACGCCAAAGTGTTGGTCGAATTCTATCAAAAAATGCTGGATGAGATCCCTTCCGAAGTTTTGATACGGGCTTTTGATAAAGTTATGAAAAACGCCAATATTCCTACGAAAATAAAATCCCGTGTGATCGAAGGCCTTCCCGATACACCCGGGATATACGTTTTTTACGGAAAGAACGGAGTTCCGCTTTACGTGGGAAAAAGCGTGAATATAAAGTCACGGGTGAAATCCCACTTCGCAGGTTCGAATATTACGTCCAAGGACTTTAAACTATCCCAGCAGATTGAGGATATTTCTTTTATGAAAACGGCGGGAGAACTAGGTGCTTTATTAAAAGAAGCTGAACTGGTCAAGGAACTTCAGCCGGTATATAACTCACGTTTGCGGAATTATCAAAGCCTCGTGCTCTTAAAAAATGTTAAGAACGAAGAAGGCTATGAAACTGTTGAGATTTTTGAGACAGACAACCCCACATATAACGAAGTGATAAACTCTTTGGGAATTTTTAAGTCGCGTTCCCAGGCAAAGAAAAGTCTGGAGGAAGTGAGGGATAAACACGATCTTTGCACAAAACTACTTGGGTTGGAAAGCACCAAAGGTTCGTGTTTCTTGCATAAACTGGAAAAATGCAACGGAGCCTGTGTGGGAAAAGAAAACCCGATGAAATACAATATGCGCTTTTATATGGCTTTTTCCGGAACGAAACTGACACAATGGCCGTTTGAAGGCCCTGTTGTAATATCAGAAGTTGATGAGCTGAACGGAAAGGTCGAACGTTTCCTCGTGAACAATTGGAGGGTTCTAAAGACGGTTGATGAAGCTGTTGAGGAGTTGGATGACCGGGAGGAAAACGGGATGAAAGCAGGGATTATTGCTGATATGCAGGAAGATTTTATGTTCGATCTGGACAACTATAAGATCATCAAGAATTTTTTTAGGAAAAAGGAGAATTTGGAGAACATTAAGAGGATCGGAAGTTTTTCACAGTTGGAGTGGTAGTTATTATGACTTATAGTCATTTACATTGTTGGTATATTGCCTTATAATAACGACTATCAAATCCAGTTAATCAATCGTTCATAAGTCGACAATGGAGGTAGAGATGACAGACGTGTATGCGATCTTAGATAATCCTGAAGTAGCTCAGTGTGTTCATAGTGATACTTCAACTGTTAACGGTAGAGAGCTGCCCGCCAGTACTATCCGCAAGGCTGCTGAGTTCAGAGCAGATATACTCCCAAGAAATCAGTTTAAGATTTGGGATAATAAGTCTATGAAGGTGCTTGCCACCGTTAATGCTGAAACCAGCACACATTACCAAGTTCTAGTAGCGTTTTGCAGAGCATGGGTTCGGAATGGCCCCGGTAAACCGCTGGATTATAATGGACCAAGGTTGATCTTAGTAACTTAAGCTTTAAATAAAGAAGGAGAGAATAGTGACAATACAGATGTATGTATATTATCCCGAAGCAGGAATCGGGTACTCGGTCTATCCGCTGTTCGACAATGTCCACGAACATCCCGGAAAGGACATCATCGAGGAATCCGACTGCTTCATCATATACACCGACAAAACAAAAAAGAATTTCGATGTGTACGACGCCCGGACTTGTAAGCTTGTAGGCAGTGGAAAAATCCCGTCGGTTCATCAGTGGGCCGATATTGCGCGGGTATGTACCGATATAATGGGACACGAACTAAATGCAATTTATATCCAGCATTAGTGAACCATCTACTCCCGTACTATGAATTAGCACGGGAGTTTTTTACTGACAGAACCCCGACTAGTACGGGGTTCTTTATACTTAGGTACCTAATAAGTATTTATCTCATGCTAATTCTTATAGTGGCATGAAAGGGACGATTGTCCGCTTGGAGTTACCACATTCTGCCAATCATTTGTAAACCCTGCAGTTGTGAAACACGGCAAACCGGTATTTTCATAATTGAAAATCACCGCACCTTGCGTACTGGGATCCACATCTGAGGCTTTACAACTTGTGAGAGCATTATCTTTATTACTCTTTGTTTCAACTCTCACATTAGAATCTGCTTGTACAAGATCCCCATCACCGTCGAATAAAAGACATCCATCATCTTTAATTACAACAGCGCCTTCATTAGCAGTCGCTCTACCGGCACCAACATACAGCGCAACACCTGCAAGAGCAAAAATTAATGTGAGTACTAGAAGTTTCTTTATCATTATTATCACCCCCTTTCAACAAAAAAACCCGCAGTAGATTAAACTGCGGGTTTTTATAAATTTATTAAATACATGGTGAAAACATAAAGTTTTTCATTGTTTACTATAAACAACAAGTAATATTGATATATATTTACATCAATATGTAATATGGGTGTTAAATGAATGTAAAAAATATGTAATAAAAAAATAAACCGTTTGTGAAAAGCCTCAAAGGGTTAATAGTGCTACACTTTATATATGAATCCTCTATCAAACGGTCAAAAATTTAGAATTTATGTATTAAGTTTCGTGCTAACGCCTATGGGGCTGTATTGGTTCTTTAAGAACTTTAGAAGCCCGATTCCTGGAAATAGAAAAGCCGGATACATTGCGCTTATACTCACAACCGCCGCACTGGCAGGTTCGTTATATGTATCTTATAGATATATAGAGGTGTTAACGGATTACACCGATTTGTACGAACAGCAGCTGAACTTGTATGAGGGGCTGTAATAGTTATTACCGGTACCATTTTTACCGCTAAATATTCCAAAAAATAAAAAGGCTCCTTGTTTGCTACAAAGAGCCGTAAGGCGTATTTATTAATTCTTTATGTACCCATGCATGATTGGCCAAATAAGTAGGCCGATCATATAAGGAACTAGGAAAAACACCGCGTTAATATGGAGCGGGTACTGAGGAAAAAATACCAGCCAAAAAGCCGCTAGGAATACAACGCCTACTAGTAAGTAATATATTCCGACTGTTGTAATGGAAAACTCACCTCTCGTAAATTTTTCCACCATACTTACCAATCCTGCTCCTAGCAGACCAACCAGCACCGCACCTATCATTGCAGCCACTATTTTCTGGGTCCCACCTAAGTCCGTATAAAGCACCAACACCATCTCAGAAAGTAATAATACAACCGTAACTATTACAAATTTAAGGCGTTCGTTCATCTGCATCTCCTTTTTTATGTATCCGGATTGTTTATTATGGGTTATTTTAATATATGTATGTCTATTATGCAAATTTACATAACGGTCGTAGAGGTAAACTATTACAAAAACGTATATATAACACTTGATATATGGTTCAGAAATCCATGCCCATAGGTTATACTTATATATATGAGGATCCTGCCAACTCCAACCGATATTCGGAGGAAAAAACGTCTTAAACGGACGAAACTAACTTCGAAATTTGCTATATTTGTCGGAATGTCTCTGGTTTTGCTTATTGCAATAGGGTCTCCCCTTGTTTCCAAAGAAATCCAAATAAAGAGAATCAAGACGGATAAAGAAGGTTTTCAGATGAACGAAAGTGTCGAGATCGATATGGGTTCGTATGAACCGGCTGAGCTGCACGTTTATCTTTTGCGCGGTGAGGAAAAGATCGAGATTAGTGCTGAGTCTATAACGATAGAAAACGGAACTTTATCTATTAAACCTAGCAAAGATATAAAACCCGGTGCTTACAACCTTATTATTCAGGACGGAACACGCGTAATATACGACAATAATTTTGCTTGGGGCGTTCTAGCCATGAACTTCAACAAGTCAGTTTATTTGCCGGATGAAAAGGCTAATATCTCTATCGCGGTTCTGGATGATCAGGGAAATATGGTTTGCGACGCTAATCTAACTTTAGTGGCAGAGAATGTGGAACTCGGCCTTACTACAACATTATCAACCGGGGATGATACCATCACAGTAAATCCCGATTGTTACAGGCACGGGTACACGCTCGATCCCGACTTTGAAACTGAGTACGGATTCGAAGGGATTGGCTCGTATGATTTTACACTTACTGCGGTAACGCAAAACGGTGAGTACGCAATAACCGACCAAATAGAAGTCCGTGAAAGTGTTCCATTTGATGTCGAGCGACTTATTGCCACAAGAATATATCCTGCTGATAAATATCCTGTGAATATAGTTATCACAGCAAACCAGGACTTTAGCGGTGTGATCCAGGAAACTATTCCTGCGGAATTTGAAATAACTCCGCCATTACACTCCACATCATATGAACTTATTGATGAGGCGGATAGTAAAAAGTATATTACATGGCAGGTTAACTTAACAGCCGGGGAAACAATTAATATCGGGTATTACTTTAAAGCTCCTGAAATAAGCCCACAGTTTTATTTGCTTGGAACTCTAAAGTTCTATGAGATCAAAGATGTGGTTGATAATGCACTGGATATTGAAGACATAGAAAATAATGAGGATTTATATGTTGAGTATGAAACGGAATCGAGTGAGTCCACTGAGTCAAGCGAATACGATAACCAGCAATCATTTCTAATAAGAAACGTCTATGCGGAGGAGTCCACTGAGTCGGGATTGAGCGTCGACGAATTGGAAGAATTAATGAACTTTGTTCCTCAATCACAAATCGTAGAAGAGGAAGAAAATGTATTGTCCGGCACAGTAATACAAGAAGAGTTCTTGGTTTTTGAGGAAACGCGCAAGTGGCAGCTTGCGATTGACGTTGTAGCCAAGATGATACTGCTTTGGGACAATGCTTCTTCCATCCCGACTGATTGGACATGTTTATCGTGCGGATCGGGGGATTTTTATAACAGGTTTATCAGGGGGTCGGATGCTTACGGAACATCTCAAGGCGGAAACACCTCCCACACTCACTCCGATCCGGGAACCTTAACACTTGTTGATAGTTCAGGTGACTTAGGTACAGCCGGATCCAGCAATACCAACAAACCTCCCAAACAGGATCATACCCATCAGATTGCCTCGCCCAGCGTTGCTTCGGGACTTTCAGCTGATAATTTACCAGCATATCGCACCTTAAGAGTAATACGTTATGATTTTGGCATACCGGCAACATTACCGGCGGGGGTAATTGCATATTTTGTTGACTCTGTACCGGGGGGCTGGACAAAAGTTTATAACGACGGAACCACACCCAGATACGCAAGGGGAGCAGATACCGTTACCACCGGAGGAAGCAATACCCATACCCATACATTACCCCTAAACAACTCGGCCGGACCCCTTGGAGTACAAAATGTTAAAGGTGCGGCAAGCGGTACCACTGTTGCCAGTTCCGGCCATACTCATAATAGTACCAGCGGTAGCTCAAACTCCGGGTCAAGTGAGCCGCCATACGTTAACGTCACTCTTGCCCAAAAAGATTCAACGGGCGCTGTAACCACTAACATGATTGCCATGTTTGACAACACACCTCCGGCGGGAAATTGGACATTAAAGTCCGATTCAGGCAGCACTTTTTATCAAAGATTTCCCAGACCTACCGATACCAGCTTAGATACTACCAGTGATACCAGCGCGCACACCCATAGCAACTTTACTATCAATTCCAGCACCTTAACCGGAGGTACAGGTGACGGTATTGTGGGATCGGGTGGAACCGCTTTTAGCAGCACTTCCCATCAGCATGGAATTACCTTTAGCTTAGACTCGCAGGATCATACTCCTGTATATTGGGATGCCATTTTTGCAAAAGCTACAAGTGCTCCCTCCCCTAACCTGGAACAAATCCATTACCACTGGAGGAACGACAGCGATAATGAAGCTAACGCCACATCAGCTACAAGCGGAACGGAGGATACGTCACTCAATATAACTAGCGGTTCCAACAAAAGATTGAGAATCGGCGTTGCTAATGAAGGAGGTGCAGCTGCTGAGGATGTGACGTTCCGTCTGGAATACGGAGCCAAATCTACTACATGCGGTGCTATAGGCACTTGGGTAGATGTCGGAGCTGATGGAGACGACTGGGATATGTATAACACAACTAACCTTACGGACGGAAACGATACAACAGACATAAGCAATACAATAGGGGGCGTTACTAATACAAATCCTACATTCAAAACGCCAAACACAGGAGTAAAAGATGCCTCCTCGCAGGTTGGGGTTTTGGATCTAACCATAGAAGACTTTACAGAAATGGAGTTTTCGGTTACGGCTGCGGGTAGCGTGGGGGATTACTGTTTTAGACTAACAAATGCCGGATCAACCACGAACATAACTACTACCACATATGCACTTGCCAGTATTACCAACGCAAACACAGCCCCCAACACTCCAACAAGCCTTGTTCAAGCTAAAACGGATGATACGGTTCTAAGTACGGGTGATTGGACGGATGAAACGTCAGTCAAGTTCACCGCTACCGCGGATGATACAGACGCCAGCGACACCCTCTACCTTTGCGTAGAGAAAGACGACACAGACACTGCTTTCTCGGGAACCGAGGATCTTTGCGGGAACGGGGTAGCATACTCAGGAACACCAGTCTCTGTTTCGGTAACAATTACAAGTATAACTGATGCAACCCAATATCACTGGCAAGCCAGAGTCAAAGACGCCGCTAATGAGTATTCTTCGATGCAGGTATACGGAGCCAACTCCGACACAACCCCCGGAGCCGACCGTGATTTTGGCGTTGATACCACAGCTCCGACGGGCGGCACGGTTTATGATGGAACGGAAGCCGGAGTAGACAAAGACTTCAGTACTGCATCGCTATCTCAACTATCTGCTAATTGGGGGAGTTTTAATGCTGCAGCTTCAGGGTTGCAGTATTATGAATACTCTATAGGAACAACCCAGGGTGGAGTTGATACCAAAGGTTGGACGAATGCAACAACCGACACCTCCGTAACTGCTACCGGTTTAACATTAATGACATCCAAAATTTACTATTTTAATGTCCGGGCAACGGATAACGCAGATAATGTTCAATCGGCAGTCTCGTCAGACGGACAAGTTGTCGCACCAAGTTTGGCATTTAGTGTCACGCCGCCGTCCATCACGTTCACCAACCTTGGGCCAGGTAATAGTTATACAGCAACGAACAACGCAACATTAACAACATCAACCAATGCGTATAACGGATACGTTATCAGAGCATATACAACCGATCTATTAAAATCCATAGACCTCACCGATAATATAATTAATTTTAACGGAGGATCTTATGCCGCACCCGACGAATGGTTGAGCGGTGACAGAGGTTTTGGCTACTACACTTCCGACACTTCTGTTCAAGGTTCTAATATATTCAATCCCCCAACCTGTCTTGGTGGAGGCAGTTCACCCTGCTACGCACCGTTCTCTCAAACAGCACCGGGTGACATTATTGCGGATAATACCGGTACAATTACAGGAACACCTATAACCGCGGAGGAATTTACAGTTAATTTTAAGGTTCAGGTTAACCCTACTCAGGCGACTTCCGATTATAGTACGACCGTTGTTTATACGGTGACAGCGCAGTACTAAAATCGGGTTAAACCCGATTTTGCACCGTTGTATAAGGGTTTTTCAACTCCACTTTTTACATATTGTCACTGTCATTTCCGTAATGTATTCATACATTTTCATCTTGCACGAGTTTCCGGTTAGGGGTATTCTGAGAATCCTATGAGCAAACAAAACATCAAAACTCACGAACCTGAATCTAATGAACCAAAATCTACTTTAACAGGACCACCCGATAATAAAAGAGTAAGTAGCTATGAAAAATATCTTACAAAAGACGGTGAGTATAGTGATATAAACAAGGTGAGGGAATTATTGAAAAAGGCAAGGAAAGCATTTAATAAAAGTTCAAAACAAAAGAAGAAATGGGAAGAAAAATGTTAACTACTGGAAAGGTACTAAACAAAAGTATTGTTTCATATGTTAGCATATTGCAATGTTCATTATAATATACTAGATTAGTTTATATGGAAAACCCAACTATTTCTGACATATATAAAATATTACTTAGGATAGAGGCTGATATTGTATCCATTAAAAAGACTTTATCTGAACACTCTATAATATTAAATGAGCATTCGAGAATCTTAGACGAGCATTCGAATATATTACAAAAGCATTCGAAAATTTTAGCAAGTCACACAAAAACACTTAATAGCCACTCCAAAATTTTGATAAATCACTCCAAAATTTTGAAGGAACATTCCAAAAAATTTTTAGAACATGATAGTAAGTTTGACACACTCCAAAAACTTATTTTGGACAATCGCGGGAAAATAATGGTTCTGAATGAAAGCGTAATAGAAATTAAGGGGGAGTTAGCTGCTTTTCGGCATGAAACAAATACCAGATTTGAGGAAATAGAAAACAAAATAAAGTTTCTGCCACAACTTCAAAATAATATCGATAACTTCTTGACAGAGATAATAGAATACAGATCCGAACACGTTGCAATTGACAACAGACTTCATGATCACCGTAAGCGTATTTCCGATCTTGAGAAAAAGGCCGTAGATTTTAAATAAAAGGGCAAAATAGGTTAAAATTAATACATGCGCTCTATATACTCACCCGCCCGTTTGGTTTGGCCTTTAAATAAAATAATACGAATATTACTTTTGTCACAAGCCCTTATACTCTTCTCAGCTTTTGCGATTTCTAAAACAGCTGTTGCTCAAGTCATCGACAATAATACTCAAGAATCAACGTCGGTAATAATCGAAGAAGAGCCGTTAGATGAACCTACATTAGATTCCCAGTTGGAACCACCAGCTCCCGCGTACATCCCTGATATGCAAAACCCCCAATCGGCACTAGGTGTTTCACCTGCCATAATTGAGATCATTTTAGATCCTGGACAATCCACAACAGAAATAGTGACGGTTTTTAATATCACGAACTTCCCTATTCCCGTAAAAGGGTTGGCACACAATTTTACGGTAAACGAAAAGTTGTCTTTGACCGAAGATCAGGCAAATATATTTAATGCATCGCAATGGATAGGTTTGGAACCGGCAGATTTTATCCTACAGCCAAATCAGGAGCAAGAGATTATCGTTACCATTAACACTCCGGAAAACGCAGAACCGGGAGGACACTATGCAACAGTATATTTTCAGCCGTTGATACCGGCGGAGTTCATTTCCCAACAAAACACATTTTTGACAGCGCGGGTAGGAATACTTACTTTTTTTATCGTTAAAGGTGACATTCGCGAAGAAGCAAATATTAAAAATTTATTAACTAAGAACCTTCACCAATCAGGCCCAATTATCTTTGATGTTCCTATTATAAACACAGGTAACGTTCATATAATACCAACCGGATTTGTAACCATAAAAAACATGGCCGGAAAAGAAACGGCAAAACTGGAGATTTCAAAAGGCGCCGTTTTACCTGGTACAGAGCGTATACTTACCGCCCAGTGGCCGAAAAAACTATTATTTGGAAAATATTCAGCTCAAGTGGCAATCACATACAGCGCTGATAATCGGATTAGCCAAAGCCCGGAAATAACCTTTTGGGTAATTCCATGGGTTATGATTATCATTATAATTCTCTCATTGACAGTGGTTTATCTACTACTTACAATTATGAGAACACGTATTGTTCTTGCTCTGAAGATCCTCTTAGGTAAAGCCGATCCGAAAGACGTGAGAATTACGCGTAGTTCTAGATCGTCAAAAAATTAAAAATCCCTAAGGAGGTGATTTAGTTTGCATAAATTAAGAAAGTTTTCCAGCGGAATCATCGTTTCTTTGGTTGTTTTCTTTGGACTACTGATGTTGCCCAGATTAGTAGCTCATGCTGCAACTTTGACTACGGGTTCTTTATCCATAAGTGATTCACGACCAAGTACAGCCTCTGTTACATATACAGCCACATTTAGCAACGTTTCAAACTCGGCAATAAAATGTATTCAGATGCAGTTTGACACTCAATCAGATGGGGCAGGTTCAGCACCAACAGGTATGGTAACTTCAGGTGCCACTTATAACGCAGCAGGCTCTGATTATGTTCCGGATGTTCAATCTTGGACGGCAGCCAGCTCAACAGCAGGATTGGTTAAAATAACCAACGCAACCGGGGAAACTGCTGCAGGAGGAACAGGCATTGTTGTTCTAACAGGTATAACTAACGGGAGTACAGCGGAAACATCTTACTTCATGATTCTTACCACATTTACGGATGACGCCTGTACGGGTGGAAATGAGGTCGATACGGGAACTGTAAAGTTCATTTATACCACAGGTCAACTGGTATCTCTTACGATTGATCCTTCTTTGACTTTTACGGTTGATGCGGTAGCTGATACCGAAACCGTAAACGGCGAGGACCTGACAATTACAACAACCGACGGAACAATACCGTTCACCGGAGTCACAGTATCTGCAAATGGCGTTGGTGCACATTTGTTAACAGTTAATACTAATGCAGGCGGAGGTTACACCGTATACACAAGATATACCGCAGCGTTGACAAACGTAGCTTCGGACACAATTACAGATCATACCGGAACCAATGCTCAACCAAGCTCATTTCCTTCTGTGGGAACGGAAGCCTTTGGGTATACTACAACTGACACCACACTAACTGCAACCGGTGACGGAGCAGATAGGTTTACAACACCTGCAAATCAGTGGGCAGCGTTCACAACCGGCAATTTAGAAGTTGCCTACAGCGCAGGTCCCGTAAGCAACGAGGAAACAACGATCGGTTATCAGGTAGGAGTTGCAGGAGCAACAGAAGCCGGTGTTTACAACACAACGATAATTCTAACAGCTACCCCTACATACTAATGAAAAAGTAGGGGATGTTGTTAAGACAGCGTGTTAGTATTACTTTGGTTAATTGTTTGCTTAAGTAACTTAGAACGAACTATGTATGACTAAACCAAAAATTAAATGGCATCAATCAGTTATTACTGTACTCATTGGGTTGGGACTAACACTTATCACATCCATAGTATTAGCTCAGGAACAACCCGGTTCCCAAGGATCCTCGGGAACCGGTATGGCGATATCACCACCGACTTTTGAACTTACGGGAAATCCCGGAGATGTCATTGACAACACAATCAAGCTTACCAACCTCTCAAACCGACCTATAACCATTGGTGTAGATCGCCGTAATTTTACTGCCGTCGGTGAAGAAGGTGCTGTGGGCTTAACGGACGAGGAAACAACTTTTTCCTTAGCTAGTTGGATCACGGTAAGTCCTTCAGAAGTAACGATAGAACCCGGACAAAGTCAGATCTTTTCTTTCAGAACATCGGTCCCATACAATGCGGAACCTGGAGGACATTTTGGGTCGGTAATTTTTAAAACGGGCGGGCAGACTCCCGGTTCATCAGGTGCTGCAGTAGCCCAGGAGGTAGCGTCGCTGATTCTTTTAAGAGTAGCGGGACAAACAACGGTCAGCGGAGAAATCCTTTCATTTACCACAAACAAATCATTTTATGACTACGGACCCATAGACTTCGAAGCAAGGGTAATAAACGAAGGTAGTGTTCATATCAAGCCAATTGGGTCTATCACGATAAATAATATGTTCGGTAAGCAGGTGGATAAGATTGCCATAGAACCGAAAAATGTTCTGCCTGACGCAACCAGGCGAATCCCGGCAAGCTGGAATAAAAAATATCTTATTGGTAAATATACCGCAACTGTCGTATTTTCATATGGAACTAACGGTGAAACTATGATAAAATCTACCACATTTAGCGGATTTCCCGTTAAAGAAGGGGGGATCATCTTAGCAGCATTACTCATACTGCTTGCCATACTGTTCAAAATGAGAAAAAGACTACGCCTGGCATTTAAAATTCTCTTTGGAAATTACAAAGCTTAGATTTAACATGCGCAATAACGATGAGATTTATAAGAGCGACAACTGCCATATGTATAATACTAACTGTCTTTACACTTGCTGTTAGACACTCCCAAGCAACTTCAATTAATGTAAGTCTTATTGTGGGTGATACCCGGCTTACGTTTCAGGGAAAAACATCGCCTAGTTCGCAAGTAACTTTTACAGAAAATAACAGTGTTATCGGAACTACGGCGTCTGATAATACGGGATATTTCGAAAAAGAGTTCATTTACAGTTATCCTGCGGATGATATACACAATATTACAATTTATTCGGTTAACGGACTTGGTCAGATGTCCAATCCCATTCTTTACAGTGTCTTTTTATCCGAATTCACTAACACTACGATTGGCAATCTAATATTACCGCCAACGATTGCTTTATCGGCATTAACAACCGTACAAGGTACCAGCATAACAGCCAGCGGCTACACCGTTCCAGACTCCTTACTAACCCTTTTATTTTTTAATTCTGCTACCACTCTGAACTCAACTTCTACAGCGGATGGTTACTGGGAGGTTGCGATAGACACAACGGCGTTAAACTCGGGTACACATACTGTATACGGGAAAACCACTGCTGAAGGGGGGTATCTGAGCGATGAAAGCGAGCACAAAAACTTTATAGTCACATCTCCGGCCGCCGCAGACTCCGGTAGTGATGACAATGGAGGGGACAATAATGATGACTCAAGCGATTCAGAGTCAGGCAGTTCATCAACCGGAACAACAACACAGGATGTATCCAACCTAATTTGCGCCCTTCCAAACTTTCTCAAATTATTTGATTGGGATTTTAACTGTAAGATCAATTTTGATGAATACGCCTCTTCAGCACGAAGTTGGGTTGGTTTATGGAGAATAGACCAAGAGCCCTGCGACATAAACAGTGACGGCAGGTGCGATATTAGGGATTTTTCTATACTGCTTTACCATGTATACTAAATAGTAATATATGTTCATGCCGGGAGTATCCATTTTATTTAAGTTTGTATCCATCACCTTATCTTCCTGGTTGCTTGTTCATGTTCTTGCTATTTTCGGAGGATTTATAGCCTTTGCCTACCCTATCTGGTGGTATCTTTCCCCGGAAAATACAGTCTGTCTTGTTTGCCATGCAGGAAAAGAACAGAAGTGGTGCTCATTTTGTAGACGTGCGATTAGCAAAACCCAGTTATCACCAAAAAGCATCCGTTCGGCTTTTCTGAACGGAATATTGATCTTATTCTTTTCCGTAATTTCCGGATTGGTGGTATATGCCGAGTACGCCCTTATTACAACATATAACCCCTCACTCACCGGAAAAAGCGCGTCGTTCCTTGTCCCAAGTAGTAACAATAAGCACAAGATCGGTGAGATATTCCCCATGGAGGTTTTTGTTGAAGGTATAAAAACACCTATTAATACTGTTCAAATAGATCTTTCCTTTGATCCCTCTACGCTCGAAGCTATAAAAATTTCGACAGATGACTCTTTTGCGACTGTTTTTATTGATAAAGTAATCAACAATGAGGTTGGCTATACCAGACTGACCGGAGGTCTACCAAATCCCGGCTATGATCAAAGCAAAGGTTACTTCGGAACGGTGTATTTTAAAGGAAAAATTCCCGGTGTGGCGTTGGTGGAGTTCTTACCTACATCGGTTGTTCTGGCCAATAACGGGCGCGGAACTAATGTTCTTAAAACTCTTGGTACGGCATCGTTTCTGATTTTACCTGAAACCGTTAGTCCGGAAGAAACCGCAAGTCAGGAAGTTAAATTAAATCCGCTTGTTCTCGGAGAATCCACGGATAATACAAAACTCTATTTATACGAGGAAAATGATATTTTAGGAACGCAGTCGGAAAGCACGATGGAAGAAGTGGACGTAAGTGAACAAAGTATTTTCACACTGTTTCTGGACGTGCTCCATAAAGTCGACGAGCTGATAATATCATTTTGGAAAAACATTTTTGATTTTGTGTTAGGAAAATAAACCTGATAAATAAAAAAGGTGCGGCGGGGATCGGTTGGATCCTGGCTGCACCTTTTTGTGGTTAACCGGTTGCTTTTTACTTTTTAGCCTGCTGCGCGAGCACTGCATCCCACACGATCGACAATTTAAATTCGTAAGGGTATCCAGTTGCATCCGTTAATGAGATGAGCTCATCGTCCGGAATATCACTTCTATCCTTGTATCTCATTAACGCCTTATTGAAATCAAAGGCCGAAGAAAAACCAATTGTATACCAGACTTTTCCTATCCTGACCTTGTCACCGAGTTTCACGGGATTAGGTCTTTTCGAAGTGTTCTCGTCCATATTTTCTCCATTCTCCATTTAATGAGGTTTTGATGTCGGTATTATAATACAATTCTGTAAGCCTATCAACCTATAGAGTTGACATAAAATAATATTTCTTATACAATAGCCTATAATATTAATCGCTTTAAAGGAACTGACTCGGAGGAGGCATGAAATGGGAAACAAAAGTCTAGTATTGGTTGTACCCCTGTTACTTATCATCGCTGTTGCTGTGGTAATGTTTGCCGGTACGGAGCCGGACACACCTTTTGCCCAGACGACTGCAATGGACATTGTTCCCTGGGCAATCCTTTCCATCGTTTTGTCGTTTGTGCTAGGATTTATGGCCAAGATCGGATCAGATTGGTGTCTCATCGGAGGCTTCTTTGCCGTAGCACCGTTCTTTAACGCGCTTATCGGCGGAGGCTCTGTGGGCGCACTGGCGCTAAAGCTGGGTGCCGGACCAATCGTTGCTGCGATCATCGCGATTGTGGGGATAATCGTACTGTTTGTGGTCAGCGCCTTTATCATTGACAGTTAAGCAACTAGCAAATTTTTCAAACTCGAGCGTCTTAGTATTTACTTACTGGGACGCTTTTTTATCTCTATCAAACAATTCCAGATTATATTACAATATCCCCATTCTCCGCGTATGAATATAAATTGGATGCCGTAAGCTCATCTTTATTAACATAAGAAGGAAAAGTCACCTTAAGTTTGTATTTAATTTGAGTGAAATCGGGCCCAAAACCATGGACATTTTGCTCAGGGTAGGGAGTTTCATAAAATTTCTCCTCTACAAATGTTGTATAAGGAGAAAGCATAGTGGAGAATAATGCAGTTTGGACTTTTCTATCCTGACTCAAATTACTGGCAGAAAGCACATTTCCGGTAGATCTAAAAATTTGACGCTTCCCCCATTTACTAAGAACCCACGGTTCTGTCTCACCTGTTGCTTTCCCACTAGCATCAAGGGTAGAGATAGGAATCTCAAATTCAACCTTCCCCTCAACCGATGTCTGGTACGATTTTACTCTAGCAGTAAAATGAGCAAATTTTACCCATCTCATATACTGATCACTGACGATTTCCCATTCTTCAGAAGGGATATTTTTCCTCAATTTCAATATATACTTAATCTCTTCTTCTAGTCCGAGGAGTTTCTTTTCAAACCCTTCTAATTCTTCAGCGTTAATTTCAGAGGGGTGTTGAATAGCTTTCTTGGCTACAGTAGGTGGAACTCCTTCGTTCACTGCAAATATGTACTCCCACCTTTTCATTGAGTCTTCAACCGGATCCCGATCCTCACCAAAACGGACCTTATAATATTTTACTGCCCACTCGTACATTTTAGGACTATCATTTTCAAGTTTATCCGGATCCATAAGCAATAACGAAAACAATTCCGAAAACCGTTCACTATACCTGTCTAACAATTCTTTTTCCTTATTATCCGAACCCAACATCTGCACATATTGCGTCAAAGCATCCGATTCATAAGGCAACACTGACAGATATTCGGCCATTAACTCCGGATAGGACAAAAATGATAGGATTTCCCCGTGGGCAACCTCGTGTATACACCCATATACTTCCTCCGGACTAAACTTCTCTCCAACATTTCCCGCCATAAACATGAATGTTCCGTTACTTGGTCTATACGAACCCCAAATAGAACCGACATCGAGCTGCCCGTCCGTAAATTTCTGGGATATTCTTCCTATACTTAAAACTCCCATTTCTCGAGCACTTGATTTAACTATCTTTTCGAGCCGTTGACGCATCTCAACTGGAACAATAACTTCTATCAAGTTACCCAATCTTTCCTCCTCACTCTTATCAAAATTCTCAAATCGAGGATCAGGATCATAGTCTTCCAACCCTAAAAATCTCTTTGACCTTGGAATAGTAACATCCAAATATTCTTTAAAATCTCCAAGACTTGTCTTTTCTTGATCTAAAAGCAAGTAGATCGATTGTTCCCCTATTTCCTTTATAAAAGGCTCCTCCTCAATCCCATAAAAATTTACACGGCTACATAAGTTATCAACAAAAACACTGAGATCTACGGGTGGTTCCATATCTTTACTTTTAAACCACTCAATAGCCCCATTCTCTGCATGTTTACTAAGTCTATGGACATGTTCTCTAAGACGTTGTTCTTCCTGACACGCATGGGCAATAAGCTCTAATTCCTCAACTGAATATAATTCAGTAACGTTTGTATTTTCTATTCTTTGATACTCACCGTGGAATTTATCACTAAGCTCCGCATTTGATGCAATTGTGTAAACTTTTATAGCATCATCTTTAGTTACAATCGGCATTTGATATTTTTCAGCCAGTTTTTGTAGTTCCTCATTAAAAATATCCAAACCGCGTGAATCCGTCACTTTGGTGATCAAAGTCTCATGATATTGAATATCCAATTCCGGGTTATTCATATCATTTCGAAAAGCCCAGTAATTTTCGATTACTTTAATACCCTCAGCAGTCTCAGATTCCCAAGTTCTATTAACTTCCTGTATTGCTCTGTTCTTGATGATTTTTACTAATTCTGGTGCTTTTTCGCGGGATATACTAATCTCAGTTTGCGCTTTTATCTTTTTTATATCTTCTACGGGAATGCCGCTCCACAATGCCTCCCTCTCCGAATGTTCGTTCTGAACAGCTTGTTCATTGAAATCTACGATACTATCGATCGATCCTTCGGGAGATGTGGAACCGGGCATAAAATAATTGTAACACCGGGGATAAAGGAGAAAAAGTAGAAGAAAAAAAGTGTGTTTTTCCATTTTTTTGTGGATAGCACACCTTTATTGTTATTTTATACTCTCACTCTTTGCTTTGAGCTGTTAAAACAGCATCCCATATGTCTTGTACGGAATGTAAAACGATATCTCCCGTTTCAACCAGACGAATAGAAATGAAGTACCCATCGGGAAGCTCATCACGGCTATCATAGTGCCGTAAAGCAAAGTTAAAGGCAGTTGTAGACGAGGGCTGAAATTTGTACTTCTTGCCATTGATTTCGATAATATCACCCACATTAACAGAACGTGGCTTCGCTGCCGAGGTTTCGCTCATAATATACATTCTCCTATCTCAAGATTTGTTAACGAATACCGGTATTATAGTACAATTCTGCTTCCCTAGCAACCTATAGCTATGTTAACTGAAGGAGGTTTTGTGTAGTTTTTTACATCTAAACCTATCACACAAAACTCTATAGTTTGATAATACAGAAACATCATAGTAAAATAACGCAACTATCAGAAGCAGTATCAGGAGAGAAGATATGCCACTTAGAGTGTACTTACCTAATCAGAACGGTGGCCGGGGCTTTGTTTGTTTAACAAATGAAGGCAGAATCATAATCACCAGCAAAAAGGGTACAGACAACTTGCCCACGGTGAGCCACCGCCTGTGGAAGATCGAACATTTAATGAGACTACCCTACGGCGTTGAAAGACGGTACCGCAAATCCCCCTGGAGAGTTAGTAAAGTGGAGGCTTCGTTAGAGTTTCACACGACAAATGAAGCTATTTCTCCGGACCTACCCCGCAGAATCTCGATTTCTATAGAAAATCTGCTCCAGGCATGGAAGGAATTAAACCAAAAGAGCTCTGAGCTAAAGCATAAGCTTTATTTTATGCGGAACTGATATTCCAAACCCCAAAAAACCACTTTTGGGGTTATTTTTTTATCAGCTTGAATGCACCCCTAACTCACCCCGCTTCTAGCATTTCACCCAATTACGGTTGTCTGTATAGGTTAAGAGACCAACGCATATCAATAACCGATTAATTTATTACAAACTGTTAACAATTTAGCAACAAAATATTAAATAATATACGTCATTCTTTCCCAGTATAATAATTTTCTTTTGCTTCAATATGATTAATAAATATCGTTGAATTTTATTTTTAAAGTTTCCCGCAGATATAGTATTCTGCGGATTTTTTGTTTGAAAGGGGGTGAATGATATGAAAATAAGACAAATTACTAAGTATGTGCTGGTTATGGCACTGATGACCGGGTCGACTTTACTAAGACCAGGTGTTTCTGCTCATCAGGACCCGGCGGGATGTACCGCCAATGGAGGTTTTCTTGGTATCCAGGTTTTCCGGTCTGATGGTTCTACACCTATAGGAGCCGGTACCGTAGAATCAGGTGAGACGATTAAATACCAAGCTCCTGATGGGGCAGTTAATGATGTAACTCCCGGTGGAGGTATACCTTTGGTGTCACCAGGCAACCCTTTCAACTCTGCTTTAGTTAATTATGTTGTCAGCGAAGCAGATGTAAGTGGTGGAAAATTACAAGCCTCAACGCAATATATAGGTGGTCAGTCACATATAGGTGATGCTCATCAGAACTTGAATCTTGGTCCCGCTGATATTGCCGTTAACTATCAGGATGTAGTGTTGGAGGTGACTAAAACAGCGTTACCCGCTTTTGACAGCGAGTGTACTTGGGATATAACCAAGGAGGTTGATGTAGCTCAACACGACCTACTCTCAGGTGATAGTGGAACGTCTAATTATGATGTCACTGTGACTTCGACAGGGTGTGTAGATTCAAAATATAGAGTGAGTGGGAAAATAACCATACACAACCCAGCACAGTTCGCTAATGCGGTAATCACAGGCGTAAGCGACAGTGTAAATGGTACTGTAGCAACGGTTGACTGTACTACAGACCCCTCGTTTACATCATTTCCGTTTAACCTGATACCGGGTGGAACACTTACTTGCGACTACACCGCGAACCTGCCAAATAGCTCAACGTTAACCAATACAGCAACCGCTACAACCAGCGGTGATGTAGGTGGAGGTCAGGGAACTGCACCTGTTGATTTCACGGGTGTTAATCCTACAACCACTGTTAATGAAACAGTTAACGTCGACGATACTTTTTTTGGACCACTAGGTTCATGTAGCGTAGGCGGTGCACCTTGTTTGTTTGAGTACGAACGTACTTTTACATGCGATGAAGATGCTGGTCAGCACGATAATACTGCAACTATAGTAGAAACCGGACAAACTGCTGATGCCTCGGTTACGGTTATATGTACTCCAAGAGAAATTAGTTGTACGTTAACCCAAGGATACTGGAAGACCCACTCTATAAAAGGACCGGCTGCACACCCCAACGACACGTGGGATTTAGTCGGAGGTCCTGATGCGACGTTTTACTTATCCGGAAAAACTTGGCTGCAAGTGTTTAATACTGCTCCCAAGGGTAATGCTTATTACAATTTAGCACATCAGTATATGGCGGCTGTGTTAAATCAATTAAGCGGTGCCTCAGTACCGAGCGGGGTACAGACTGCGTTGAATACTGCAACAACTTTATTCGAAACGAAAACTCCTGCTCAAATAGCTGCTCTTAAAGGCAATAACGCTTTAAGGAAGCAGTTCATTGACTTAGCGGGTATTCTTGGCAGTTACAACGAAGGGGATATAGGCCCGGGACATTGCGAAGAATCAAATAACAACATAAGCCTTAGATAATCAGTTAAGGTAAATATGTTAGCTATCAGGGCGGGGTTTATCCCCGCCTTGGAGTTTTGTATACAAAGATAATGTAAATGAATAAATCAACCCCTTTTGGACCAATCCATAAGGGGTTGTTGTTTTTATCTCCGGCTCATCAAGCGGACGGTGATGAATTGGCTAATCAACAGAAATAATACTAATCCAATCAACAGACCGCCTATCAGTACGGTGACATTGGATGCCATAAATGCCAGAATAACGCCTCCCAGAAAGGTAGTTACCGCCAATCTCATTACAATCTTGTGTGCTGTCCAGCCGGGCAATCCCTCTTCACGGAATATGTGCAGTAGTGCGGCTAGAATTCCACTCAAAACCAGTAAGACCAAACTAATGTAACTTAACATGTCACGCTCCTTAGTGATATATTTTACAGGGATTTATTATGGGTTATTATACGCCTGCGTTATTCTTGCTGCAACAAACGTTTCTGATATACTCATACTCATCATTCATTAAACCTTTTTCAACAGCGTTTCCTTCGTGGATCATCGGTTTTGACATGTCAAACACACCTTTTAAAATGATATCTTCATGAGATATGGAAAAGCATTCATGCCAGGTGCCATACCCACTAACATGATAGTGCGTTAACCTGTCTTTGAACGTTTCATAAAATTCCTTTGCAGAGTTCATATTCTTATCATTAGTGTATAAATGGTTGACATCAAACACCCACTTTGCCTGCGGAGAACGTTCGAACACCTTAGCCATATCCTCGATCGTCCGGCCAAAAGTTTTTAAATTATCCATATTCTCGAACGACACCAAACTCCCATATCTCTCGTTTATATATCCAAAATCGTTAATGGTATCGGGGTGGAACAGTATTGTTTGCGGATCAATCTTACCGATAATCTTATCAATAACATCAAGTAGTGAGTCCGCTTCTTCACTTGGATAAATTATGGGTCCGGTTGAATTTCTTGCAGGTGCATGAATGGATCTATATTTGAACCTTTTAAGTAGTTTAAAAGATTTTTCGGTAAACGGATGGTTAAATTTTTCCGGCTTAGTTAAGCTGAGTTCTACGGCATCAGACTCGAATTCCAGTACCCGTTCAAGTTTAGTCACTAATTCTTCTTCGTCAGGTTTTAAACTGCTTACCGCAAAACCAAGTTTTATGTTCATTTGATCAAGGAAACTGAATTCGCTACTGAAGTGATGATATCTTCATAAACACCTGCACCATCACTATTAACGGCAAAATCCGAAGGACCTATCATTAAGGTGGGAACATTCGCCTTATTATTACCTATATCCAAAAAGTAAAAAGGTCCAAACTGTACGTTGATAGCATCTTCACCTAAATGGATATATCTAAAATACATTTTCTTGCCAGCCAATCCTTCAGTATTTTTGAACGGTTCGGACATCATAAGTTCACAATAGGTCTCAGTACTTGGTCCTGAGGCCAAACAATCCTGATTAATAATATCCAAAAATCCACCATCCGCTTCAGAAACACCATAATAGACTCCTCTTATTAATATGGGCATTTTTGTGTCAGTTTCACCTAAGCCAAGGTATAGTTCATCCTCAAAGTCATATTCTTTCATTACGAAGTTTTCCGAGTATCTAAATTTAAAACCAAGCTTTTCGTTCATGTATTCAGTGCCCGACTCATTTATTTCAACAAAGGTTTTAGCTGGATTTATTGCGATATTATTTTTCTGTTTAAAATAGAAAACTATAGAAAATATAAGCAAAAGTAGGGCAATTACAACATAGAACCTATTCATATCTGTATTATAGCAATCGTTTATATGGGAATGTATAATGAAAAAATCTGACAGGGAGCCATAAGTTAACCGATAATAGAAAAGGAGTGAACAATGAAAGCGCGTATTTTTGTAAGACTTCTGTTAGCAGCGATCGTTCTATCCGTTACGATCTTGTCCTATCCGGTGCAAGCGGGATCCGATCTTATACAGGAGAGAAGCCAACCAACCACATTCGGCATTGCATACGTAAACGAAGGCCGTGACGTATCACAATCCTTCGATCTTACGTTCGAATTCGAATTCCTGAGAAACTCGGTCGGTGTTTGGTCGGATGGAAAGGGAGACTTATTATTAGAACAGCACATTAAAAATACATCGACCGACCCGGCTGCGGTGATGGAAAGTATGACCTGGTGGTTCAACTGGCCGTCAGCGGACTACTCAAAAATTCACGCGCTGGATGGAAAAGGCCCGTTAAAAACAACAACCGAAACCAGCGAAACTGTCATATTCGTCACAGTGAATTTCAGAACCCCGCTGCAACCCGGCCAAACATACAAGTTCAAACAGTTCATTACGATAGGGGAAATGATCTTCGGTTCAGGAGATTACTGGACAGCTAATTGGGGCATTTACCCCGGCTCTAACGTAAAGTCGTTTGAACAGGTGTTAGCGCTTCCGGCAAATTCAACAGTCACATCAGTCACTCCCGCAGTTTCGGAACGGCATGGGAACATTCTGATCTGGCGTGGAGATAACACAACCGGAGATTACTCCCTGGTAATTGAAGTACCATATGTACTATCCGATAGTATCGCGGTCGGATTGTTCCTTCAGGGAGCTGATCCGTGGGGGGACGACATATATGCACACAACACAGAACCCAGCGATACAATGGCAAGGTGGGGGTGTCTTATAACCAGCGGCGCAATGTTAGTAAATTACTTTGCCGCCACACAGGATAGAGCTAATTACACCGATCCGGGTGTACTAAATACATGGATGATAAATAATAGCGGGTATGACAGGTTGTACTACGTGAAACATGCCTGGTTTGGCAAGTACGCCCGCCAAACTCCACGTGATATTTCCATGTATTGGAATAGCTCAGCGGGGTACGATACTACCTTGTTGGATTACTATCTTCGAAGCGGTTATCCTGTGATCCTGGGAGTAAAACCGGAATTTGATCCGGTAACTAAAAGGTATTACCCCAGTCACTGGGTTGTTGCCACGGGCAAAACCACCGGAGACGGGGTTGATACATACTCGATCAATGATCCAATTTATGGCCAGACTACTTTAAAAAAGCAGTACTTGAATAACGCATTGGCCATGGTCACTTTTAGTGCGTCGGAGGCTAACCAGCAGTTGCTGTATTTTGCAGCACAGTCCCCGATACATTTCGTTATTACAGATCCATTAGAACGCAAAGCCGGGTATGATCCAACTACAGACACACTTTATGAAGAGATCCCGGGAGCCTACTACTTATACGAGGGACTAAGTGATGCATTCGGTAAGCAGGAGCCGAGGGTGGCGAAAACACTCACTATTCCCGATCCTGTTGACGGACCTTATCTCATAACTGTGTATGGCATCGGGAACGGCGCGTATACGATGGAAGCATCGGCGATGGACTGGCAAGGAGTAACAATGGACCGGATCTTTACCGGAACGGTAACGGAAGGTCAGGTCATCACTTATAAGGTAACCTACAGCGAGGTTATCTATCAAACCTTCCTGCCTATCGCTGTAAGATGATTTTTCACATCCGCCCTTCTTATGAATAATGAGAGGGGCGCTTTTTATTTCCTTCTAGATTAATTTTTCTTATAAAATAATATGCGGCACCTTGTTGTGTTTACAAGATACCGCATGTGGTTACTAAAAAAAACTACCCGTTTTCGATAACCCAAAACTCAGGACGTGCCATAAATCCCCTCACAACATCCTTGTTATCCTTGAACATGATAGCACCAAAAGGGCTTTTGGGTTCAGGCATCCAAAGAGTGGGACGGGTTTTGAACCCTTCGGCAACGAAGATCAAAAATTCCACCGGATCGTCACAGACGAAATCAAGATGGGATGAGACTATTTCTTTTTTCTCATCTGCTTGGCCTTCAGCCTCGGGAAAATACTGATGTTCCCGGTAGTACTCTCCGGACTCTCCTACTTTGACGTAGTACCTAAGATGGTCAGGTGCCGGACGGAGCATTCCGTTAGGATATTGCGCATTAGCAGCTTCGAACGCTTCCCGGTTTGCATACCTGAAACCCACGTGGTGCAATCTCAAAGGAGACTTCACCATATGGTATAGTGCGGCCAAAGCAAACAATGCGTCGTGATGCTCGGACAGTTTGCTAACAGCAACCACGCCCGGTAAATATGCTGCCCCACCCATCCATCCATGTGAATATGGATAACCGTCGACAGGAGTTGTAATAAGTTGCCCTGCACCATACGCTCCTGAAGTAATTGCCCACACTAGCTCACCAAACTTATCGTAAGCAACACCCGATGATGTGGTATCCTTTTTATCTTCTGCAGTGAACATACCAACGAAATTTGACATATCCGCCTGGTCACCCATCTGATCTCGGAAGCCCACCATCAAATAAAAATAGAGCTCCATCGCCTTTGCCCACACGTTAACGTTATCCATCACATCGCCCAGAGCCTTATAGGTACTCATCTCTATCTCCTGTTCTTGTTGATTTACTGATTTATTTGATTGATTGGCGAATTATAATACCGGAACCGTCCGGAGTCAAATACTATAGGGCTTGTTGTGAGACATGTTAAAACTGTGGCTCACTGCCAGGAGCATAGTAAAAGTCGCAAAGGTCAACTTCTTCGGTAATCTTGCTCGCACTTACCTGTACGTTTTTATGGGTCCTAATTCCGGTATCCGAACAGGTACCCTCGCTCCCGGTAGGACATTCGTTCGTGTGGTAACCGCTCAAAGTAACTTCCGATTCCGGGTCAACCTTTGTTATATACCTCAAAATATACGTGCCAACGGGAAGTTCGTATATATAGTTGTTAGCACCGCCTTCAGTGCTTCCGGGATATTCCATATTGAACATTTCACCGGTATTAACATTTTTAGCATCAATAGAACCTGAAGGAAGGAACGAAGACGGATAGCATAGATCACCTACTACAGATCCCGTTATTAGAGCATCAGCAGGTACATTCTCAGTAACTTCCTCAACACTATCAACCACTGACGGTCCGGTGTTTATAGACGGGTTTAGTTGGATCTGTGTTAAAACCAAATAAGATACCACAAATATTGTTGCAACTATTAGTATTGTAGTAGCATATTTTTTCATATAACTATTATAAATAATAAGTTTGGGTAAAGAAATAATACCACATATCTTATGATATATTTTTATGCGGTGCAAAGAACTTTGATATTGGTAAAAAACATTTTTCGTTTGAGGAAACTGAGAAAGTTTTTAACCAATTATTGGAATTGAACGAGACGGAAAATAAAGAAGCCGCCTATTGGAAAGTTCCACAAGCGGCTGTAAGCAAAATATATTAACTGCTGACTGTTTCAAAGTTCAAGTTGCCAAGTGTTCTCAACAAGTCATATTCCGTGATCTCTACATTACCGGAAGAGCATAAAGTAAAATGCCCTTTGCCATCCTGAGGGTAGACTGTAATACCTAACCCTTCCATTGTCCTCTTCATAATACGAATAAACATCCGGCGGTTCTGCTCGCTCAAACACGGATCGGGACGAACTCTAATATTAATCCCACTCATGCCATTCTCCTCTCTGATATTACATATATGCAATTTTAGTTAGAATATTATCAAATTCTTACATTATTAACAAACGTGTTTGACAACATTCTTAGCATTCTAGCTGATAATAACCTAGTCTTACAATCACCAAAAAAAGTAGTATGATTATAATAATAAAGTTACGGAGGTCTGCTCCTAATGGTCTTGAAAAAGAACTATAGCCATTCCGACAAAATAATCACTAAAACATTCTTAGATAATTCACCTGATATATTAATAGCGTTGGATCACACCGGAACCATAAGATATGTGAGCAGTTCTGTAAAAACTATACTGGGTTTTAGCCCTGAAAAATATATTGGCAAAAAAACCCTTTCCTTTGTACATAAACAAGATATTCCTGCGCTGAAGGAAGCGCTAATCAGTGCACATAAATCTCCTAAGAAATTTGTGATTTTGGAATACCGCGTCAGAAACAAGAAAAAAGAATGGCGTAATTTTCAACTAACCGCCCGGCAAATAAAAAATGAGAATGGTAAGATTCTTATATTCTGTGTTGCGCGCGATATAACAGACCAAAAAAAAGCTCACGAAATGCGCGAGCAAGCGGAACAAAGATTTAGTACGATTTTTGAACATGTTGCTTTAGGTTTGGCTTTATTCACATTTAACGGAAAACTCAAATTCCTTGAATTTAATCCCGCAATGGAAAAGATGCTCGGCTATTCTTCAAAAGAACTTCTAAAAATGGACGTAAAAGATCTATCACCTAAAGAGGATTACAATCTTGATATAAAAATGTTCAAAGAATTACTAAAAAGCCAGCGTGATTCTTATCAGATAGAAAAAAGGTACATACGAAAGGACGGTTCTATGTTCTGGGGAAGGCTGACAGTTTCAACGGTTAGGGTAGACGAACGCACACCTCGGTTCCTGGTTTCCTCCGTTGAAGACATTAGTGAAAGTAAAAAACTTGAAGAACAAAAAAGAAATTTCCTATCCGCTATTGCCCATGATCTAAAAACCCCCTTAACCACATCGCAAATCGTTGTCCAAATGCTGTCCAAAGAATGTAAGAAATATAACCCATCCCCAGAGTTAATGAAACAACTTAAACTACTTGATAACGAACTTCATAGACTGAATAGGTTAGTGGGCGACATCCTTGATATCTCCAGGATCGAAACCGGAAAAGTATACCTGAGATTAGAAATCGTGGAGTTGTGCAGCTTTATAGAATCGGTCGTGGAAGGCCTGAAACCTCTATACCCTTCCAGTCTTATTGAGTACGATATGTGCAATAACTACTATGTAAAGATAGATAAGGACAGGATCACGCAGGTGATGAGCAATTTGATCAATAATGCGATAAAGTATTCTCCGGCCGACAAACCCGTCACCATCTCCGTTAGGCGGACTAAAAATAATGTGACGGTGTACATTAAAGACAGAGGTGTAGGAATTCCAAAAGACAAGCAAAAACAAATATTCACGCAGTTCTATCAGGTCAACGAACAATTTAGCACCGGGCTAGGGTTGGGGTTGTATATTTGTAAAGAAATTATCAGGCGACACAATGGCACTATAAGACTAAGGTCGTCAGAGGGTAAAGGAAGTACCTTTTATTTTACTCTTCCTGTTATAGTGAATAAAAAACTATGAAAAAAATATTTAAATACGGATTTAAAGTTAATTTACCGGTCGTTGTAGCATTGTCGGTAGGTATCGGTTATTTATTGGAAACTGTAGGGTTTATGCAATCGTGTGATTTTTTCATGTGTAGCGGTCCTGGTATGTTTCTTTTTTTGTTTCCGTTACTACCTACAATATTTTTATGTACAGACCTCATGGGTGATTTTTGCTCCTCGTTAACAAACTCTTTTAACGGTAACGATTATATACCGTTTGTAGTCGTAACTTTCTTTATTTATTTCTTTATAGGATTGTTTATTGACCTGTTAATTAAACTAACTAAAATAGTTATAAAGAAAATTTCTCGTAATGAATCTGCTCCTCCGGCACCCCGAGTTTAGCCAGATCTTTTCTTAACCCTTCCAACATCGCTACCGGACCGCATATATAAATATCCCGTTCTTTATGATCAGGTACCAGCGTTTGAATTTTTTCTTTATCAGACCGGCCGTAAAGATAATTTGGATTCTTGTCTTTGCTTAAAATATAATGAATGGGAAATCCGTGTTCATTGCTTAGTTCATCAAGTTCCTCTTTAAACACGACATCTTTTTCCGTTTTGTTGCAGGAAATTAGGACAATATCCTTTCCTTCGGAGGCTAACTGTTCAGTTAACGAGCGGAGTGGAGTAATACCAATCCCGCCGGCAATCAATAAGAACTTGTCCTTTGTTGCTATTTCTTTTGTAAAGATACCGTAAGGTCCGTCTATTACAATTTGAGTTCCTGCTTTAAGTTCCGGTATTTTTATAGTGAAGTCGCCAAGGCTTTTTGGAGTTATGCGGATGCTTCGGCCGTCCATAACTTTTGAAAGTGAGAACGGATGCGACTGCCACCAAAAACCCTCCTGCAAAAATCTGAACATCATGAACTGCCCCGGCTTCACGCGGAATTGATCCAATTTTCTGCCTGTTATATAAACCGAATTAGTATCATGGGTTTCAGGTAGAACTTTTTCCACGCGGAACCTGTGTTTGTAAAAAAGATAAACAGGCCGTATAAAACGGAAGATCAATACATTTCCAAAAACAAATGTATACAAAGCGTACCAATATAAAACGAAAGTTCTATTGGCCAGAAAATCCTCACCGTTCTTAAGCTGATGCCCCCATGCCAGAACAATGGCCAGATAAGTCAGCAGATGTACAAAATACCAAGCTTCGTATTTGAGCCTTCGCTTAACAATATACAATGACAGAAAGACGATCGACGAAAATAGTATTAGCGCAATGAATGCCTGTAACGTATCCCTGAAAGAACTCAGGATACCTGTGAACTCTTCGATAAACCCGGTTTTAGCCAAAGATGAGTAGGCGAGTGTAATAAGTATAGGATGAGCAATGATTAAAAGTATGCTTAATTTACCGTTCCAGTGATGCACACGCGAAAGTTTATCTAATCCGAAAAGCTTCTCGATCCAACGGGTCCGACCCATTAGTAAAAACTGCATCAGAACAAAGTACACTGCCAATAAGCCCGACAGACGCCCGAGCGCCAGCAATGTTCCGGAAGTATCGCGGGTTAATAACGCCCCTGAATTTGACCACCAGAAAAAAATAATAATTAAAAAGTTAGCAAAAAAAGTGGTATATATTAATTTTTTATTCATATTATGAAATTAGCATAATTTACCGCTTAAGGGGAAGCTGACGAGAGCTTCCCCTGTCCACAGTAGGTTACTCTGTCGTGTTCTCTTCAACTATTAACGTTCCAACCTGTCCATTCTGTCTATGTTGTCCTACTGAGCAGTAATATTCGAACTCACCCACCTGATCGGCCGTGAATTCTACTGTAGATGTGCTCCCTTCCCTCGTAATGGGAATCTTCACACCAAGTTCGTCAATGTTAAAGTTGTGCATCGTATCCGCAGCGGTCATTACGATCTTGACTCTGCTTCCAACCGGTACCGTGATCCCTTCCGGTCTGTAATAGAACGAGCCTGCCTCGAGTTCTACTGTGATAACGTCTTCATCCAGTTCGTTAACATCAGTCGTACCTTGCACATCAGGCTGAGTACCGGGAATAGGTTCATTCTGATTACTTCCTTCCGGTATAGTCATTTCCTGCTCCCTTTGGGACTGGGAAAGTTCGTTACCTCCCGTATCTTTACTTAGCACTAACGAGTACAGCAGATATCCTGCTAACAAAACAACTACAATAACGCCAATGATCATTGCCGGATTCACATTCTTATTTTTATTTTCGTCCATTAGATATCACCTCCTTAAGATGTTAAATACTATAACACAACATGAGCATTTAAGTATCTGACAAGGGCTTGAGCGATAGCTTTGGCAGGTGTGCTCGGGTCATTAATGAGCATTTTTGCTTCATGCGGATTTGTTAAAAACCCCGTTTCTAATATGACCGCCGTAGTCATTGGGTGTATAGCGTGTTCGTGACGCCGCCATGAAAACGCGTAATAACCGGTCATATTACGTGAGATGTTAGGATCCTTAGGTAGATTTGTAACTTTTTCATATTCCTCTTCAAGTATCTGTACCAGTTCATCCGATCTATGAGTCAGATCCCTTCCGGGAGCCGCAACTTTGAAACCTGACGTTCTGTAGTCCTCGCTGCCATCAGCATGTATTGCCACAAAAGCATCTGCCCAATACGATTTTGGAACGGTGGCAGGTAAAATATCAACCACAACGCCTTCTTTTTCCAAAAGTGTCTTCGTTTCTTCGGCTATCCTTAAGTTTACCTCCCATTCGGCTATACTGCCGTTCCTCGTCCCGCTGCTTGTTCCAAGTCTTTCCAGTTCATCCGGCAGTTCATCGCTTTTCCAGTGGCCGACCTGCAGACCAACCTTATAAGGACCTTCCGGCCTTTGCCATTTCGAAAAATCCGGGTAACGGTCTGTGAAAGGATACTCGGGAATGGCTTCATCAAGCTCATCAAGGTAGGGAGGGGCACCGTATCCAATGGGCTCGCTCTTATTTGACAGGTAATAACTTCCTGCCAAGCCAACAATTATTAAAACCGCGGTGATTACTGCAACTTTTTTATTCAGCATCCTTAACATATTTATCAAAGAACTCTACTGAACGCTGTAATGCCGTACCCAAGTTTGCCGATAAGTTATGGTCATCCCCCCGGTAAGTGTAAAATTCCGTTATCTTACCGGCATTTTTGAGTGCCTCATCCAAGCGCTCGCTAAATAAAACCGGAACCTCTCCGTCCGCCGTTCCGTGGTGGATCTGCACCGGTCCTGATATATCACTCACATGAAAAATAGGTGATATGGACTGCCAAAATTCGGGATTAGTACTGAAATCCCCGTATGCTTCAACAATTTCCTGCCTATTAGGCCTGCGGACGGATTGCTCACGCGGCGAAGGTGACCAGGGGCGGGACCTCCTCCAGTTCTCAGACATATCCTGGTAAGAGGCGACAACACCCGCCCAGATTACGCCTGCTTTTATATCATCTGTGACAACCATCGATCTTAGCGTAATGCTTCCGCCCATGGAGTGCCCCCACATACCTATCTTCTCAGGATCTACATCTTTATATTTTTTTACGGATGAAACGGCATTTAATACATCAACCGTATAAGCCGTAGAGTAATATGCCCCCTCGGGGGTGCCTTCGGAACTGCCGTGCCCTCTGTAATCCGGCCTGAAAACGATATATCCGTTACGGGAAAAGGCATCGGTGTAAGCGATATACTTTTCAGTAGTACGGTATTGGTCGGGAGGAATATAACCGTGGTTAAAAACTATCACCGGCCACCCTGTTTCCGGTTTCTCGCTGCGGGGAACAGTTAATAAAGCGTATATCTTTAAGCCCTCCGATCTATATGATGTAATGTATCGGTCGTAATTACTGCCGGAGCTAAGAGTCTCTTCGATAATGATCTCACTGCCGGGGTATTCATTTTTTCGCATTTGGGATATCTGTAAGGGATGTACTTTTTCTTGATCGGATAAAACGTCACCCAGCTCTTCTGCGGGGTTGAATAGTTCAAAAGGGCCTGCGGAACCTGCAATATCAGACCGAGCTGTATTACCGGATATTCGATAGGCAGCATAAATACCGGAAGCTATAAAAATTAATGTCAGTATTGCAATAATTAGTCTTATCTTATTCATCCCTATCTATATATTATATCACCCAATTATATGGTGATTCCTGATAATCAGCTGAACCCGGATATTTTATCCTATGAATGATTATTTACCAAATTCTATCAAAAAAGCCCTCAAAAAGAGGGCTTTTTCTGTGAAAGAGTAAAGAAGTATTACTCGTCCTGTCCGTTCATCATACCCATACCAAAACCTTCCGGTCCTTTGCCGCCCATTCCATGTCTAAACCCGCCCATATACCCAAATAAGTAACTTTCATCAATTCCGTTCTCTTCTGCCCATTGCTCAAGCTCAGCACGGTGTTCTTCCATTTTTTGCCTGCGCTCTTCCTGAGTTAGACCGGTAAAGCCAAGGTGCTCGTCTTTCATTTCCTCTATTTTCGCAAGGATTTTATCCTTTTGCTCAGCTGTAAGCTTTCCTTCTTCTACCACTTCGTCCAGCTTTTCGCTATAAGTACTCATCATTTCCTGATGCCTTTCCTCCCGCACTTCAGCGATCACCTCATCAACTTCGTTCTCGTTCAAGTTAAAGTGCTCCGCTAATCTTTGAACAAGCGGGGAGTACTTATCCGCTGTTACGGCATATGCGTTGTTCAACATCGCATAACCTGTCAAGCCTACAACGCTAAGAACCAAAGCAGTCATAATTACTTTTTGTTTTATCATTTTAGACACCTCCTCCTAAAAAATTATTTATATGGTTAATTAACCGTTTATAACTTACCTAATTATTCTGAAAGTAAACTGATATTATTAAGCGGAATGTGGTGGTTTAGGTAAACGTACAATGAATTTTGAACCTTTATCACGCACGCTTTCTACGGATATGTGTCCTTTATGTCTGTGTACTATCTCTTTTGATATTGCCAATCCTAAACCATAACCTTCATTTCCGGAATCGGTTCTGGATTTATCGGCTCTGTAAAAAGGCTCAAAAATGTGGGAAAGGTCTTCCTTATTTATACCCTTGCCGGAATCTTCAACCATGAATAAAACGCAGCTCTTCTCCACTGACAATAAAATTTTAATTGTTTGACCGGTTTCGCTGTATTTTACCGCATTTTCTATAAGGTTAGTAAAGAGTTCCGAAAGTTCATCCCGGTCCCCTTTGACCAAAGCTTTCCCGTCGCGTACCTCAAATGTTTGGGATTTCTTATCGGCGAGTGGTTTCAATCTTTCTACAACCTTTTGTAGTAATTTCTCAAGGTCTATATCTGCGGTATAGTGCGCAAGACCATTTTGGTATTTACTTTGCTGCAGTAACCTGTTCGTAAACTTTGACAGTTTATCAACTTCTTCGATCGTACTCGTAAACGCTTTCCGTGAATCTGCCACGGTAAGGTCCTTATCTCTCAACGTAACTTCCAAGTTCGTTTTCATTGCCGTTAGGGGCGTTTTTATTTCATGGGCGGCGTTGGAAATGAAGCGTTTCTGTTTTCCCACCATGTCTTCGATGGGTTTGAGCGTTTTACCTGCCAAAAGATACCCTAGTGTTCCTGAGATCACCAAAACAGCAGAATTGATACCTATTAAGACCCACAGCGTTCTCTGCCGGACCTCGTTAAGGGTCTCTGCATCAAACATAGGCACTCCTCGGGGCCCCCCATATCCGGAAAACTGCCTTTCCATCCTTCCCCACTGAGTTACCAACGCGTGTTGGGTTGCCCTGGCGACGCTTACGTAAACCACCGTACTAAAAGAAATAGTTACGAGCATTATTACAAATAAATACCATGCTGTTAATTTTAATCTCGCAGATCTGAACATTTCTAAATATTACACGAAAATTTTATAACCAAACCCCCTTACGGTTTGTATCAATTTTTTACTTTTAGGAAAGGGTGAATCGATCTTTGTTCTTAAATATCCTATGTATTTCTCAACCGTATTTTCCAGTATATCCGAATCGTAATCCCACACATGAGTGATGATCTGTTCTTTTGTTAATATCTTTCCTTTGTTCCGCATAAGATATTCCAAAAGCGCAAACTCTTTACGTGTCAGACTAATTTCTTTTCCATTTCTCGATACAAAATATGATTGTGTATTTAAATTAAGATCTGAACACATAAGTTCGTCTTCAACGGCTACGGGTGGTCTTCTTAATAGTGCTCTGATACGGGCTAAAAGTTCTTCAAAGGCGAACGGTTTTGTTAAATAGTCATCCGCGCCGGAATTAAGTCCGGCTACTTTATCTTCCAACTCACTTTTTGCAGTTAGCATCAATATTGGGGTATCAACGCGGTCTTTTCTTAATCGGTCACTTACATCAACACCGTTCATTCCCGGAAGCATTACATCAAGTAATATCACATCATAGTCTCCTGTTGAAGCAAAGTCGTAACCATCTGTTCCTGTATAAACTACATCCACGGAAAAGTGTTCCTGCTCCAAACCTTTTTTTAAGGCATGGGCGATCTTATGTTCATCCTCCACAACTAATATCCTCATCGTGGCAATAATAACACGACTTTTCTGATTTTTTGCTGAATGTATGAGTATTAGCTGTGAAACTTGCGTCTCATGTAGTAAAGGCCAATAACAGCGTCAAACAACACAGCCCCTGTAAAAAGAAAAAGAATATTTTTCATTATCCTAGTAGGATCTTCAGCAAGGATGGATTTAGATAGACCTACCTTTATAAAAACATTAGCATTATTCTCTTCATTTACGTACAGGGGACGGAAGGCGTAGATTCTTTCAATATCACCTTCCTTTTTGAACTTAGTAGTACCTGTTCTTTTTGAGAGAATAATGCTAAAAAGCTGAGGGTCCGTGACCTGCTCACCAACTTCTTCCAAACCTTTCGGATATTGTGCAACAATCACACCGTTCCTATCCGTTATCGTAATTACCGTTTCATCGGGCAAATGAACATCTTCAACCCATTTATCAAGCCAATCCAAACTTTGCGCCAAGAATAAAACACCTGTAACATTATTATCTTTATCCAACAGCGGATAACCGAAATTCATTGAAGGTGTTCCTGATACCTTTCCAATCTGGTATTCCCCTATCGAAAAAGCTTTGCCAAAAAACGCATCTTTAAAATATTTTCTATCTGCGACGTTTTGCGGCGGGGGTGCCGGAGTCGCGGACGGATCCAAAAAAGTTCCGCAGACTAAATTTCCGGATGCGTCAGCTACACCGTAATACGCATAGATCGGCATATCTTTTATCCTTGAAAGGTGCGGGTAATTGCATGCCTCTTCGATACTCCCTTGAGAAGACTGGTTCCATCCCGTTAAAAAGTTTCTTGTCTCATCGATGATCCTTTCCTCTTCAACAGTTATTACTTTGACCATATACCTGCCAAGCTCTGCCGTTCTTTTGTCCGCGGCCTCCCTGCCCACATTTACTGCATACACAAGGATTAAAATAAAAGGTAATACCATTAACAACACAAATTTTAGTATCTTTAGATTTGGAGAAGAAACCAACTTCATAGAACTATTCTTAGTTAATATTCCCAATGCTTGTATTAGTAAATGATACAGATGATGTGCCTGATGTGCAAAGCTATACCTTGACTTTAAAGCAATATTTCATTAATATAACTGTTATGAGTATTAGTTTATTTAGATGGTTTTATAGGCATCTCAGACCCACCACCCAGGCGGGCGTTATACCTGTTGTCTAAATAAACATTTTATAAACAGAACCAGGTAAACCCGCTAAAAGGCGGGTTTTTTAGTTGTTTTATCGGTTTTTTTAATAAGTTTTTGCGTTTAAGCGAGTTTATTGAAAATCTCCGGTAAATCAAAGCAGAGCCGAACTGCACCGGAAAATATCGGCAGCACCTTTAAAAAATGGAGGAATAATGAACGTCATCACACTGGCAGAAGATGGCAGAGCTCAGAAATTCGTGAAAGCGCTTTTAAACCCGGATAAAAAACCATCCCGGAGCGGTAAGGTCCTGATTTGGTCACTATCCACAGGAGGGCCAAAAACCGTTGCTGTATACAGCTTACCCGATAAGGAAATGTTCCTGGATAGCGGGCAGGGACGGACAGCCACACCCGACTCCCCGCGGGCGGCAATCAGTATTTTTGTTGCTTCTTCGATGGATCCAAAACGTGATGCGCAGAAATTTTGGGAGCTGAGTACAAAAGCATGGAATAAAGCAAACCGCCGCCGATTGACGCCGGAAATTCTACAGTCCGCAGATATTTTTGTGGCAATCAACCGGGAAACCGACATCAAAAGCTTTGACCTTTACAGCATTAAATCGGAACTTGCATCGATGTCTAAAGTTTCCCTACCTCAGGGTATGCAGGAACGTGCGGGGTATGTAGCATATACGGCTCTACCTCAAGAAAGAGTCGTTTACCCCGGTGAAGTCAAAGTTAACGGCGCAAAGTATGTATGGTACGGAACTTCGGGTGCCACAAACATTGCTGAACTTTTGTTAACTATGGCAGCTGCCTACAAACTGGGTCTTCCTGCTAGATTTGATAACTACGGAAATTCAGTCAAAGAAACGTTGGAAGGTCAGAAAATGATGGGAAAGTTCGCTAAAGCTTTATCAGGTGTAGTAGGAGTCAAGTTCAACCTGACACTGATGTCAACGGCAACAGACATCCTTGAAAAAATGCGGGAGTCTGCAAATGTGATGGCAAGGGAGATAGAGCGGACACTAGGACATTCGGTTGGATTAGGGTTCTATCCAGGAACAGGTCAGGTCTCAACGAACTCTTACTCCTGGCTTAATTCGCACGGTCATAAAAACGCCAGCGAGCTTCATACGGAACGGTTCCGTTTCGGCGGCGCACCTATATATTGGGCTTTCTACGCCCAAGCTCAAGCCAAAAAGTTCGTTGCTATTTTGTATGACGGATCAAAAGGCGGTGTGCATAAACTCGCAAGGCCATGGATGAAAGATCCTTATGGATTGTGGATATGCCCGGCTGGATCGTTTTCAATATGTTCTACAAACGCAAAGTCGCCTTATGAGGTTGTGGACCCTACGATATTCCTCCATGCACTTGAAAGGTCGAATAGAAAAAAGCAAGTTCTTACCCGGTTATGGGAATTGGCACTTGAAAGAGTACCCCTAAAACCGGAGAAAGTGGGAACGGGAGTCGTTGTCAAAGTGAACGATAACGGTTCGATAGAAGTAATTAGTTAAATAATCTCAAAGGGAAGCCTATCCGTACACTGTGAGAACGTGGCGATAGGCTTCCCCGAGCATTATACGGGATTTATAAGTTATGAAAAAGGAAAATGAGAAAAAATTATTAATATTCAGCGCGCATCCCGATGACAACTTGTCATGTGCGGGAACTGCTCTGTTCCTCAAAGACAAGGGATTTGAGATATCGGAAGCGGTCTTCACAGGTGGAGAAAAAAGTATAAATCTGTCGGGGGATAAAAGTTCGTCCTTGATAGACATACGTCAAAAAGAACTAAATAAGGCGTCAAAGATCCTGGGTACAAAGAATTTATACACGCTCGGACAAGCTGATAGCAATGTAACCAGAACACCGAAACTCCTGGATAAAGTTATAAGTATCATCCGGAAGGAGAAACCCACCATAGTGATATGTGAAAATCCTAACGATTATCACTACGACCACAAGCAGGTAGGACTGATCGTAACGGAAGCGGTGGAACGCGCCGGATGGGGTATTAGTCCAGAACTTGGTGAAAAGTTCAGGACACCGGTGGGTTTGTACATGGGTTCACTGATAGAGAATGAACGGTCTGACATTCTGGTAGACATAACAAAATACCGGGATAAGAAAGTTCATATGGCGAAGGTGTATGGTTCGCAGCTTGGATCATCCGTATTTGATTTTGACGAAGGAATGGCTAAATACTTTGGTTATTATATGCGTGTGAAATATGCGGAAAGCTTTGAGATCATGAAAAATTATGCGGTTAAGTTGAATCTGCTCATGGAAATCCTGTCCCGATAAGGACATATATGAATGAAAAAATTAAGAAAATCTTAATAACTCAAGACTATGACCCCTTAAAAGGGACAGGTATTTCTGTGGCAACTTTCGGTATCGCCAAAGAACTGGCAAAACAGGCGTGTTCAGTGACATTCGCTTCGTATTCAGATTCCGGAGAGAATAATTGTGGATTAGTAGAAGGCGTCAACGTAGTAAAACTTGAATCCATCGAAGATCTGGAAAACAATATCCTGGAAGCGGATATTATTGTAAATGTGCTAAGTTTTTCGTCGTTCTTCAAACCTTTTGGTGTTACTGTCGGACTGATGTGCGAGAAACTCAATAAACCGTATGTACCGTGGATCCATACAACGATCCAAAACAGCAAGTTCAATAATATCTTTGGTGTAAATGACTATGTTCAAAAGACAGCATTATACCTGACATCAGAGATGTTGAAAGGAAATATGTGCCGGGGTGTAATAGCAGTGAGCAGCGCTGTGAAGGAATCAGTTGTTTCGTTTGGTGTCGATCCGGAAAAAGTACGCGTGGTATACAACGGGTTGAATGTGGAAAAAATCTTGAACGACGTTAGGGACATAACTGAAAAAACAAACGATGTAATATGCATACAGCGTTTAAGTGCAGAAAAGAGTAGTACTTTAACTGTTGCCGTACTTGCAAACCTTAAGAAACTCGTACCGGATTTTAAAGGAGTACTTGTTGGTGAAGGGTATGACAAAGATATAATTATGTCGCTAATAAAGATATTCGGACTTGAAAAAAATATTAAGATAGTCTCAAAGCTTGGTAACGGCGATCTGACAAAAGAGATCGCCCGTTCAAAAGCTTTCTTAAGTACGTCTTTGACGGAATCGTTCGGATTGGCGATAGCTGAAAGTATGCTGGTTGGCACATCGGTTGTCGTTCCTGACATTGAAGGTCCAAAAGAAATCACGGAATCGGGAAAGTGCGGGTTCGTGTTTGAAAATACGGATACTATAAAACCCGCACAAATCCTGGCTGATCTTATGCTAAAAAATCCGGGACCGGAAATTGATTTGATGAAAAAAAAGGCGAAGGAAAAAGCAGTAAAAGAGTTTGATATTAAAATACAAGGTAAAAAGGTTTTGGATTTATTATGGGTTAAATAAAAAAAGGACGTTTATCATAATGACAAACGTCCTTGAGGTTATACCTAACATCCGGTCGGTTCACAGGAACCTGCCCGTAGTTGAGATGAACTTAGTTCGTTTCCAGCGGACACTCAGAAAAAGGGCCGACAAGATATTCTCTGCTTCTAATCCACCATCCGTCACTACCTACACCTAGTACGTATACCCCACTTTCCGGATACAACGTATAAGGTGCTAAATATACATTCCCATCGGCCACTACATATGTAATGGGTATACCCCGGTTTTTATTAATCTGCATCTCATCGAACTGGTAAGATTCAATGTTGCTAATTGCGATGCAAACCGGTTCCTCGAAGCTGAGTACGTCAATGCCATTTTGATTACCCGGAATTTCGTACTCAAACTTCTTAGTCACTTCACTTTGTGCCGATCCACAAGAAGCGGTTAAGACACCCATAACGACTAGGAAAATTAAGAAACGCGTTCTGGTATACATTATTCTCCTCTCTTTCTTATGTTTATTCGATTATCAACGTGCAAAAAAAAACCGACCTTTGAGGTCGGTTACATTACGTTATAGAACACGGGCGGATTGCCGGAAACAAACTAAAAACAAAAACACGCCCTTTTATACAACCGATTCAAAGTACTTGGCCGGTTATAAATTCTGCAGGTTCAAAACTCCTCCGGGTGCATTTGCAACCATCCCGGGATCGTTCCCCCACAGACAAGGCGTTGTTAGTAGCCTCAATGTATCATACAATGAACATTATGTCAATAATTACCAGTAGGTTACTCTGTTTTCTCCACCTCTAGACCTTTTCTATACATCCTTTTACTATCCCGGGCTGAATAATTTTCCATAACCTCAAACGTAGCTTTATCAGCATTTGTTACTTTATTATAAGTCTTATAATTTTCATCAATAAAATAAATTCCATTCGTATCTTCCGCGTAACCCCATGAAAGCAATTTAAATGTATTTGGATCCAACCCCTTAAGTTCCATTCCTAATAAATATAACCGGTCCTTGTCTCTGTAGTAACCTCTCCAAATGTGTGCAAACGTTGCCGGATCGGCACCCTCCACAACACCTCCAAGACATGTAACTTGAGTTGAGCTTTTTGAACAAGCCGGGCCTATCAAAACAAATGAACTGGCGTCATCATCCGTAGGTTCCAAACGACACAGCTTATATACTCCTGCACTATCCTTGGCGTATGTAATATTTAATATCTCAAAAGTTTTCGGGTCTTTGACCTGCGGTTGTTTCTCGCCATAGTAGTAAACCGAGTTGGGGGTTTTGGCATAAACATTAGAACAACCGTGGCCGTTATACTCAAGAACTTCAAAAAACGAGGCATGTACGCCGTATAGAGGAACGTCCCAATAAGTACAACCTCCAAGTAAGCCGCAGTTACCGTGCCTCGCGTACACAAACCCAAAAACATCCTTAAAGTAGTAGTCTTCACTGCCTATTTGAGTTTTGAGTATGGGTAACCTGGTACTTAATATTACGAGGAAAATGGCAATTATTATTAATAAAAATCTTCTCACAATTAAATATTACACCTAAAAATCAAAAAGGTGAGAGGAAAAATACAATATTTCTCCCCTCACTCAGTGAATATCAGTCGGTCGAACAAGAAGTAGTTGATGCCCATTATCAGAATAACCGATAAAGCATTAGCTACCTGATAATGAACTCCCAACACGGACCAAAAGGCAAACACACCTTGATTTACAGTCCACACAATGAATTTAGACGGAATGAACTTTGCCACCCGTTTTAGATTCTCAACGCTATTTGCCTCCCTATCCCTCCATGTTATCAGTGCGTTCAACACAAACTGTAGTGTGTATGTTATTAGTGTTTGGCTTAAATACGCTTGATTTGCTTGCATACTCAAGCTCTCACTAAAGACATACATCAACATAACGCTTAAAGCATATAGTGAACCCCCAATAAGCAAAAAGTTTGTTACCCGCCGGTTTCTGCCAAGGTAATACACGTAACGTAACTGAACTATCATTCTCATCTCCTTATTTTTGGTTTTTTACCGGATCTAGACTTGGGTATTTTAACAAAAAAAGGTTAGTCGGGAAACTAACCCATAATTGTAAATGAGTTTATGGCTCGTAGACTTGACCGCTTTTGTATATGTTGTCATTATCCCTACCGTAAAAGTTCATATTTTCGCAGTATACTTCAAAAGTAGATGGGTCAGCGTTTTCTACTTTTTGGTGTTCGTAGTATACATAATTCTTATCTTTTGCGTATTTATTGATGGGGTAACAGCGCTCGGGTTTCAAAACTTCAAAAGTCTTTGGGTCCGCATCATAAAATGGAGTCGATATTAAATAAACAGTGTTCTTATCTTTCGAGTAGCCGTTATAAATATATTCCCAGCTTTCAGGATCGGTATCTTCAATTTTGTAGATCTCATAGAATAAGTATTTTCCGTCATAAGCCACACACTTTTTATCCGCTGTTTTCCGGATGATAGAAAAGTTCTTTATATCTACATCCTTTTCATGATGCCAGGTGAAATTCGGCCCAAAGTCTACTGTGAAAAAGAACGAATTTTCCCATCTTTTATAAAACCTTCCAAGTTTATCAACGTAATAAGGACAATCGCTATCATATTGAGTCGGAAATAGGGGTTTATTTTTAATATAAACAATGGACAGGTATAAGATTACTAACAAAACGGGCAGGTACACCTTCTTTACCATGATAAAATTATAACAACAAAATTAATTATTTTGTTTCAATGGAAATATAATATTGATTGAACGGTTCCCCCTCACCGGAAACATCGTGCCACTTTTGCCCAAACAACGGCTTCTCAATAAACCTGTATCCATAATATTCGGGGTTGATAGTTCTTAACGCTTCAGGTTTTTTCTTCATAGCCTCGCTTTGCATCCATAAATAGGAGGGGTCCATTGTGATAAAGAACTCCCTCCCCATGTGATTTACCATGCCCACAACCAATACGTAATGTCCGTTATAATCTACATCGTTTTTTGTTGTAGCAAGCACCGCATCAGGACCCTCGTACGGTTCGGGAACACTTACCCCATCCCACTGAGGCGAGGTTCGTACTACTTTGTAATCTGCTAGATTGTCGGTGTCGGGATCAAGGTCGTCCTCGTTGATAATTTCATGTGTATCTGAATGTATCATCCATCTGGATGGTGTGTATTGAATAGGTGTCAGGCAAACTCTTCCCCGTTTTAGTTCTTCCTCCAGTTTTGACAAGGCCTCACTTATAACTTGTTCGTCCGTATAGGTATTATCTGATTCTTTTATTGAAAACTTAATATTTTCTATCTGCAGTCTTTCTATAATAAATCTGGGAGGAACTCCTGTATTCTCAATATCAAGGTTTACTTTCAGAAGCACTTTTCTGAAATCTTCAATCACATTGGGCTCCTCTATAGGTGTTTTGTTCACCGTATTGTGTATTGAGGTAAAAACAGCTGCCCCGCAGCTATAGCCCGTGCTTTGTTCGACTGGAACAACTTCGTTGAACACGGTTTTTTCGGGGTTTGCAGCCTCTGATCTTGTGTATGCATTTTCCCAGCTTTGAGTGGTTTCGTTGGGCATATATTAAGTATATCAGGAATATATATAACCCTAGAGTTCGCGATAAAAAAACTGGCCGCCCACTTTTTATGGTTGGCCAGTAGAGTTGAAGTTCTCCGCTTCCGTTAGTGACGAATTACGGTACTCGGTGTGTCGATGTTTGCTCAATGAACCAGGCTACTGCATCATCTGTACTATCATCGTACCAGTACAGAATTCCGGTAAGGCGTTGTTCGTATACACCCCACATCACAGCCACCTTGTTATTTTCGGTGAGCCAAGCGATATATGGTCCGTGGTTTCCTGAAATCTCTGCCCCACTCTCCCATTTACCGCCTTGAAGTATCTTCCCCTTTTTCCTCATTCCATAAATGATGTTTTTCCAGGTTTCTTCGGACACCCATTCGTCATAATCAACGACGATGACATCACCGCCAATGTCGAAAAGGCAGCGCACTGTACGGGATGTACTTGTGATCCCATCCTCAATCTTATCGCAAAACGGGTCCGAAGCATGTGCAGAAAAAGCTTCGGCTAAAGGAACCACAACCGGTTTATCGCTCACCGGAGAAAATGGGTGCTCAGCTGCAGCTTTTGCAAAACTAACAGTGTTCAACAGCTGGAACGGACTTTGTAAGGCATACACAACAAGTATGAACGGCACTACCAGAAATATTAAGATGAAACTCCTTTTCTTGTTCACGTGCTTCTCCCTCTGCTGTCTTAAGTTTTTTAGTCACTTATTTTTCAAAATGCGAAGAACTATTCGTGTATATTAGCAGTTGAATATTAAAATTCTGTATGAATATTAATATAGTGTTGCCCGACCGTGCGAACGTCGGCTGGTTGTGTTTATCACACCATACAGAGTTTTTTTTCCGACGTGAGACGTAAGGATAAAAAAAGCTGGCCTCCCACTTTTTTATGGTTGGCCAGAAAGTTTAAGTTCTTCGCTTCTTGCTTTTGTTTAGTTCTTACTTACGGTGCATAGTGACGGGATGCCTGCTCAAAGAACCAGGCCTCGGCGGCAGCTGCATCGGTGTTATACCAATACAGGGTTCCTGTTAAGCGGTACGCGTCTACTCCCCACATCAAGATCACCTTGTTTTCAGTGTTAACCCAGGCGATGTAAGGTCCGTGAGTTCCGGCTGTCTCCGATGCCGCTGACCATGTATCATTCAAAACCAGGTTACCGGCCTCCTGAGCATCAAATATTACCTTCAGCCAGGCTTGCTCACCTACCCACTCGTCATAGTCAACAGCGATAGTTCCCGTACCGTCCGAGAAAGAACAGCGTCTGGTCTGTACTGTGTCTGTGACCTCGTCAGTTACCCACTCACACGACGGATCCGAAGCCAGCACAAAGAAGGTCTCAACCAAAGTATCCGTCTGAGTAACCACAGCGGGCGTCGGAGTCGGCTGGGTTTGTGTTGTCTGAGAGGGCTCGTTCCAAACCTCACCACATTTGCTTGGGTCGCCGGTGTTATAACCGTACAGGAACCAGGATTTTCGAAGTTCACCTGTTCCATGGTCCATATCAGCCGGGTTGGTTTTATTACCCAAAACATCGTCGCCGATTACACCGGAAAGAGCGATTGCTTGCTCCAATTCTCCCGGTTCGAGCGTACCCTGGTAGTACTCTGAATTGGCCCAACTTCCGGCAAAACAATCAGCTTGAAGCTCTACCCGTTGTGAAAGGAAATTTTGAGCTGTTTTATTCTTAGTCTTTTCAGCTTCCTGCCACATCTTGTCGTACGCATCCCAGATACCAAGCCGGTTTTGAATGTGATGGCCTGCTTCGTGCGCTATGAGGTATGCTGAGGCAAACGGCGTCATCTTCCCTTCCACACGCCAAAGTTCCTCGTAGATACTTGGGTCGGGTAGGTAGATGGTCTCATCGTAAACGTAGTAGAATGGGCCACTTCGCGGATCCTTAGTTTTGCCCAACCCATACGTTATCATATCCGTGCTTGACCATACTTCTACGGTCGGCGACTGGTACAGGGAAATTTGACCGGATCTTGTTAACAGATCCTTCCAGTACATGTCTACCCGCGCGGCTACAAACTCGGCAAACTCGCGGTACCCACTCTGGACAGAAGGTGCACCGACAAGAGGAAGAGAATCGGGAGCTGCCGGTTCGCCTTTTTCAAGTTCGGTAAGGATCCTCCCAACAATTTCGTTTATTTCCTCTTCCGTTAGCTGACGTTGCACCGGTTCAACGCCACCAGATTCCTCACTCACCTGTGTAGGAACAGAGGTGGGCAAAGGCGGGCGGGCGGTTGCTTCGATTACAGGACCAACGGAATTTGACGGGCGGGACGGACTTTGAGGTGCACAGGCACCCAGTAACAACGCGACTAACAGAAATACAATTAAAATCGTGCTAAATCGTTTGTCCACTTGCTTCTCCTATGGCTTTCACTTGTCTGAGTTGGTCTATAGATTTTTCAAGATGCGAGGAACTATTCGGCTATAATATCAAGTGAATGTTAGATTTCTGTATGAATATTAATTTAGTTTTGCCCGAACGTGCTATCGTCGGCTAGTTGTGTTTATCACACCATACGGCGTTTTCTTTTTCCGACGGTAGAGTGGGAATAAAAAAAGCTGGCCCCCCACTTTGTTATGGTTGGCCAGAAAGTTTAAGTTCTTCGCGTTTCGTTTTTGTTAAGGAGTGTGGCGCGAGGCTTCTTTGAAAAACCAAGCTTCTGCAGCAGCAACATCACCGTTGTACCAGAGCATTATGCCGGTTAGCCGATAACCATCAACACCCCACACCAGGGTAACACGCCCTTCCATATCCAGCCATGCGACATAGGGGCCGTGCGTACCTGCGGTTTCTGATGCTGCCTTCCACGTGTCTTCGAGGACAACATTTCCAGCATTTCCCATCGAATTTATCGAGTCGTTCCATGCTGATTCAGCAACCCATTCTTGGAAGGCCACTATAACAGTGCCTGTCCCATCCGAGAATGAGCATCGTACAGTCCTCAGCCTCTCTGCTTGTGTAGGTTCAACTTCTTCGCATGATGGATCTGATGCAAGAACGAAAAAGTCAGTGATCAGGTCACCTTGTGCAACAGGCGGTTGAGTTGGTTCGGGAGAGGGCTCACTTGAAATATAATGACGGGAGCCTTCCTGGTCGAACCAATCCATCAAGTATTCAAGATCACGATTGACAGCAACCGCAGACCCCACAATGGTCTTCCCCTTCGCAGTCCACATAATTGCAGGACCGCCTTCAGGGGTGTGACCTCCCAACAGTAAACCGCTCACTCCGCTTTGACTTGACGACCACTCTTCATCAACGCCAAGCGGTGAAAATCCTTTACGAAAATTGTCGGCAACTGTACTCACCCTTTCTTCTGACACAACTTGGGCGTATTCGACTAACACATCGTTTAACCTACAGCGGATGGTTAGTAGAATAGTCTCATTCAAATTGTCAATAACTTCGCATCCGGGTTCCGACGCGAGTACATAAAACTCTGTAATCGGGTTATCCCCGGCCGGCCGTGCAGTGTTTGTTGGTGCAGGAGCTTGAGTTGGTACAGATGCCTGCGTTGGTACAGGAGTTTGTGTAGCCAATGTCGAACCTGAGCCCAGACCGCAAGCCAACTGAAACAGCAAAACCACTGCAATAACTATCCATACCGATCTCTTTACTTTCACTTAAGCCTCCTTTGTCTCTTACTTATAGCGACTTACAGCGACTTGATTAATTGTAAAACTGCGAAGAACTATTCGTGTATATTAGCAATTAAATATTAAAATTCTGTAAGAATATTCTAATGGGGATTTTAGTATAATGAAGTGTTTTTATGAGAATAAGATGCCTGCAAAAAAAGAGCTCTGATAGATTGAGAATTCCATCAGAGCTTCGAAGTAAAATTTAGGGCATAATAAGAAAACGCGGGTCTCCTTCTTCAAGTGACACGGTTATTTTACCACCGCCTAATCCGGTAAATTCTGTACCCTTTATACCCCAGACACTAATAGCCTCACCTTCATAGTTATAAATAATTAACCATACCCCATCCGAAAAAACCTCATTATAAATAACCTGCTCCTCACTAACTGTGTCGTTTAACCAATCCTCCCAAGCCTCTTCACTTGTCCACTTGTAATACCAGAGATCTGTACCACCGGAATCACAAACATACGCTGCAGAAATAACACTGGATTCCGGGTCAAATATCTCGCAGTCAGGATTAGTCGCGAGTTTTAAGAAATTACTTGCCACTTCATCAGAACTTATTTGCTGGGAAGGCTGATCGTCCTGAGGAACTTGCGAATCCCGAATGTAATGCTCACCAGCCACATCCAAGAACAATTCCCTAAGGACGTCGTTATCACATTCACCACATGACATAAGACCTGACAATGTTGTGCCGGATACTCCCCAAAAGAGAAAAGTTTGACCAAGATTCTCAAAGACTATGTACGGACCTTCGTACCCATTTTCACCGGAACTCCAAGTAAGCTCGGAAATTACCTCGTTGTCCTCATGATCGATGTTGTAGGCCATTCTTTGTTTCCAGAAATCCTCGGAAGTCCACTCCTGAAACACAACAGTGAAATCCGCAGTTACACACCGGTACGTTACTGTTGTTTTGTCACTTTCATCTTCGAACAATTGGCACGAAGGATCGTTGGCCAGAATGAAGAAATCTTTAACCGGTATAAATTGGGTAATTGCTACCGGAGCGGAATCAGTCATCTCCACTGCAGGTTCCTGTGTCAGCTGAACATCTGCTGGTGACTCGGTCCTTGCAGACTCACCCGCCCCAATCCTGCAAGAGATGGTCACTGAAAGTGCCAACAAGAAAAAAGCTAACAAAATTAAATACAGTCGTTTGTTCACTTACTTCTCCTTTTGCTATATGGGTCTATTGTGTTTTCAACTTGCCAAGAACTATTCGTGAATATTAGCAGTTGAATGTTAGAACTCTGTATGAATATTTTAATGGGAATTTTACTGTATACAGCATTACATTATTATAAGATATTTCTATCAAACAACATGTCGAACAATTTGGAGTGAATCAGATACTAAACTTAAAAAAACGGGGTAAAGAGAAGCCACACTATCTGCTTATCTTTACCCCACATACATATCACACTTATCTAAACAATTTGCGCTACCCGCCAAAATTGCTGGTTGGCAGTGGAGTCGACGGGTCGTGATATTCACCCAATACAGACATACGGGGGAACATCAAACCAACCGGGAAGAAAATAATCCTACTCTGATTAAAACCAACCTGGCTTTCAATCAGTGTATCCCGGGCAAACGATATCCGGTTGATTGATCCTGCAGTCTCATCCATCAGCGCCACTTGCTGCTGCGTTAAATTGACCTCCGGGTATGCTTCAATCTGTACCTGGATTGCCATCACTGCATCAATCACACCACTTAATTGGTCAAGATTGCCTGACTTCTCCGCAGCAAGAAAGTCATTGCGAGCGATTGTAATCAGCTCGACTAAATCCTGACGGTCTTTCATAAAAACTTCAACATCATTTTCAAGCCGGGGAAGCAGTTCAATCGCACGTTCGGTTATGGTCCAGACACGCCCAACATCCCCCCGCACAGCTTCTCGTTGCATAGAAAGAGTAACCAAGCCAATTACATTCCACACTACCGCGCACCCGAAAATCCCAAGTACGCCAAGTAGTAAGCCTTTGTTGATATTTACGTTCATTGTCATCTCCTAATCTGAATTTGGATTTGAATTGATTTTATTATTATATACGCGGTGTCTATCTGCTCGCCCCACCTCCACCAAAACCACCTCCCCCACCTTTGGCCGCTGATTCCATAACTGCCATCGTGAATGCAAAGTTGTTGAAAGTTCCATCTAAGAACAGCAGTATGACCAAAAGGACGATGATTATAATAATGAGCGTCCAGTTAGGCGGCGGGTCTTTGAACTCCTCGTTTTCGGGATCAATCAGGTACCGGTGAAAGGCATTTGTTACGTTAATCGTCCCTTTTTCCCAATTCCCGTTTGTCCTTTCAGGCACGAAGTAGGTATCCAAAAACCTTCCAACCTTGGCATCGTTTAGCGTAGCTTCAAGTCCTTTACCGACAGCTACCGCTATAGCAGGTTTATCGCCACTTGCACCTTCTTTGTCAAGGAAGACGCAAATTGCAAGACCATTGTCCTTCTCTTTATTGCCAATCCCGTTGAAATTTCCGAACTTCGTGCAGATGTCCATAACTTCTGACACGCTATTCGAAAAAATCACACCGCCGATCTGAAAACCATCTCTTTCGGCAGAGCGAGATTCAGCTTTCAAAGCGTCCATTACATCCCGTCGGACACTTCCAGTGGTATCAATCCACCAACCGGTGTCGGTGGTCAATTGGACCATGATCGGATCAGTTGTGGGCGAGCCTGCGGCACTTGAAGCACAAGCGGAGAAAATTAGCGCCGTAAGAAACAGTAAGAGTGCCAGGACATTAAACCGTTTACCCATTGTGATTTTCCTTTTTGATCTGGTTCATGGTTTTGAAAATCCTTGCAAAACGAACATATCCAAAAACCACCACGAACAACGATCCGTACAAGATCCAGTTCGTGCTGGACGAGATAATGTTCCATACGATATAGAAGATCAAGGCAAGGATTAAACCCGTCAGTAATACAAAAAAGGGTTTGAAGTCTACATCAGGCCGGTGCACATCATCGGCTTTCGTGATGATATAAACCGAAAAGACTGCAACACCGAGCGGAAACAGGTAAGTGAACAAAACTTGCCAAATAGTTCCCTGGTATTCAGCTCCCAACCATGATAAAACAACCAGAAAAACAACCAAAACCCAGTATGGGTAGTTGACACTGCGTTGCATATTATGCTCCTTTTCAACGTTCGATATGGGATTTAACCAATGCGGGAATGTTACTATAAATTTACCCTATAGTCAATTGATACGTGTT
>LCBS01000002.1:0-11125 GCA_000997355.1 candidate division WWE3 bacterium GW2011_GWB1_41_6
TCCTTTTGCAAAAAATATCCCGACAATAAATATAAGGATAAAAATAAGCAAATTCTTATCTTTGTTATCCAATGACTTTCGACCTATCGAAGAACTAATTCTACTGCTAAATTGTTTGTAAATTCCATAAATTAGTAATTCGTATAACAACAAAGTCGCAACTACGTAAGGAACTGATAGAAAATAGCGCCCAAAAGAGTACAAGGATCTAGGCACCCATACCATGTACATCCCCCATGAAAACAACATTAGCAATTGATACCATATACCTCCACGCTGGACTGTAAAGGATGCGAATTGTGCGGTGTCTATACCTCCGGCTTTATTGAAATATTCATGAGCAACTGTAAAAATCACAACACCGGATAGAGGCAGGTACAGCAATGTTAAATATATGATATTTCGAAATACAAGTAGAAGTAACGCTTTATTTGTAACAATATTGATTAACGTGTAACCAGCAAGGAAAAAAACCAACACTGCAAAAAGCCAAAAAGTAAAGGAACTTAGAAATAGAAGAACCGCACAGGTCACTCTCATCCTAAGACTAGATGTTGTAAATACTGTGTAATGATAGTAATAGAAAATTAAAGGAGCTAACGAATACGGCAAAGCCGCTCCTATATTATATACACCTCCATGCCATAGCACCAACATGTATGGATTAAAACAATACCAAATAGTAACCAGAAACAAAACCATTCCTTCTGTTTTCAGACCAAATAATTTCTGCAATTTACTAAATCCAATAAAGGAAAGAAAGAGGGATATGAAAATCACGATAAAAAATAACATCTTTTCAGCGGCAAACATGGAAAAGCCTATTTTATATATGAATAAATAATAAACAGTATCCCAAAAGTTGGGTATTAGCTGCCAACTATTGAGCAATCCCAGGTGTTCAAATTTCCACAGAAAGAAGGAGTTAACAAAAGTTTCAAAATACGAGAACCTAAAAAACTGATCACCCATGAACAAGAACTCGCCGGGTTTAAGTTTGTACGTAAAAACAGTTGTTATTAAAATTGCAACGAGTAATAATCCAAAATAATAGTATAGGTTATTATTAAATATATTTGTCGACCAAATATTTTCTTTTTTCTGTGTAACTCTTTTTATATAAATCCTTGTTCGTTTTTGTAAAAATATTTTAAATATACTCTATTTTATATACCCATTCTTTATAACAGCATTAGGTGTATCAGACCAAATAATAAAGGGGTTCTTCAATTTATCTTTTTGACGTAATACATTTACCTCATTTGAAATGTTAAGTCCGTTCTCCGCTCTTTTTACAACAGTCCCGGTATCTAGATCAAAAGAGTATGCATACAGAATATCGGAAGAAATGCTGTTTAAAAACTCATATAATACCGGTGTCACAAGCGGATCTTTTATATAAGTTACCTCGGCTTCACGACCATTTCTATATACTTTAATATAAGCTAAGCTCTTATCTTTAAAATCATCAACTTCATATAAACCAAATTTTTCCTCACCAAATAGATTCGTTGGTACACGGTAGTTAAGAAGGCTTTCTCCCGTGCCACACCCAGGAAACTTGAGCATATTAACTGGCGCTTCTTTACCAACATTGGTATGTTTAATGATCTTTACCTCATACTTATCAATTTCCTTATAACACAGAATACCAAACTCAATTTCATACTCCGCGTCTTCACGAGACGCTTCTTCACCAAGAATAAATGCATTAGTAATCGTGGGAGTTTTTACATAATCTAGTAGGTTATTGTACCTAGCTAAAGTAGCAAAATATTTAGAATTAGCGTATGCAAATACTATAAAGTTATCATGTGTGCTGAAGTCTTCAGCCTTAACATTTCTCACTTCTGAATACCCAGGATCATATAATAAGCGGTTTTCTACAAATACCCTAAACTCAGGATTTATTAGGAAATCATCGAACACAACATTTGACCCATAAAGCTTTGAGTAAGGCAGTAAGGTAACCGATTCATCTAATCCTAAAAGGTCCTCGCGGCTAAGTTCAATAGGCATTCGCGAAGAATATTCGTTAAATATGGAACCGGACAAAATAATTAATAGTATTGTTGCGAACAAACCTAATTTCTGCCGACTATACAACAAGTCGTTCGAGTTTTTATTATCTCTACTTGCTATGGACGTTATGTATAAAAACAATAACATTAGTAGAACGAGAAAAGAGTAAGTATCCTCCACATTTCCAATTATTGAAGTTATTAACATAGTGAAAAGTAGCAGAGGTGCAAAAATTTTATAAGTATTTTCATTAAGTTTTAAGCTGCACAATTTTGTGACCGATCTATAAAAAATGTTTTGTATCTCAGGAATAAGTAATATTATAAGTGTAATTAGGGTGACCATGTTTAGTAGAGATACGCCTAATCTTAAATACCTTGCATTCTTAATAAAATTATCGATGTTAGTAAAATCGAATGTCTCTTTCAAGTAAGTAGCGATGTAATTTAAGTCTAAAGCTCCTGCATTTTTAAAAGATATGGTATATAGAATCAATGGGTATATCATTATCAGAGCTAAGAAAACGATAAACGCATAAGGTCTGATTGCTCTAAAATAGTGAATAAACACAGTGAAAAGAAATTGGTATGTGCTTTTTCTATAGAGTTTTTGTGGGTGGAGGATTAAAGTAGTAATCAAAGGTCTTAATAGAACTGCAAGTATAAGTAATCCCATCACAGGGTAAAGTAATTCAAACTCGTTTGATCTAATAATGGACAATAAGTTTATGGACTCTTTTTCCGCAGCGGCATATCCAATGCTTTCCTGTACCCCTTGAGACCGGCCTAATGTCCGGAAGTAAACTTCAACCCTATGGGCATACTCAGGTGTAACCATATACTGCTCAGGAATAATCACGAACAATTTACCCGACTCTCTAACGGACAGGATATTTAAGTCTTCGCCGGAGTTTATCCTCTTACCCAGGTTTGTATATAAAACATTCTCAGATTTAACTTCTACCTTATCATAGCCACACAAAAACGACCGCTGCTGCACGAATTCTTCATCACAGATAATAATGATACTTCCGTACTTATTTAAAACGTTTTTATCTATTAATCTGTTTAAAGTAGAAGACTTTATTAATAGGAAGTCAGCGATATCTTCACCTGAAAGGAGGGAGATGGAGCTGGATGACTCTTTATATACCGCATCCTCGCTCTCTATTAGTATTGGATCGTATATTAAAATGTCAGCTTCAATATTCCAGCTTTCTAAAGATCTCCTGTACTGAATCGTACTCTCTGAACCATAAACGTCCTGGTTAAAAATATTAAACAGAATAAGTAATATGAGACTACTCTTTAAATAATTTTTCATAAAAAAGATCTTTAAAAACTCCCGTGACGAGAGAAAAGAAACCCATAGTGGCAAGAAATATAGCAAGTTCCTGTATTCCAAAAAAATACAGAACAGGGGTGAATACTACTGAAATAACTGCCAGCCAATATAGATAAAGTCGATTTATTGTAATTGCATATACAAACACCCATACGATGAACAGAATTTGTATAAAAGAAAGGACAAATGCGAGTTTTAAACTGTATAATTGGTAAATTAGTATGATAGCGACAGGTACCAGTGTTAAGTGGAATTTAGTAACTTCACGTTTAACCAACTTCCCTACATATTCCTCCATAGTATACATATAGATCAATAAAAGAAGTAGTACGTTGCCTGTGATTAAAATTTTTGATGTGTCGATAACGTTAATCATTTAAATTCGATCTTTCATACACTGATACGTTGTTGTTCGAATATACCATTTTACCGAATTTTTCCTCGAAAAACATCCTTAGTTCATCGATATTTCTTATATTACTGCTGTTTTTAAATATATTTTCGTTTATCTCCTTTTCATATAAAATCAAGTGCTTTGGTTTTAACTTTTTAGCACCTTCTATACCTTCAAGCGTAATGAGATTCTTGGAAAACTTATTGGAACTAAAGTCTTGTTTTACGTCAAACATATCTTGAGGGTTCAATAAAGGACGGTCGTGGTATAAGATCCAAAAAATGCTATAAAAATCTCCTTTAGGGTAAACAGCAATAGCATCTCCCCTACCTCCGTTTTCTTTCAAAAAAACGACTTCATCCGGAGGACTATTCAAATTAATAATGGGTACTCGGACAGCAAATATAAAATAATTTAACAGTACAAAGGCAGTAATAAATAAGATACGGTAATATACACTCTTACTAACTTTGTATAGGTCGTAATAAAAAAACACATTTACCACTAAAACCAATAAATTGATTATAACTGCCCATCTCACTAAAGTTCTAAATACGGGTACGATAAGAAAAATAAATGCTGTAGGAGTAAAAAAATTAAACCCTGAAATAGTAAATGAGGGCGGGTGGCTAACCAGTAACGCTAAACCGATCAAAATAAAGCATCGAAGTATAAAACCAGAATTATTGTAAACTGACTCAAATACAGCAAGTTCTTTCCCAGATAATCGTTTATAAATTAAAAGCACCGCTACTATAATCATTCCTAAAATAAAATGCCAGCCCAAATAAGTACCCGCCATATCTACTTCTGAGTAGTCATCGGCGAGATAGTAATTAGTATTTTTAATCTGTTCGTAAAGACTTCTTGAAAACCCACCAAAAAATATAGAAGACTTAGGAGGAATGACAAGGTACCATGGTCTGTAAGTTAAACTATAGAAATCTTCTATGGGACGATACCTATTCTCCGGATTTACCAGTACATTCTCAACATCCTTTGGATTGTACTTACTAAACACCGGTAATATTTGCATTATTAGGGGGAGGAAAAATACTCCAAGCAATAGTAATAATATTAAATAGAAACTTGTTACTTTCTTTATAAACAGTGCAAATCGTCTTCTTAACAACCCTTCACTAATTACAAAGTCCGTCATGTACCAGAAAAATACAAATATAGAGGCAAAGTAAGCATAATATGCACTCAAATTAAACATTATGAATACGAACAAACCTAATAAAACCGGCTTCGTTTTTTTAAATTGTAGAAAATATAGGAGTAGAGGAAACGTGAACAACTGATATAAGTTTGGAGTAAACGATACCACTCTGAAAATGAAGAAAACGCTACCTGAGTATAGAATTGCAAACATTAAACTAATAATCCTATCCTTAACAATCCTTCTAAACAGAATGAATGAAATAGACGTATTAAGAATTAGGTAAAAAATAGCTAAAATATTTGCCACGAATATAGGCTGTAAGAAAGTAAAAAGATACTTCAATACTAATAAGTTGACTACCTCTATCCTGGATAAAAATAAGTCGGAAGAAACTAAAGGTAAATAGTCGTATTTTACTAGAAGACCTAAACCACTAACTAGTAGCGACGCCATGTCATTATACGAGTAGACTATTTGTGATGTTAAACTAAGCATTTTGTTTTATTCTAGCGGTAACCAATATATAGAGCAAAAGCGCAAACATAGTCGCAAAAGAAACAGCTATTGTGAGGTAAAACCAAGATTGTGGCTGATAATATATAACTAAATTGATATCAACTGACCCATCTTCATTTTCGTTATAGAAACTTGTATCGTAGTTGGCTTTTATATAATCCGAATCTACTTCCCACTTGTTAACTATTTCACTACTTGCTTTGTGACTTTCCTCGAATATGGGTTTTCTCCACAAGTAGGATAACTCCTCACCCTCAAACACCTTTGTGCTATCAACGCACTCCCCATTATTTGAGAGGAATATCCAATTGTTGTTAACACAATTAATCTTATTAGAATATCCGTTTATATATAATTTCCAATGGGGATTATAACTTAAGTTTAACAACAGGGGAACACGTCCTTTGATGTTCTTCAAACTTACCCTAAACTTAATTGGATTGACCATCTTAAACTCGGAATTGTCTGAATACACTATAGATTTACGATTCTTAAACTCATAAACCGAGAACACTTCATTTTTAAACACTAATTCCAGTTTACCGTTTAAGTCCTCTTCTGATACAAATCTACAGTTTTTACAAATAGCATCGTTTCTAAATAGAATGTACTTTATGGGGAGTTCTTCGAGTGTTTTGATATCCTTTTGCTTAATTGCTGTATCAACCTTATTGTACGAACTGAGAGACGACCCGGTCGCTTCAAGAGACGAGTACCAAAAAGGTCTTTGTATGAATTTTTGTATCAAATCTTGACCAATGTGTATTTCGTTATAATCGAAGTTATAGTGTCCGTAACTGACCGGGGGTAGAGGAAAAATATAACCTGACTCTTGCGTATCAGAATTAAAAAAGTCAATTAAATCCTGATATGCTTTTGGAAGATAAACAATCCTATCAATATACCTGTTCTCGACATTTCTACCGTAAACCGCCTCACCCGATAGCAATAAAATGCTCTGGTTAAAAACGATTGCAAATAATAAATAGGCAAAGACATATTTATTGATAAACTTTGATACGAAAATCAAAAGTAAAGCAACAGAGAGAACAACACAAAAACCAAAACGGGCATCCGCGCTTCTAAAAACAGAGAATAGAGGAACATGGTCGAACATAAATCCAAAGAGTCCACCAAAAGGAGGCTGAGAAGCTTTAGCAAAAAATATAGATACTAATAGTGTGAGAAACAGCGAAAATAAAACGGCGTTTTCCTTAATCAGTTCTGATAATACACGGACTCTATTATTAGTCTTCAAGCGCTTATATACCACTAAAGTTAAACCATAAACAATTGTAAAATATAAGGCTAGTGTTGAAAAAATATAATTCTTAGTAAAAAAGTAGTTACCAAAAGGATACAGTGTTCGAGGCGTCCAATCTGTATAGATAGCCCAAGAAAAGTACATAAGAACCATGTACCAAAGTCCCCCTTGCTGGTTTTCGAAACTTCTTACGATGAATGGGTTTCTATACCCCGTTTTTCCAAAATACTCAAACACTATAGCAAAAAAAACCATACTGGCTACAAATAGTAACAATGGACCTATTAATGTGATGCTTTTTAGTAAGTCAAGCCACATTAGTCTGCCTTTCTTCGTAATAACAAAAAACAACGTATAAGTTACTAAGAAAAACACTAAAGGAGCGAATAACCAAAATACAAAAGACGATAAAAATAACAGGATAGCTAAGATCACAACACTACTCGTGTCAAACTTGGTTGTTATAATCTTATGTGTATAAAAAAATATTAAAGGTGCAAGTGCATACGTTACAGCCAAACCTAAACCAAAAACACCCCCATGCCAAAGCGTAAAAGTATAAGGATTAAACACATACCAAAAGTTAACAGCGTACAGAGATAAGTGGCTTACATTCATATCTGTAATGCCTTTCAGTTTGTTAAAACCTATATAGGATAGGGCTAAGGTCGTAAATAAAGTCAGCGTATATATCATTCTTTCGGTAAAAGCACCGGACCATCCAAAACTGTAAGCTAATACAAAGAATAAGGAATCCCAAAAATGGATTACTGACTGCCATGCGTTATGGACACCCATATTTTCAATTTTTCTGACAAAGATAAGTTCGTTTACAGATTTTTCGAGAGTAAATGTAATATACTGATCCCCTACCATCAAAAACTGATTTCCTACAAGTTTGTGAGTAAATAGATAGCCTAATATTAGTGAGATGAATAAATATATTAACAAAGAGATTACATGTTTATTGGTTATTAGACGTACTATTTTTTTGCGTGTATATTTTTCCATGAAATGAAAACTAATACTCCTAACAGATAGAGAAAATTTAGTAATACAGAAAAATAGAACAGTGCTTGAGGTCTGAAGTACAGAGTTAGACCGATATCCATACTACCGTCTGAGTTTAATCTGTACTGCCATGGTTCTAAAACATTTTTAATCTCATCTGCATTGAATGTCCAAATATTTGCGTATCCGTTGCCTTTTTCGTGTTTATCCTGAAAAACAGGGGGTTGAAACAAATAGTAAATGTCGGTGGGAATAATTGGGTATTTTGTGGCTACACATTCTACACCTCCATCTGCAAATTCGAATGATTTAGAGCATTCCTCAACCGCTGAGATTGCTCGGGGATATAGTGTCCAACCGTAGTTATAATTTTGGTTAAAAACCACTTTCTTATCCCCCCTGATATTTAATAAAGTTATTTCATACTTAATAGGATTTATCATTGAAAACCTGACACCAGCACCCTCAACTAACGATGTCATATTAGAATTTTCGTATACTTTAAAAAGTTTGTTTTCGTAAACCTTGTTAAAAGTGTTTTCTATCGCGTCTATTAATTCTTTGGGTGGTCTCAAACTTCCCGTATCGTTTCTGATAACAATGTATTTGACAGGAAACCTATCCAATATGGTTAGATCGTTCCTACTGATAGAATTTCTCAAAATCGTATATGTGTCACTAAGCATACTGCTGTATTCAGAAAGATAAATAAAAGGAAGTTCAGAATACTTAGGTAAAAGGTCCTGACCTACATGTCCTTCATTTTCACCTAAATTGAAGAATCCAAATTCCTGTGGCGGAAAAACAAGTACATACCCATATGGATCTGTACTGGAGTTTAAAAATTCTATCAAACTTTTGTATTCCGAAGGAACTGAAATTATTCTATCTGTAGATGTTGTGGTATTTTCTCCCTTAATCGCTACACCAGAAAATAAAGGAAACCCTTGTATAAGCACCACTAAACTTATCAAAATCACAAACAGCGGCTTTCTAAACTTTCTCGAGACCAGTAATAAAAGTATCGACAAAGTAAACACAATCCCAAAACCAAACTTATTATCTGGAGAGCGAAAAATTCTGAACAAGGGGAAATTATCAATTAGGTGTAAAAAAACATTCCCATACGGCGGCTGACTCCCTTTTATTACAAAAACCATCAACAAAAAGAGTATTAGAAATAGATATATGAGTAAGTTTTTCTTACCTTTCATGACGCCGTAAATTATCAAAAAATATATAACAAAAGGAGAAAGTAATGATGGTAATGTATAGTAGTAACGATAAAACGTAAAAATATTTCTTGGCTCCCACACTGTGTAAATTCCCCACGAGAACCACATGAATAAGGGGTAAAGCAGGCTCCCTCTAAGTGCGCCGAAAGTTTCCCCTCCTGTAGTATTTACTGTAACTGCACCATTGACGAACGTGTTATAAAGTGAAACGAAAAACAAAGAAAACAGCGGAAGTGAAAGTATTCCCAGAATAAAAGTGTTAGCAATAACGCTCTTAACATTCTTTTTATAAGCTAATATATACACCACTATATAAAAGGTTATAACAAGCAAATATACCGCAAAAAGATAGAAACCGAATGACATGAGAAATAGCAGTAATGCGGCTTTTGCTTTAATCCGTGTGTCACTCTTTTCAAGGATAGCCAAATGCAAATAGTATAACGACAGCGGTGCTAAAGCATAGCAGAGTAGCAATGGTAGTGAAAAACTGTTCCCATGCCAATAAATCACTGCGTAAGTATTAAAGCTATACCAGAGAGAGACTACAAGTGAAATTAAATCATTGGAATCTTTCAGGTAAAGAGTCGATAATTTTTTAAAACCAATATACGGCAGGAATAGTGCTATTAGAATCTTTAAAAAGTAAATGACTACTTGTGCCTGATTCAAGTTTAACCCTACACTGTAGACAAATGTGTAAAACAAACGCGACCAAAAAGTTGCTAACATGATAGAGCTATTTGGACTGCCTAGATCTAAAGGATTCTGAACGTAAAAAGCACTCAAGCTTTCATTCTTTGATAAAAAAAGATCCTCGTCATGGAGAAAAAGAAATGAGCCTTGCTTGACATCTTTTAGGAAAATGAATGTAAGTACTATCGTTAGGAAAAATAGAAACGCTTTGTACTTCATAGTTACTATTTTTTCCTCAAGTAACCACCGGGATTAAAAGTTAAGTAGGCTTTTTCGCGCTCCCTATCAACTATAAAATCACTGTTCTCATCAAAGAATTCGGATAACGCCTCAGCCGGCCCGGGTCCATGCTCTGGCCTAACCGGATGGCTATTCACATTTGTATCTTCCACAATTAAGTAACATCCGGAGGTGACGTACCTGTGATAAAGTCTCAGCTCCTGCAACACATGGTTTTTACTGTGATCCGAATCGAGAATTACCATCACGCGATTTTTACCCTGAATTCTTTCTTCTACTTTTTTGATTATTTCTTCTGAGGTTGAGGATCCAAAAAGGTAAGAAATCCTTTTGTGCACAGGAAGATTACCAAGATCAGTGATATCTATTGTTAAAACTTCTCCATGCCCCATCAAATCGCATATTGAGGCAAGATACAGTGCACCACCACCGTTCGCGGTTCCCGCTTCTATGATCAGATCCGGCTTTGTTTCATATAATATTTCCTGGTATACAAATAGATCTAAAGGACATTTTTGAGTAGCTACTCCTAAAAATTTGTTGCTAGTCCAAGTACCACCTATAAGGTATGAATCATAATATAGTTTATGGAATTCATCTATAATATTCTGTTTCTTTGCCGGCAAGACTATTAATCCCGCAAAAGATAAATAGTGTTTTATTTTAGCTATTAGTTGCTCCATATTTATCTATAACTGGTAAATCCGGTACGTCTTTCGTCAGTAAACGCTCTGTTAATTGTTCTATTATAAACTACCTTAGCATCGTTGTAACCGTGTATCCTCATAAGCTGCAAAAAGTAAATTCCTTTAAGAACAAAAGCCGGTGTTAAAAAATATATTATCGGAAACATAAGTATTACGATGCATGTAAATCGATAGAACTTAAATAGTGCTTTTAGAGTATCAGTTGTGGGGTTTCCTTTATACAAAAATAGACCTAACTTTCTCGATAAGTATAACTTTAAAGCTGTAAATAAATGTCCTTTAGACCAGGATACAAATTTATTAACGTCCATTTTATGTGGAATAATGGTTACAGCTTTAAGATGGTCCACCATATAGAACTTGAAAAATTCCCCGTATTTATAACCTACATTACGATGCAGTACCAACGAAGATATTTCAGCAAATTTAAACTTATCGCTTAAAAGAAGGAGGGAAAGCGTGACTTGAAAATATATATTGTCCATATAGTTTTCCCGCTTGATAACGTCGAGAGGTAGCCTTTTTTCTACT
>LCBS01000002.1:11143-54983 GCA_000997355.1 candidate division WWE3 bacterium GW2011_GWB1_41_6
ATCCACACTGTTATAAATTATGTCTTGGGACACACCTGCCGTGACCTTAACTCCATAAGGATCCATCTGTGTGTGATTAAAGACCGTAACTACAGGTTCGTACTTTTTTAGCGCGGTTACTACGCTATTAATTGCACCGGGAAGCAAAGTATCATCATCACAAAAGAACCAAACGTATCTTGTAGGAGCCAACTCGTAACAAGTACACACGTTCCCGTTAAAACCCAAATTCTTCTCGTTCCGGTTATAAATTAAATTGGGAATTCTATCTTTATAGCCTGAAACCATTTCTTGGGTATTATCCGGCGAGGTGTCATCCGATACTAATATTATTACCTCATCAGTATTCTGTTTCTCTAACTCTTTGAGAATTTCTTCTAAAGTCTCGGATCGGTTATATGTAGGTATAGCAAATGTTAGTAATGGTTTATTTTCCATTTTCGTTTTTAGCAACAACTAAAAATTGGTAACTAAAAAGAGTTGGGAGGAGTTTATTTAAATAGTTTAAACGTGTCAGTATACCAAACTGGTTATAAGGTAATACTTTAACTAGCTCCAACCCCGCAGACTCTACCATATGTGCTCCCGATTTTACAGTATAAAATTTCAAATGAGTCTTATCTAAAGTTCCAAAATCTTTATAATCCCATTTCCCCATTAGTAACAACAACCTATTTAAAATAAATGCTACGTTAGGCAGCGACACAATAACTATTCCATCCGGTTTCAAATATCTCATAAGGTTCGTTAGAACTCCCACAGGGTTGACTAAGTGTTCTAGTACATCGGCAAATATTATTACATCGTAACGTCCATCAGTGTTATCTAGTTCAAAACTATCATTATTTAAATTTACTATAAACACATTTCTGTAACCTTTTCTTAGTGCTTGTTCTGAAACTTGCCTATTAACTTCAATTCCGTCGACTACACATCGCTTCTTTTCTTTAAGTAACCTTCCCAGGTTCCCAGTCCAACACCCCACATCCAAACAAAGAGAATCCTCAGGAACTTCTTCGTAGACGAACATGTTCAAAGAATTGGAGTAATCTCCCGATGCTATTGTAGTAGTATTGTTTGTATCTATATTATTTAACACTTTTAATATAAAAAACTTCTGCTTGTTTCTTAAATAAATTATGTTTCAGTAATCTTTCTTCCAGTTTCATAATCTTTGGATATATAGAAGTAAGGTGCTTAACTTTTGTTAATGGTACAAACCTATCCAACCATCCAAAAAGGAAAAAGAACACATGGCCGTGTCCTATTTCCTGCACTTCAAATCCAGTATCCCTTAGAAGCATAGCAACTTTTTGATAATCCACCGGATACTTCTCCGGAATTTTTCCATCAACTACCAAATCATCGGGAAACTTATTTTTAAAGAATGCCGGAAATAGTGCGAAGATATTTCTTCCTAATCTAATAAAAATGTTGTTAGAACTTAGGTCGCTTAAGAAGAACTTGCCGCCTGGTTTAAGTTTTTGATATATCTCACTGAATATATCTCCGTGATCAAATGAGTGGTGCAATACATGAAGCATAAACGCTGCATCTAAAGTACCATCCTCAATCTGCGGTATTTTATTATCTTTTATTTTATAGAAAGTGTAACCTGGATAGTACTCTTTTGCTTTTTTTACAGCCTGTTCCGCTATATCTACTCCGTAAAAAAAGTATTCTTCCAGATTTCTGGCCTCAAAAAAGATATCCAAAGAGGTGCCTGATCCGCATCCATATTCTAAAATATTTTTCTTGTCTTCTATCCAATTAAAACCTTCGATTTGCTCTTTATTTGCATAATAATAAAAGATGTTTTTGGTAAATTCCTTTTTCCCGGCTAATGAGTTTTGGTTAAAAAATAGTTCTTGATCTGTTATTACATTGCTTTTATTCATGTTTTTCTAAACTTTCTGAAGCGTAATCATAAGTTCTGTCGCGCCACCTACCCAGTAGCACCACACTCTTTCAAAAAATATTGGACTTAAATTAATTAGTTTATTCAATAACAGAACAAATGGTTTTGCGAACCATACACACTGATTAGCATGAATGTATTTTGCGTAAAATCCTTTGTTTGGGTAAAGGCCAAAATACTTTATCTCTTTCTCAAGTATCTTGTATTCCACGTTAGTATAAAAATGCTGGTAATTATTACTTTTCAAACAGTCGAAACTCATGTATCCGAATGGCCTAATGTGTGTAATATCGGTAAAAGCACCCAAAGAAGAAAAGTGAGGAACCCTCATATACAAAATACCTCCCGGCTTCAAAAACCTATAAACTTCCTCCAATTTTCTTAAAGGATTTTCCAAATGTTCGAGCACGTGATACATATGAGCTTCATCTGCGTAATTATCAGGAAAGGGATAGGGTACTTGGTTCAAGTCATGGACAACATCTACGTAACCCTCAATTTTAACTGTATCCACACCTATAGAGTTGGGTATTCTGGTTTTCCCACAACCGAGATTAAGTACTATTTTTTCCATATAAAATAGTATAGCATTCACTTTTTATACAGTCCTGCATAAAGTAAAGGCTTCGCTCATTGCCACCAACTTCAAAATTAAGGTATTATAGTTGAATGAAGGGTTTTTTCGTTTTTAGTTCTGTAGCAGTTGTTGTTTTTATTTTAAAACTATCAATATCAACGCTTGGCTATAATAATGACATCGAGATATGGAAACACGTATCTAGAGGAATGTTAGATGGGTTTTTAAACGGCAGGGTCATATATACATATACTCAATTTTATAACCACGGTCCAATCAGATCTTACGCATTATATTTCTTAGCGTTTGCTTTAAATAAATTATCCCTTAATGACATGTATACATTCCACATCTGGGTGGTATTTTTCCTATCCATATTCGACACTATCATGGCATTATTAATCTGGAAAATATTCGGAAAAGTATCATCGCTTATTTACTTGTTAAATCCGGTAAGTTTACTTATCACCGGATATCACTCACAGATAGAAAGCACAACTATTATGATAGGTTTGTTAAGTTGGTTCGTTTTACTAAAGGCAAAAGATCTCTATGAAAAGAAGAATCCCAAGTATAAAAAACTCCTGATTGCCTCCGCCATAATTTTAGGATTTTCTCTGGGTATAAAACACGTTTTATTCTTTTTCCCGTTTTACGTATTTCTTATGCACCGCAGGAATAAGATCTTTAAAACCTCGGATATTATTACTTATATCTTTATACCGTATTTTATCTTTTTCGGACTTTTCGGAATAGAAATCTTACGTGATTCTTATCATCCTGCAGCGATCACATTTAGGAATATAAAGATGTTTGTATTTGACTACAGAAGCGGAGGGCTGTACGGTACTTCCGGTTTTGCTCAGCTTCTTCATCTATTTTTACCGGCTGCTTACATACAAAAATACTTTTCGTGGACGCCTTTCTTTAAAGATTATTCATTTTTCTTTGTTACAAGTTTGTTATTATTTGGTGTATTGGCGATAAATAAAGTAAAGGATATTAAGATCGTGTACCCACTTTATTTACTTGCGATGTTTGCCTTTTCACCTTCCTTGGCAAATCAATATATGGCTGTCCCATTGCTAGCAATGTCTGTGTTTTATAAAAATATTATTGCGTTCATATACTTTTTAAATACTTATATTTATTTAGCTGCAGGTCCTTCAGCAAATATTAGCGGCTTAGTCCGGTACCAAATGAATTTACTGATAGGTAATATTAAAGTTCCATTCTTTCCTTGGAGTATGTCAACTCAGCATCAGGATAAGTATTCACAAGTGTGGGCTATACTGCTGGCAATTCTTCTTCTGTACCAGATGTACTACACTCCGACAAGAAAGCAGGTTGTTAATATAATTAAAAATTATTTATGATTAAAAAACTATCTTTAGCAGCATACTTTTCTGCATTTACTTTTATTATCATTATGTTGGTAATTTTCATAAAAACATATACTGATGAGGGAAATAAAATAACAATACGGAAAGCCGCCAATATAACGGAGTGCCCAAAATCCTCAGATGAGGTGGATGTAACGGCAAATGTTATCGAGCAATGTGATGGAAACAAAGAATGCATCTATTCACAACCCTTTGAAAAAGCCGTATCCGGTTGTATCAATAAACATAAGGTGGAGTGGAGCTGTCAAGATTCCGGAATTTTTAAAGCTCTATATTCATCAACAAACGTCATAGATAAAAAAACCGGTAATATAGAGACAACAATTCGCTGTCCGGGAAGAATTTTCAAACCTGCTAATAGCGTTTAACTACACGAAAGTGATATTATTACTTTTATGGATTCAATAGATTTTATCGGCATCGGTGCTCCCAAAAGCGGTTCTACATGGCTTAGTAAGTGTCTGGAAGAACATCCACAAATATTACTTTCATCTAAGAAAACTAGGAAGGAAGTACTATTCTTTAATACGGATGATATATGGGGTGAGCATAAAACAAACAGACTATCCTGTTATAATCGTGGATTTGAATGGTATCTACAGCAATTTCCTGAACCAAAAGTTGGATACTTACGTGGTGAATTTAGCGCATCGTATATGGCAGATCCAGTCGCGTATGAAAGAATTAAGGAACATTTGCCAAATGTTAAACTAGTAGCTATTCTTAGAAATCCTGTTGATATGGTCTACTCGTCATATTGGTATTTTTATCATGGAACATTACTTGACGTCCCGGAGAGTTTTTCGGAATCTTTATCTAAAGGAATGTTTATTGATAAAGGATTTTATTATAAACACTTAAAGAAATTTTATGATAACTTTCCTGCTGATAATATCCATGTAGTTATTTACGACGATACAATTAAAAACCCTACCTCCGTCACACGTGACTTATATAATTTTTTGGGAGTAGATCCAAGTTTCATTCCCCCATCAATTGATAAGAGAATTAACAGTGCCTATGAAACAAAAAGCAAACTCTTAAAAGATATTATTCATAAGTGTATGGTCGCCATCGATAGATTAGAACTTGAGAATGTACGAATGCGAATCTTAGAGAGTAGGACACTCTTTAATATTTATTCTACAATTAATAAACGCCCCAGCCAGTATCCAAAAATGAGCGTTGATGACAGAAAAAAATGTGTTGAGATTTTTATGGATGATATTAATTCTCTGGAAAAGTTACTCAACAGGGATTTTAGTTCCTGGAAATCGGTTGAATCTTAACTGATACTGTTATGGATATTCGATATAGTCTGAACCCTATGATGATAAGTATGCTCAGCTAATACTCTTTGTTTACCTGCTTCTATTATCTTTAATCTCTCATTAGGATATTTAAGATAGTGTTGTATCTTCTCCGTCCAATCGACTTTATCATCAGCAATCACTATCTCATCGCCCTCTCTAAAATATTTTCTTATGCATGCAACATCGTCAGTAATTTCAAAACCTCCGCATGCAGGTATTTTAAATGTCCGTTCGTTACAGTCTCCTCCATACTTCTTCTGATACTCCTCATGGACGTTCAAGGATACGGTGGATGATGTGTATATTTTTCTTTCATCCTCTAAACTTAATTTAGGTTTTTGCAAAGCTTTAAGATAAGGGATGTTAAAATATTGACCACCTTTTTGGATTAAGGATAGGATACGGTCTGTAGCAGCCCAATCCTGACCGTAAGTACGAACGTTATAGATGCTCCGCATAGGGAGTATGACTTCTTTAAAAAACGCGCGTTTTTCAGGAAGATTGGTACCAAGGAAGGATATATCGGAGTGGAATCGCTCCGAATATTCCGGATAGTGCATAGTTTTGTCTGCTGCTAAAGGGATTGTGTAATGTTTATAACCGGTCTCCTTTTCAAAACCTTCCATTCGTGGATCACCGACTTCACAAACATTGTAGTATACATCCCCAAATCTGCCGGACTTTATCATGTTGGTATATTCAGGCATATCAGACAGACCGGGAGATTCGTTAATGCGTAATTTTGATAGAGGTGATTTCCAAAACGGTATCGAGACGAAAACTTTGGCTCCATTCTTCCTTGCTTGCTGTATATTTTCCAAATCCAGAAATTTCAGAACATACGAATTAATACCTGTAAAAATTATATGAGGTTTGTATTCTTCTATTTCTTTCTTTTGGTTGCTATCAGCTGTAAGAAATCTAAAATCGTGACCTAAGTCCGTGAAAGCGTTCTTATAGCCATTGTAAATTGTCCTTCCTGCGTAGATTGTATTAAGATGGGGAACGAAATATAATATTTTCATTCTAACTTTTTCTGACGAAACCTTCCCAAACGAACGGATAACTATATGAAGAGTTGTGTGTTTGAAGTAACTTTTCAACTATCCGTTTTCTTTCTTTGGCGGCATTAGGTACCGTGGTATGAAACTGAACTTGCAATTCCTTTATATGACTGATGAACCCTGACTCAATAATCCTGTCTAATAGTGAGTACTCTCCACCTTCAATATTTATAGATATTAGATCAATATCCTTGGATAAATTTAATTCTTTTACTATCTCTGAAACATCACGCAAGGCGATTTTCTGCTTATCTTGGCCTTCAGAATAGACTGAACTTTTTTCTCCCAACACACTGATGAACATTTCCCCATTAGTCCCCGAAAGACCGTAATTAAATATGTGAACATTAGGGCTGTTATTATATTTTGATACAAGAGTCTTATAGAAAGTGTCTACTGGTTCAAAAATGTAAATATTTGGACTATACTTCTTCAAGATCCTGTCAGAAAAAACACCAATATAACCACCCACGTCAAAAACAATACTGTCCTGGTTTAATACGTGATCGACTAATAAAGTTTCTTCACCGTTATCGTAAAACCACTTACCTAAATTCTCCTTGTAAATGTTATTTCCTAATATTTTGTAATATAAATAATAAAAAAAACCTGCGATTCTTTTTGCTAACTTCATTTCCTACCTCCTAAGTAAACAAACTTGAAAAAATAACATTGTAATCAAAAGAAGCTGAAAATTCCACGGCGTTTTTACGATATATATCATTGATTTCGGGTTGCATAAGTTTTGTTACCGCATCCACAATATTCTCTATATTTTCCTCTATAACTATACCTGCATTTGAATCCCGGATCTGCTTAGACATCCAAGGTAAGTCAGTCAGTACCGGAGGAACTCCGCACGCCAAATACTTCTTTATTTTTCCCGGATCTGCGTAATATGTCCAGGTATCTAAACTTTTTATATAAGGAGCTATTGCGACACAAGACTTGGCAATTTCTGCTTCTAAAACTTCATCTTCTTCTATCTTTCCTTTAAAATCACAGTATTCGCCCACACCTAAACTTGAAGCTAAGTTTTTCAACTCGATCCTGTATTCCCCACCGCCAATGATCTTGAATTTTAACCCCGGAATGTTTTTTATTAACTGAGGAAGTGCTTGTATTACTAATTGAACACCTTGTTTCGGTATAAGTATCCCCATATAAACTAAAGTCGTTCTTTCACACTCGGTATATGAATATTTTTTTATCCGGTCCCGCCACACACCATAAGGCACCACTTTTTGCACTTTATAAATTGACTTGGGAATACCCCACAAATTTTCCCTGGCTTCTGCCATTCTCGGAGACAAATCCCACACTTCATCTGAATTCTTATACCCGGAAACATTAATAAACTTATATATCCGGTTTTTTAATTCCGAATCAAACCGGTTTCCCGGCACAAAATCTATTACCCAATAAACGGTTTTTTCAACCTTTTTAATAAACTTTAACAACTCACCGGACAATGTACATAATCCATCCATCCCGATGTAGTAATCCCAAACTAACTTAGAACCGACAACCCATTTCACTGTGTAAAACAATTCCTTTAGGTAAATCAACGGTTCCGGCCAATTCTTATAATCTCTTGATCTCTCCTCCTTACAAAAAGCTCCGTCTCTATACCATGTATAATAGCTGCATCTATCTTCAGCCTCGTTAAAACTATGGCGTATGTGAAGTACATTCTTATATTTGTTCTTGTTAAGGTAAATCACCAGATCATCGTCAGGCTGCGTAAGATATTTGTGAGCAACAATTGCAATATTTTTAGACACTATATTAACCCTCTGTTCCTAAGAAAATTGAATAAATCAACTCTAAAAGAAGGGGGCATAATGTATCCTGTTGCTAATTGTAATATGTTGTAAATCACATCAGAAATACCATACGTATAGCCAAGGTTTCTTACAGCGTTAATCCGCATTTTTAACGTTAACATTTCTACCCTCCTCAGTTTTCTATTACTGGTAGAATTCATAAAAACCCTATACTTCAACAAGGGGTAAGGTACTGAAGAAAATTTGTACTTGCTTCCCATTTTGAACCACAGATCTGAACATTACGACAGGATGGGCAAAGGGACTATATCTCATCATAGTTCGTTTCAAAGATCCGGGATTTGTTTTGTACGAACGGTAGGTTAACACACGATCATTCTCGTCGATGATCTGAATATCGGCGCCTACCACTCCTACTTCCGGATCATCTGAAATTAGTTTGTACTGCATCTCCAACCTCCAGGGAAAACTAACATCGTCAGCATCCATACGGGCAATGATATTCGATCTGGAAAGACCAATCCCTTTATTTAACGAACGGGCGATATATAAATTCTTTTCGTTTCTTATAACAATAATTCTCTTATCCTTATGTATGTATTCTTTGAGGATCTCAGGTGTAGAGTCAGTAGATGCATCATCAACAACTATAAGCTCAAACTCTTTAAAAGTTTGATTTAAAATGCTATCGATTGCATGTTTAATGTATTTTTCTCCGTTATAGACCGGTAGTACTATTGATATAAGCGGCGTTTTATTATCCATGTTTTTTAATTACTTCTGATGATACTACACTTTATTTGTTATATATCATTATATAATACTGTATTTAAGGATTAGAGACACAACTAAATATGTTACAATAGGCCTATAGCACTTTATTTGGCTGTTAAATAAGAAGGGAGAAACATATGCCAGGTAGAAACGGTATATCAGCTACGGTGTTCTTTCCATTAACAAATTTAGAACATATCGTTTTTTTAGCGGAGAGAGCAGGGTTTGAGGGTATACAGATCATACCCGACAGAGTTGTGAATCCAAGAAAACTTTCCATGTATTCGGATAAAATCATATCCTGGGAAGGCCAGGCATGGCATCCCAGTACAGGAAACGATCGGTGGATTGGCGTGTTGAAAAGGAAATTAGGACTGGCTGACGATGATGAACCCGATATCACTTCTCAAATAATATTTGGCGACCGCGGCGATGTAAGCACTCGTCTCAGGGAAATGAGGCGGGTTCTGGACCCCAGTACGGAAATACGGCACACTCCTTCTCCACAAAAATTGTTCGAAATACTTCCGGAAGGAATGGACGCAAATCTCAGACTCGAAGAAATTGTGTTCCCGGGTAGTGAGCAAAGACTAGTCATCGATACACACCATTTCTTTAGACGAAGCAAGGACAGAAGCAAAAAGAGGATCGGTAAAAATCTGAACAGCCTTCTAACATTAATGGAAGAAGCAGGACACCAGATTGAACTGATCCATGTGCATCCGACGGTTAAAGACCAGGTACAACTAATGACTTCCGGTAGGTGGTCACTTACACCAATCCTGTATGAACTAGGATTGCTGGATGTTCCGTGGATCCTGGAGATGTTCCCGCCGTTTTTTATTACAGTGTTTGATGAAGTGTGGTTAATAAGATACCTGAATAAAATCAGGTCAAAGATCGTGACGGATTTTTCCTGACCAAATACAACCGCTTGTGGTACAAAATACCCGGGCGGTTTTTATTTGTACAAACCTTCTTATTGATTATGTGCAAACTCGCCTGTATTTATCCGCATATCTAATTCCTCGTCGTAGATCCATTTTCTACTGCACCTATCCTCATAGTATCTAAGAAGATATATTCTGTAAAAAACTGATGCGGTATCCCATAATACTCCACGGACAGTTGGATCCAAAAATAATGGTTTATTCCTCTTAATCTTTGATTCCTCGGTAAAATTAAGGGTTATTTTTACGGGCGCTTCGAATATTCTATCAAACCCCAAGTGACGTGCTACGGCAAGCAGTTCTACGTCAAATGCAAATTCTTTAACCACAAGCCGAGGTAACACTCTCTCTAATAGTTCCCGCCTATATACTTTAAGCCCTGTTTGTGTGTCCTTGATCTTTAGCCCAAAAAGTACCCACACGATCATTTGATAACCCCAACTGTACAATTTACGAAGCCTTGAATAATATTTTACTTTCGAAGCTGGATGCCTTTTACTTGCAACCATTATATCCGCCTCATACCAGATCATTTGTTCAAGCATCATTGAGATACCGTTAGGATCGATCTCCATGCCCGCGTCGATAAACGCTACATACTCGCCAGTAGAACGTGCCATACCATATCTAACCGCGTACCCCTTTCCTTTGTTATTCTCGTATCCCAAAACCTTGATCTTCTTACAATCTGCTGCACTCGCCTCTTCATAGGTATTATCCAAAAATCCATCCACTACCACTATCATCTCAAAATCGAATCTGGTACTGTTCATTACCGTACAGATCTTTTCGATGTCTTCTTTAATAGTTTTCTCTTGTTTGTACGCGGGAACGATTATGGAAACCAGCATGCTTTACATAATACAACAAAATAGTTACTAGTAGAAACACTGCAACAAAAAGATTTATTTTAATGACATCGGTCAAGCTGTCGTGGAAATAATATATAAGGATATATTGTGCAATTACGGCAGGTATCTGGAGTAGGGCTACTTTTGTTTTATTGATGGCAAGAAGGAACATCACCATGAAATTGATCAGAACATACACGCCCACAAAAAGCGAAAATAACGGAATGTACGGAACAGACGGGAGGAATTTCTCTCCGAACATTACACCTGCGATCAATCCCGGTAGTAATGTAAACACCACCACACCACCAACAACAAGTAGCAACTGAAGGGCCAGAAACTTTTTCAGCTTGCCTGTGTAATCCTCTCCCTTTGAGTAAGCTTCGGAGATCTGAGGAAACATAACGACCACTACCGTTCCTGCTCCAAACAACAGCACTTTGCTTACCGTAACCGTACCTGCGTAGTAACCGGCAGATAACTCATCAAAATATTTTTTGACTAAGATGATATCCATATTGTTCATTAGTATCATCCCAAGGTTTACTAGCAGTACAGGAAGACCGAACATAACGATCTTTTTATAAAAGACCTGCAAGCTTTCCTTATTATAATCAATAAAGTTCCTGCTTGTTAGTAATGTACTTAGCGCGTACATCAGAACAACGCTCATTGCAATTCCCATAAACACACCGGGAAGGCCCAATCCTACAATAACCAGTATCACGGGAAACACAAAACGGAATAGCCCACCTAAAACGTTATACAAAGCATACGCTTTGAAGCGTAGCAACCCTTGTAAATAAGCGGCCGGAACGATGAGTAAATAAGTAAGACCAAGGAATGGCCCAAAATAGTAAAAAAGATCTGCGTTCTGTATGTTGAAAAAATCAGCTATAGGTTGGTGGAACGATGCAAAAAATGCAGAAATAAGTACGGCAAAAACCAACGCGAAAAAGGATAGTTTCCAATACAATTGAGTCAGTTGGTCAAAGCGGTTCTTAGCTTTAAGTTCGGAGGCTAGCTTGATAAGTGACGTGCTGACAACCATTGCAGGCACACCGGCGATGCTTGCAAAGGCTAATAAGGCATTGAATGTCCCATAATCCGCCACAGTAAGCAAACGGCCTAATATAAACTGCAATAGATAGCTAAACACACTTGCGGTAAATATTCCAACAGTCACGATAAACGTCCCTATCAATACCTGATCTTTAGTTATAGTTTTAATTCTTTCGATCATGGGATTTCTTATTTCAGTATTTATTATAGAACAATTAGAGGCTAACCTGTAGGGGAGTACGTTCGTAAACATTATAAATATCAACTCCTCTTAGTTTCACGGATTCCACCTTCGTCAGATTAAATCTATCTTCACCAGCCGACTGGTCATCCCAAACCGGGTATACCAAAAAGTCAGCGATCTCCGCATGGTCCGACAGGTCGGATATCACTGCCCAAGCCCCGGTCCTACGGATGAATGGCCATATCTGTGTGTAGTACTTTTCCTGGAAACCTATCACTAACTTTCTATCATCACCGCCGGCGCCTGCAAACTCCTCGATGGACTCCCCTTCTGCAAAATCCTCATATCCCCGATCAGTTTTAATCTCCTCAAAGTAAGAGGTTACTTCTTTTTGGCCGATCATCCACTTTGGTTCCAGGATAAATATCCCCCTCTTTAATCCACCAAGCAACGGATTATAGAAAGAAAAATAATCGGGGTGCAGACGGAGTATGGTAAATGCCGCGGGAAGTAACACAATAAAACATAGTAGAAGTGCGGTGCGGCGGCTCTTAATGAACAAACCGGCCTTGTTACAAGCCCAATGATAAAAAAACGTCGAAACCAGGCCGAAACCCATAATAGTGGGAAGTATATAGCGGTCAAGTTTCTTGGATGGAATGGTAATTTCTATCAAGTATAGGATCGAGAAAAGCAAGGTATAAAATATGAAGTTCTTTTTACCTTTATCAATATTCTTAAAAATGAAAAGTGCGCCGATCAAACCGATCACTATGTATACTGACGATCGGATCCCCAACACTACCAGATAGAAAGTAACACCAGGGTCATCTACCAGTCGACCGAAGAAGAACTGCTCGTGACCCCGCTCAACACCTATCGTAAAAATCCCCCGGTAAACAGCCCTTAATGCTTCCCCCGGATTGACCCACATGGCCGGCCAAAATAATACAAATAAAATCACAACGGACAGTAGCCACTTTGTATAATCAAAAAAAGTTAACGAAACTGCGGTCTTCAATGAACCCCTGTTGTGCCAATACCAGATAAGCATCATCAAACCTGTAAACATCACTAAATAAAGCGAGGAAGATTTAGTCAGAATAGAAAGCGCTGCAAACAATGCCGAAACATACATCCTGCTTTTATGATTGGTATCAAAAAGATAGTAATACAGCCATACGAACGACGCGATCATGAAAGTGGACATTAAACCTTCCAGATGTATGACCCGCGTAAGAGCAATGTAGAATGGTTCAAGAGAGATTAGAATAATGGCAGGAATAGCGTATTTCTTACCGAACAAGTTCCTGAGAACGTAGAAAACAGAGGCAAGGGTAAAGCCAATCGCTATAACAATTACCAGCTTTTGAACAAAATTCAGTTCGAAAATTGTATTAATGTTGTCGTCAAGCGGAGGATGACCCCTGAAAATATCATAGTAAAAGTTATATATCTTTACTCCAAGGCTCCCCAGCCACATGAGTGTAACACCGGGGTGATACTTCTGGATTGTAAGCTCAAAATCCAGGTTAAAAATTCCGCTTCCAAAATCATAGATACGCGATTTCCATTTCCAAACATCCGTGTTGAACTCATCGTTTCCTAATGAGGGAATACGTGACAGGACAAAAAGTATAAGTACAGTTATTTCGTATTTTAAGTTTGAAAAAAATCGTTTTATTGAGCTCATAGGTCCGGGTCCCCTCCAACAATCTTTGAATCTGGTCTCAATGGCACTACTTCCGTGAGGTCTATTATGTTCATAATAGCAAAATATAAAGGAATTATAAAAAAAATCAGCGTCAGGAGGAGGATCAAAAATCTACCTAGACTCGAAAGTTTCGGTTTTAGGTATTCACCGGCCATCACTATAAAATACCCCGCTATAATTGCGACAAAAGGATACGTGATCATATAGTAATGGGAACGGTTCTTATAAAATCCCGAAATATAAAAGAAGAACAAAACTGAAGGTATAGCCAAGAATAATCTTCTAATAAGGTCCGGCGAACGTTTGCGTATTATCAGATCCTTTATTGTAGCAAGGAATACGATCCAATAACCCACAAGGAAAGTGTATCCTACGTCACTGGCAATTTTCTCCCACATTGAAGTAAAAAACCTGACAATCTGTTTATGGAACTCTACCTTTCCCACGTTCGTAAACTGCCAAAAAGCCCCTGTCGGACCATCCGTCCGTGAAAAAGTCTTATAATCCAATAGTGCGTAAGGTGTTCCCAGTATAAATCCAAAAAACGAAGCCGCAGCCGCAAGGAACAAACTGTTAATACCTTCGAATGTTATATAACTTCCCTTTTCCTTATATATCCTCAAAAAATGCGCTAAAGGTACTAAAATAGCAGACAGCCCTCCGTTATATTTAGTAGAAGCAGCAAAACCGACGAACAAACCGGCAAGGATATAATCTTCCGTTCTAAACCGCTTAAAAATATTAGTAGAACAATACAAAGCCCAGCTTAAGAAAAATGTCATAGGCACGTCTATCAGCGCGTAGTGTGAGTGGCGTACGTGAAACGGCATTAAAGCCATTGCCAAGGCGGAAAAAAGCGCAATCTTTTTGTTAAACAGGTTTTTTGCGCTCAGATAGACTGGTAATATAGTTAATGCACCGATCGTGGCTGATAGTATCCTTGAGATAAGATAAAAAATAAGGTTATCGTTCCAGAAAAGCGGTATCCACTGGATTATCAATGTCCTATAACCCCAAGCCGCCGCGTAATCCCTGAACAAGGCAAATACCTTATAAATAAAGAAGTTCATGTAGATATACAAATGAGGCCAATCAAAATGCCCCGGGTTAAGATTAAATCTCATCGCTAAAGCCGCTCTAACGACCGCAGGCTCGTCAGGATGACGTATGACCGGAAAACTATGCTGGATCCCCGCAAGCCGCAGGAGCAAAGCTAATGCAAGTATGATAAGTAGCGGATTAATCCACTTTTTTGACATAGATCCTCCAATACTCCAACCCGTTCATATAAACCGATTCATCTTTTTCAAAAACTGTACCACTCGTAAGGACCTTTTCAGGGATTTCCTCGTTGATACCTAAGATAAGCAGGTCATAATCACTTGACCCGTTGACGCGTATATCAAAGATCCGTGAGTTCATATAAATAGCTCTCATTGGCTTGGTATCGATAAAACCAACCCTAGGATAATAGCCGTATTTTTCAATAATCTTTTCTTTGAGTTCCGGTATCCCAATACCAAACGGTTTTTGGGCGATTATTTTGTTCGCGTTGTCCGTTGAGCCGAACAACGGACTTGTATAAGTGAACTGGTAAGGATGGAACAAACAGGAACTTATTATTACGAGCAAAACCGCAAGTATCATTAACCGGTAAAAATAACGGATTCTGAACTGTTCGAAACCCAAAACCGCGCTTAAAGCCATGAATGGAAATAGTGGAAGCATGTACCTGTCAATCTTCTTACTCGGTACCGACATTACAAGCAGATAAGAAAAGAAGAACGCAAAAAGAAAGGTCCATATTTTATCCTCCCGCAAACAAAGCAGCGCACTGCCCAATCGCATACTGTTAGCTTTAATGTTATTCCTTATCTTTATCACACATACGTATAACAGCAGAAGGATTCCCGCCCAAACGACAGGAGAAACTTTCATCAGCAGCACCAGCGGGTAGAACGAATAGCCTGCGTCACGCGTGTACTCACCTAATATTATCTGTCCATGCCCATCCCTGATACCAATTCTCTCGCCTTCCAAGAATATATCCTTTATTACTGACACCGGTTCAACCCAAAGCGCGGGGAACAACGCAAATATTGTTGCTACAAAAGGAAAGGCCAAACTTAAGAAATATTTTAATGCAGGTTTAAATCCTATCCTGTAGAAGACATAAGCACCGCCTGCTAATGAAGCAAAAAGTATCCCGCCTACTCCGATGCTTTTTGTTAAGAATGCCAGGCCCATAAAAACTCCAGCCGAAGCGCCCATAACCCAGCGGAATTTTAGAAGGTTTAGATACGCTAACAGCAATCCGTTAAACAGGAACAAAGTAAAAAGTACATCCATATGAAGCAAGCGCGAGTTCCCGAGAAAAAACGGCTCGAAAGAAAATAGTGAAACTACCGCGATGGAACGTACAAAACCCTTAAAACCATCCGAAACCCAAATTTTTGATAATAAATAAATAGTAATTATGGATAGAATCAACTGAACCACTACCAAAGCATATTTTGCGACAAAATGAAAAACAGAGAAATTGTAGTGATTGTAAGTACTTTCTTCCGGATATAACTGTTTTACGATTTCAACGGCGGGTCCTGCGATCCACATCAGAGTGACACCGGGGTGGTAATGCTGGTAGGTTTTTTCGAACTGCCCGGTCTTCAAACCGACAACGAATTGCTCGGATCTGTAGTGCCAGTTCACACCGTCCGGATTTATGGCATCAGTACCCAATCGGTCAATTCTTGTTATAAAAAAAACTAAAGTAAACAAAGATAAAAGTAACCAACAGTAGCGGCTGTTAAAGTTCGACATACTAATAGAGTAATTGATTGGCGGTTTTTAATCAAACGGTCAAGTTATACGTAAAGATCAAATTTTCCATTCCGAAAAATTTTATACCGATGCTTCATAAGTGTGAGTTCGGGCAAACGGTTTTTAAGAACGAAAAATAAAAATCTTAGGGGGAGGTGTTGAACTATGCGTACTTCCCCCTCTTTTTGCCTTGTGATAGTATAAGCAAGTATGCTTCAACAGCTTCTTCAATTGATCCAAAAATTTTGGGATCCGTGGATAATATTCGGATTTGCTGCACAGTTCGTATTTTTCCTTAGATTTGCCGTGCAGTGGTGGGTTTCCGAAAAGAAAAAGGAAAGTGTCATACCCGTAGCATTTTGGTACTTAAGCCTGGTAGGGACCGTAATGATACTCGCATACTCCATACGCCAGAAAGATATAGTCTTCATCACCGCGTCCATACTAAACGCAATGATATATATACGTAACCTGTCGCTTATTCACTCAAAGAAAAAGGCTGAAAAAATTGTAGTAAACCCGACTGACGGTAAGGTAGATAGTACCGTTATTGAATCGTCAAACGATTAGAACCTTTTTAAAACGCTTAATTTCCTAAGCACGAATTGGAAATCCTCTTTATTGTAGAAACGGGCTATGTATGTTCCTGCTATATAAACACCTACCAAGACTATATATAAGGGTAATTTGATCCATATATTTTCTATGAACCCGATATAGGCTATCGCCAAACCTTCTACTAAAAGTAGAATATGGTCATGAGTTATGAACTTAAATTTCAGCCTGATTTGCGAAACTGAGATCAGAAGCGCGAAAGATAACAACGCGCCGACTACTAAACCGTAGGCCATAGCCTCAACACTTCCGAGATACATCCGCGCGGCAAAATAGAAAAGTGCAGTACCGGCTAATAGAACGATGAAACTTGCCACCATTTCTTTCACAAGCTTGGCGGGAATTATCACGCTGGATTTGATTATATTCACGAACGAATAAAACACGAACGCAAATACCAGGGGAAGTATCAGTGGCATGGACGGATCATATTTAGATCCCCCGACTGCAAGACGTACTATCTCAGGAGCCCAGAAAACCGCCGAACTTCCTGCAATAACAATAAATGCAAACAGTTTGTTGAAGTTCTGGGAAAATATTCCTTTAAATCCCTCTCTATCATGAACGTACTTGTCCGAAAATACGGGTAAATTGACATCCGTTACCGCATCGGATACGTTCATCAGTTTTTTTGAGTAAAGAAGAGCGAATCCAAAATATCCTACAATCTCAGCATCAACGCTCAGTCCGAGCAAATTAGGTCCGAGCTTTTCCCAGTTTGTGTAAATGATCTTTACAAGATAAATTCCGATACTAATAGAAAACAGCTCTCTGAATAACCTCTTGAAATCGTTCTTATCGGGAAGCTCCAACTCACCTCTCATTGGTTTGAATGCCAAATACGATAAGACAATCGTGGCAACAATATTAAAACCAAGCAATGCGAAAAAATAACCGTTTACGCGGTACCGATATACAAGTGGAATATACAAAGCAACACTAACCAAGGCAATAAGCGCCTGGTACAGGAAAAGGTGCTTGAACCTCTTTGTTCCGGCGATCACCGAGTTCAATATACTTTGAAAACCCTGAAATAAAAGGACTACCGCGTAAAGTTTTAACGGAAATGAGATTTCAGGGCTGCTGTATATATCTCCGGACAATTTATCGGAGTAGAAGAACAGGCCTATGGCTATTGGAATAGTAACGATATAACGGATTACTACTGAAGTTATAAAAATCTTAAAGATCTCCTTGTTATCTTTCGCCGCCGAAACTTCCCGCGTACTTGCGGATGCCAACCCCAAATGCTGATATATCCCAAGCGCCCCTCCAAGAGATACAGCCAGTTGCACCAAACCCCATTCCGGGACGGTAAGCAACCTGACGATAAAAAAGGATTGGATAATACCCAATGCCATCGCTGTACCCCGGGATGCGAAGCTTATCACCTGCCATTTAGCAAGATCTCTCATCTAACCTCCACCTCACCTAAGTAAATACTTCTTGTTCTGATTACATTAGAAATTCCGGTAAAAACCTGATATTGCCCCGTATCAAGATACGATGGCAGGGCGAGTTCGTTAGTTTCAATGTAATAATGGTCTTCAACCCATTGGCCTAACTGAATCAACCCGAACGACGGTAAAGTAGCCACCTGGTAAACTTCACCGGTATCCTTATGAATAAAGGAAAGGAACGAGAAGTAGTCATCCAGTGAATCATCGTCACGCTTGACGAATACAATCTGAGTCAGAGTAGGTTCTCCCCGGTTTATAACCTCGGGAATTTCATAATCAACAACGGTGAGAGAATTGAATATTTCATAATCGAACTTTTCATCGTAAACGAATTTCTCCTGCAGAGGCAGAAGATCCGTTTTGTTGTGCGGGCCGACGTTCTTAAACACGAACAAATTACCGCACCCGGCCGATATCTGATAATCGGGATTCTTGATCAGATCTCCTACAACGTCGTTTACAAGGTCAAGATTAACATCCAGTATGGTAAGAATTTTCCTGGAGAAGACATCCACAATCACGTAATCAGCTTCTTTATAGAGCGCGGGAAAGATCGCATATGTTTCGCGCATGGATAAATGTGCACCAAGGTAATCCGGCCCGGAAACAGATGCATCACCTGGGATCATATCAATTACCTTTAAAGCACACTCTCTGTCCTTGTTCTCCAACGGTGTGATCTTAAAAACATCTCCGGGCTTGATGTCCTCATTCTTGATTATCTCTGTATCGGTCTTGGCAAAAGCGATGCCGGCTACCCTCTTTTGGACAGCTTGTGTAAACCATAGGTATACAGGGTTGTTGTAAGTATACGAAGTGTAAATGTTCGTGAACAAAATAAAAGCCGATACTCCAATAACAATATGCCTTCCTTTGATGCGATATTTTTTAAAATAGCTATCAGTTAGTGCGCCGAGAAATCCTATGGAAAATATCGTGGAGAGAAAGATTACCGGCACGATCATGGATATACGGTGATTGTTGATCTCGGCTGTCCCAATCCCGCCTGCAGTCGTAAGATAATTTATCAAAAAATCCGGAGCCGATATAACCAAAACCGCGGGGGATATGAATGGTAAATACCCTACGGGTTCAAAGGTCCGTCTCAGGTTATCCATCTTATCCCCGCCAAAGAATACTCTCACTAAAGTTTCCGGTTGGATAATCATATTGATTATTACTTCGCTATAAGAATCCCCAAACGCATCATATCTGGATAAGAAATAATTAGGTTTAGTGACGTCCCGTGTCAGGTCGGACCCGATCCCAATCGTTTGCGCGAATCTCTCGTAACCTTCGATCCTATAGTGGGCATAGTAGGGAATTATTACAAAAAAATTAATAACAAACCAGATTATTCCTACTGCAAACATAGTAAACCCTAGTTTCTTGTTATTCCTGAAAAGCCAAATGAAAATCCCGTAAAGGGAAACATATAGAGGAAGTTGCTCTTTGCCAAATATTGTTAATACCAGCAAAGACCAAAATATAATTAAACCTTTTCCTGTGATACTCCCCATTTTGTACATTTTCTCGTAAAGATAAAAAGCTGCCAGAAAGAATGGTATTACAACCGTTACTCCGTGAAAACCTGTCCACGCCGTCAGAAAACCAACCGCGGGATAGAATAAGAATGCTACGCTAAGCAATAACGCTGCGGTACGGGACCCAAGTTCCAGTTCCGCGATCTTGTAGATTAAAAAGGCGCTGCCTATCACCAACACCAACTGAGACACTACTAAAGTCATAGGGTGCTGAAATAACGCAAAGATAGGCACAAACAATAAAAGTATAGGGTCGACGTGGCTCATTGACCAGCGGGGGAGGTTCGTTCCAAAATAATCGGTCATATATAAAACTCTTCCGTGAAGCGTATTCCAAACCATTTGGGTCATATTACCCAGATCGAACTTTCCGAAGTCGAAGTTATTGTAACGAAAAAAATTTATCCTTAGATTAACCAGCAACACGACTACGGAAACCGCGCTAAGTGTAATGATATGGATGTAAGATCTGATCAGATTTCTTATCTTTGTAAAGTTCATATTTTGTAATGCGCCTTAGTCAACAAACCTATATTTGATCAAAGTGTAAAGCGCTGAGATACCGTCTTTCCAGGTGATCTTCTTGCCTTCACTGAAACTTCTTCCTTTATAGCTGATGGGAACTTCCCTGATCCTCATTTTGGATTTTAATATCTTTGCGGTGATCTCAGGTTCGAAATTAAACCGTGATGACCTTATATTTATATTGCGTACAAAATCCCCGGGCAAAAGTTTGTAACAGGTTTCCATATCGGTCAGAAGTACTCCGTATAGAACATTGGTAACCAATGTCAAAAGTTTGTTTCCCCAATAATGCAAACTGGACATATCCTCATAGTTCCCTGAAAAACGTGAGCCGTATACCACACTTACATTTTCCTCTTCAAGTCCTCTGATAAGTTTTAAATAATCCTGAGGGTCATATTCCAAGTCGGCATCCTGCACGATCACATAATCTCCTGTCGTCTGTTTAAAACCATCCCGCAGTGCCGCTCCTTTGCCCTCGTTTGTTTTCTTGAAAAAAATCTTAAGGTCGGGCTGATCATTCCCTATCTGTCTTAAGATACCTATGGAACCATCGGTAGAAGCATCGTCGACTAGAATAATCTCCACATCCAAACCTTCAACTGCTTTCACTTTTTCGATGATCTCTTTTAATGTGGTTTTTTCGTTATAAACCGGTATTACTACAGAAAGTTTCATGAAGCGGCTTTCTAGTACAATGTCGTACCTAAGTTACAGCACTCGTACAATTTTAGCAAAAAATACCTTGCCATTTACTTCGTACTCAAAATTCCTGATCTCATCCAGATACGGCCTTTGATTTATATCCAGCGTCATATCGGTGTTATGTTCGTTGGTCAGGATCAGGTAATCAAATCCCAGTTCTTTTAGCCTGGATTCCTCAAGGTCAGCTTTTTTATCATATGGGTAAAAGACACCACGCACCTTTTCATTTGCACGGCGGTCGTTCAAATACCAGTTCGAGACGCTGCTAACGTCGTTATAGGCAATCAAACCTTCGAGGTTTTCTGATGCGTACTCAGTTGCGTTCTTAATTGAAATAAAGTTATCTTTATGAAGCCAAATTGTCGCTCCTGACCAGATCATTAATGTTATAAAGGTACTAAAAACGAACAAATTATATTTTCTATTTAATATAGAATGAACGGAGAAGAGATATATCAGGAGCACGAGCAGAAGCAGAGGTTTATACAGCACTAAAAACTGCAGTTTCAAAAAGTACTGGGATAGGGGATAGATCACTATCAACGTCGTTAAACCTAGTAGGGGAGTGAGAGGTGTTTTTTGGAGTTGGTCAAAATAGGTACGTGCTGAAACCGCCAAAAATATTATCAAAAAAGGAATTACCGGAACAAATAACCTCGGAACCGCAGCAGGCCACAATAATACCAGAATTAGCTCTATTAACACGAAAACCCCGATCCCTATATCCCCTACCGCTAACGAAAAAATCTTATGGATGTCGTTAAATATGAAATACCACGCCCATATAACACCAAAAACAAATAGCATAGAGATTACAAATATAGCTAATGTTTTTAAATCATAAGCACGGGAGGAAGGCTCATCAAAATAACTTGAGCTCAAAGGGTTCCTATAGAACCAGTAAGGCGATACAGTCGCAAAAAATCCCGCAATGTATCCGGTTAATAAGGGCAAACGTTTAAGAAAATCTTGTTTGGATAGAATATCAACAATTCTAAACTTCTCTGCAAAATAGATGCCCAGAGCCAGTGAGCCAAAGAGAATATAACCCTCAAATCTTGTGAGTATGGATAAACCCGCAATAATTCCTAAAACCGCGGCAAGACGTATGTTCATACTATCCTTGTGCTTTTCTAGCAGGTAGAACGCAAGCATTACCAATAAAGTAAACGGTACATCCGCGTAAATGCGTAACGACCAGTACAGATAAACAGGATTAAGAGCAAAAAGCAGCAGGGCAAGATTTTTGTATTTATCTTCTTTTAAATATAGCTGCGTTAGTTTGTAAAACACCCCAAATGAAGCGATACTGACAGACAGCATAAAGATCCTACCCCAAAGTATCTGGTCAACACTTCCGGGACGCAATGCAAGCAGTACCGAAAATAGGGGCGGTCTCTTTTCATCAGCAGGGTAATTTAAATTCCTGATATACTCAGAAGCCCGTAGTATACGGTAGCTATCCCCCCACTCAGCGGTATTTACATTAAGTAGCAGTAAATGGGTTAACAAAAAAAGTAGAAAAACCAAGACAGTTTTATTTTTTAATACATTTTTAAGCATTGTATAAAAGGGCATTAACTTCCGGTTACCTTCTCAAATACGCTCAACGTTTCACGTGCGGTATTCTCCCAGGTGCGGTGGGCGGCAATTTCTTTAGCTTTTTCGACCATCCCCTGGTTATATTCCCCATGCATGAGAGACTTAACTTTATTTTTTATATCTTCCGCGTCTTCCGGATTCACGTACCATACACTATCACCTGCCAGTTCCGTATATGCTTCAATACTTGACACTATCGCAGGAACTTCGGACGCCATAGCCTCGAGCAAAGGCAATCCAAAGCCTTCTTCAAAAGAGGTACTAACATATGCCCTCGCTCCGGACAGTAAAGGCGGCAGATCGCTATCCTCTACTCTTCCAAGAAATAATACATTATTTTGAACATGGAAACGCTCCGGAGCCCTAAGCGATTCCTCATAATCCCATCCCTTTTTCCCCACAACCACCAACTTAAAATCCATTCCACCCAATTCCTTTAAGGCCAGCGAGAAACCTTCTATCAACTTCGGGAGGTTTTTCCTGGGCTGGATTGTGGAAATGAATAAAAGATAACGGCCGGTTAGTCCATACCTTTCACGGACGGTACTGATTTCTTCATCGGGATATTTTCGGAATATACCACTGACCCCTTCGGGTACAACTGTAATTTTCGATTCCGGTATCCCCCAATTCTTTTCAAGTATCATTTTTCTGGTGTGGTTAGAAGGTACTATCAATATCTCTGCGTATTTTGCAACAAACCATTCTGGTTTTCCCAAAGATAATTTCCTGATCAAGTTTCCTGAAGTTCCGGCATAGTTATATTCCAAACCATGGATCATTCCCACTGTCTTCATTCCGGGTTTTCTGATCATAGGCATTGTATGAACCGCCGTAAAAAATACATCGGGTGTGTCTCTATAAAGAGCTTTCATCAATCCTGTCTGCGTCCACGATAAACTCTTATCTATAACTTTGTAAGAAAAGTTGGGATTCTCATCTGTAAGATTTTGCCAAAAGACCGCGTCAGGTTCAGCGGGAAAATACAGGGTGTATAAGTTCGTGTTATCTGCTTCTGCCAAAGCGCGTATCAGGTTTATGGTATATAGTTCGGGACCGGCAGGTTCGTTAGTGAGCAGCATCTGTCCGTTAATCCCAATTTTCTTCTGCATAACGCAATTATAGACGTTGCGGCCGAACCTAGCTACACTTACCGCCTCAACCCACGTAATTTATAACAACCGGCGTGATAAAATAGTCGTATGAGAACTATCGGAATAGATGCCAGATTTTACGGTGAGGCCGGGCCGGGCAGGTACGTTAAATCCATAATCCAACACCTGGAAAGATCGGATAACGTAAATATGTACATCGTATTCCTTAGGGATAGGGGTATGGATGATTACATTCCGCAGAACCCGAACTTTAAAAAAGTCCGCGCTCATTTCAAGTGGTATTCCTTCGAAGAGCAAGTCAATTTCCTTTTTTTGCTCCTAAGACAAAACCTGGATATTTTATACATACCTCATTTTAATATTCCTATCCTCTACCCCGGTAAACTGGTAACGGCTATTCCTGACATTATAATGCACACATACAGTACAGAAAAAGGCACGACTTTACCTAAACCATACTTTAGATTTAAAAAATGGGTTTACAAAATGGTTGTACTTTGGGCGACTTTCCGTTCAAAGAAAGTTATTGTTCCGTCAAACGATACTCTTAACGATTTCAGAAAAGTATATCCTTTTATTTCCAAACAAAAGTACGTCCTTGCACCTGAAGGCGTAGACCCCGAACTACTAACACAGACAACGGGCGAGCCCACGGAAGTTCTGGCAAAGCACGGTATTGAAAAACCTTTTCTACTGTATATAAGCAGTTTTTACGAACACAAGAACGTACCGGCGCTACTGGGTGCATTCAAAATCTTAACGGAACAATATAATTTCACCGGACAATTAGTTTTAATAGGAAAAAAGGATAAATTTTCAGAAGAGATAGAAAAGCAGATCAAAGAAAAAGGGTTGTACGGACGTGTTCTGATGCCGGGTTCCACAAGCTATGTAACGGATACAGATACAGTGGTTTTGCGCAAGGAAGCCGAAGTGTACGTCTTTCCGTCATTAAAAGAAGGTTTCAGCCTGACACCGATGGAGGCGCAGGCTTTCAGTCTGGCTGCGGTCATATCAGACATTCCATGCCACCGTGAGATCTACGGAGACTCAGTTCTTTATTTTGACCCTCACAACCCTCATGAAATTGCGGAGCGGATCAACCAGGTTCTATTAGACACCAACTTAAAACAACAGCTAATCGAAAAAGGCTCTGAACTGATTAATAAATATAATTGGAATGAGACAGCCCGTATTACTAAGGAAGTATTCAATGAGGTATAATCTTTGAATAGATGGTCTCTATCTCCTTAACTTTTACTTTCCAGGAATAAAACCTCTCTATCTCATACCTATCTACCTGCACGGGATTTTCCACAATCTCTCTGATCCGCTGAGCTATAGTTTCCGGTTGAGGATCATCCAGATAATAAAGTCCCTGTATATCATTCTTTGCCCTGAAACCCGAGACCAAAGCAGGAATTCCGCAAGCTAAACTTTGCATCACAACTTTAGGAAACCCTTCCCAGCTTGATGGCAGCACAAATATATCAGATACCTGAAAAGCAATAGGTGTTTGAGGGTATGGTGTATAACCTCCGCGGACCACACGCTCTTCTAAATGCATATCTTTGATCATTTTATCCAAACGCAGTAAATATTCATTATCCCCCGGCCCGATAAGCAAAAGTTTGTAGACATCAGGTAGATATTTTAATGACTCAATTAAAAGATGGACGTTCTTGCGTTCCAGCATCACCCCATGGTTAACAATAACAATATCCTGACGGTCCAGGTCAAGTTCGTATTTTGATTTTTCACGTTCCTCTGCACCTACGGGTCTAAAAATATCCGTGTTAACTCCGGACTCCACGACAAAGCACTTAGCAGGATCGGCACCGTATAAATCTATGGCATCCTTCATATTCTCTTCGCTGACAAAAATACAGGCGGAAGCAGTATGTACGGCCATCCGATTCGCAAACTTCTCGAACGGCCATGACAGGTACTTTGAGTGTGTTTTTACATCTATATTCTTTTCCTCGGCAGCTTTTTCCCTCATCGCAGCAACATTATGAAAATGAACTACAAGAGGTGTTTTAAGTTCAGCCGCCCTCCGGTAAATTTTCTGCAGTAAAAATCTGTAAAAATATATCCAGATCCCAAAATGACCGTGTGAATGTATCAGATCTACTTTATTACCTTCTTCCGCCCTCCAATATAAATAATAGAAGAACATCAATAGTGAGGTAGTCAGTGGCAGTGTTCCGGGAAGCGGTTCCCTTACAAAAGGGTATATATCGGTGTTTGGCAGTCTTTCCCGCTGACCTGCTTTTGGCCAATGACCGCAAAACAACACAAATGAATGACCCAATTGCGTCTGCGCACTAGTTATTTCATAAGGATGCGGCGCGAGTCCGTGCCAGGGAGGCGGCCAGTCATATACAATTCTTAGTATCTTCATTTATGTTACTCCTTAAGCAGAAATACATCACCGTTCTTTAAACCGTATTCATCAATTATACCCCCGTTAACTGCGATAACGGCTTTGGAACGGGTTCTTGCTTCGATATAAGGGGAAATGTTGTCGGCACTGGTCGGACCTACTTTTGTATGGTAATCAACTATATTAAAAGTTCCGTCCAGAAAGATCAGGTCCATAGTGATTTTGGTCTTGCGTACATAAAAACCGTAATAATCCATGGCATCTCCTATATAAACTATGCCGGTTCCCTCAGGTAAATTTTCAGCTTCCGTCAACAAATCTTCGAACTGTTCAAGGCTTACTACCCTGTTTAGTTCCCACATCTTATCCTTGACCGTAAAGTTAATGGTATTTTTCACGTTGCTTAGGTACGTTTCCGCGACGAAATCCATTGTATCAGCAAATACTACCTCCTGATAACTACCGCTCTCTTTGTTCATACTCCTAATCTCTATTTTGATAGCATCTGACTTCCTTAGCTCCTCCTTGCCGATTGTAACGGGAAAGTTCACAAGAAAAGTAATCTCAGGCTTATCCATCGAAAAATTCCTTCTTTCAACGAACTTCACCACACCCTTCTCTTTATTCCACAAATATGTGGTCATTTGGTATTGCTCACTGTCTGCGGGAAGGTTCCGAAAGTTCACCGATAAAGCGTATATATCAGGGAATGAACTCCTTTTTTCAAAATCGGTTATCGATATCTCGATATTTATATACTTATTTTTATCTTCCTTGGTACGAAGAGTGCCGTTATCTCCGTATAAATACAAAAATATGGCAAAACCGACACCGGCAATTATACCTATAATTATGATAAATATTAGAAGTTTTTTAAGTAGATAGAACATTTTTAGTACTTTCTTTCATATTATTAATTACTTCAACATATTTATCCAGCATTACGTTCATAGTGAAATGCCCCAATGCCCGGTTCCTACCGTTCGTACCCATTTCCGCTCTCATATTGGGATCCTGCGCAACCGCCTTTATCTTCTCGGCCAGTGCCTCACTATCTCCGGGTCGGACAAGAAAACCTGTCTCACCGTCCACTACCGCATCGGATACACCGCCTATATCGGAGGCGATCACGGGAAGCCTTGATAACATCGCTTCAGGGATGGTCATAGGAAAGCCTTCCACCCTCAAAGTCGGTAGCACAAATACATCTGCGGTTCTCAATCTTTTTATTACATCACGATACGGCACTTTTCCGTAAAATTTAACTTTTGGACCAAGGTCACGGCGTGCGACAAGTTCTTTTAATTTATTAAGATCAGCACCATCCCCTACTACCTCAAGTATGATGTTTTCTTTCCGCAGCACTTCCATCACATGTACCAGGTTATACAAACCTTTAGACCTTACCACTCTCCCAACATAAATAAGCTTTACCGGACCTTCCTTAAGTTCAAAGGTTCCCATGAACTTCTCCGGATCCACACCGTTGTATATTACCTCCACTTTTTCCTCGGGAACAAACGTCTCGTTCATTAAAGCGGTTTTTACCGCCTGCGACACCGCTACAACCTTGTCTGCACCAAGCACAAACTCCCTTTGCCTGCCAAAGTAATTCGCAAGAACGAATAACAGGTCCTTTGTAAGCCTTATCAGAGCTGTAATCCCTGCCGAATCATATAGACGGGTCTTTAGCTCCCCCATGATCGTTCCGTGTGATATTGCCAATATCTTTATGTTCAGTTCTTTTTTATTCCTTATAATTCCCAAGCCTGCCGAGCTTTGGCTGATAACAAGATCATATTGTTTATCTTTAAGCTCGTTCTTAAATTCCTCAAATGATCTCACAACCCAATTATTTTTCTTCTGCCAGGGAGCGACCCACATTTTATAAATGGAGGGAATGAAGACGTAATTAACTTTATTCCCGGAAGTATAGTCTATATTAAGCTCCTTTCGCGGCGAGAAAACCGTAACAGCGTGGCCTTTTGACGCTAGGCCTTCACAAAGTACTTTGTTCTGGGTTTCCAAACCCCCGTATCCGGCATGAAAGGTCGTAGACTTGATGAAAACGGCAACGTTCATAAACAAATTGTACTATATTTGTTATACTAAAAATATGGATAAAGGCAGTATTGAACACGCAAAAGAGTTAATGGAAAATGGTTGGAAACACCGTGAGGAGTTAAAGTTCGGGGAAGCTGAAACTTTGCTCGAACAAGCAAAAACAATTTTTATGGAAAATGAGGATTGGTTCAACTACACTGAAACCCTGAACCATCTAGCGTACCTGCATAAACTGAAAGCATCTCAAGAGCTACAAATAGCTGAGAAATTTGCTACCGAGTCGTATAATACCGCACGCGAAAAAGGTTCAAAGGAAATACACGCCTTGCGGGCAGTAATAAGTATTTTAGAAAGCCGTGGTATGTTTGAAAATGCTATTCCCTACACAAAAAAATACATTGAACTGCAGGGTGGTCCTGGTTCTAAAGGAGATATTGAATCACATCTTGCCAATTTTCTACTAAGAACAGGAAAGTCTGAGGAGGCATTGGAAACGGTAAACAAAGCTATAGCCAATATTGAAGCGGGTTGGGAGTCGGAACGTGAACCTCACAGGAGTGTGTGGAAGTCCAAAGCTTTGACCGTAAAAGCCTTGATCTTGTTCAATTCCGGTCAAAAAGAAGAAGCGCTTAAACTAGTAGATGAGGCTTGGGAACTGGCAAAAGAACAAAAACTTATAACGCGGCTAAGTCAGATAAAAAGTGTAAGAGAAATGATTGTAAGTTCTTAAACTTACTACTACCCTTCCAGTAATAAAATCTCCAACTTTGAGATATTTTCACCAATATCGAACAATTTTCCGGCTCTTAGTGAAGCGACCTCACCTAATTTTATTCTAAGTACCGGATCCCCTAACAGCCTTTCAATCTCTGTCGCTATTGCTACGGGGTCCCGTTGAGGTACTATTATACCGGTATGGCCGTGCTCTATAAGATCTTTCATACTCCCCGCTTCAGTGGCAATAACAGGAATCCTGTGCATGGCAGCCTCAATTACTACCGTTGGAACACCGTCCGCATCCCCTTCCCCGGTTTCAATACTTGGAAGTACAAAAATGTCCGCTTTAGCATAGAATCTGCTTACCTCATCGTGAGGAAGGCCTGAACCTTTGCCATCGATGTATACAGTATCAACCAGTTCCTTTTTCTTTATGAGATCAACCAAACCTTCGTATAAAGGCCCCGGTCCTATGATATGAACTTCGTGAACAACACCGGATTTTTTTAATATAGCAGACGCTTCGATAAGATACTTCAACCCTTTCTTCTCCACAAGCCTGGCAACGGATAATATAATCGGTCTTTGCCCTTCAACCTTGTCTTCATCAGACCCGTGCTCGGTAATTTCCACACCATGGTACAACTTACGAACTTTATTCAGTGACTCCCCGCCTGCCACGCTTACGAACTTGTCGTAAGCATATGTGTTGCAAATCGTAATGAACTTAGCCTTCTCAGCCTTTTCTTTTAGTAAAGTTCCTTCAACGAATACATCACGTGCGTGTCCGGAAATGCTAAATGGTATTCTTAATATCTCTGATGCAATCATAACTACAGTGGACGGATCTGATAGGAAATGGACGTGTATATGATCGGGATGAAACTGTTCGATCAGATATGTGTAACCAAGCGACTTTAAGAAAAGATAAAGTCTTGAGGCAAAATTATGGGAAGAATCTCTTTTTACCAGATTCCACGCTGAGAGAACACTATGCGTATTCTTGAATAAATAACCCAGCGCTTTATAGCAGGCGTGCATGTTCAACCTCCTGTAATCAGTAATACCTATTACCCCGTCTGAAGCCTTACCTGAAGCCTTCTGCAAAGAAAATACACGGATATCCAGATTCCCCAACTCAATTAATTTACGCACTTCACGTTCGATAAATGTTTCCGTGAGCCGGGGAAACTCCGGTATGAAATAAAGTATTTTCTTTTTAGCTATCTTGTCCATTTTTTAGCAACGCTGAGGGAACCGTTGACTCACTAGGTTCGTCAACCTTATCCAATCCATTGGTTCTTTTTCCTACGGCAAAGTAAACAAAGCCGTAATCCTGAACTTTCTCTTTATCAAGCAAGTTCCTGCCATCGAATATCACTTTTTGTTTTACCAGCGGTTTAACACGTTCCGGATCAAGATTAGCAAACTCCTTCCACTCTGTAAGTATCAAAACCGCGTCTGAACCTTCTATTGCTTCATATTTGTCATGGCAGTAAACAATGTTCGCATCGCCAAGAACTTTTTTGGCATTTGCCGTCGCTTCAGGATCATAAGCCCTTATCTTTGCACCCATTCCTCTAAGGTCTCTGATCACCTCAATCGACACGGATTCCCTGATATCATCAGTATCCCCTTTGAAAGCCATTCCCAGACACGCTAGGGTCAATCCTGACAGATTCTCACCAAACATCTTAGTAATTTTCTTAAGGAAATATTTTTTCTGAAGTTTGTTTACCTCCATAACGCCCCGCAAAAGCTTAAAATCATAAGCCTGGTCGGTTGACGTCCGGTACAGCGCGGCTACATCCTTAGGAAAACAACTCCCCCCATAACCTATGCCCGCGTTAAGGAAATACTTACCGATCCTTTTATCCAACCCCATCCCATATGAAACGGCAGCTACATCCGCACGGCCGCGTTCACATAACTGAGCCATCTCATTAATAAATGAGATCTTTGTGGCAAGGAAAGCATTTGATGCATACTTGATCATCTCTGCAGATCTTAGATCGGTTTCAACGACCGGGGAGTTAAGATGTTCGTAAAGCTTACTTAATACATCCAAAGCCTTTTTTGAATCGGAACCTATAACGGTCCTATCTGTATTCTGCATATCCTCAACTGACGAACCTTCGCGTAGAAATTCAGGGTTTGACGCAACATCAAATTCAGCTGAACCTTTTAGATTTTCTTTGATAAGTTTTTTGATCTTCTCATTCGTACCCACCGGCACAGTACTCTTTGTAACGATCACTTTATAGTCAGTTAGATTTTGGCCTATTTCACGCGCCACTGCCCAAACAGCCGAAAGATCGGCCGACCCGGTGTCACTCTGAGGCGTTCCTACGCAAATAAACACAACTTCCGCGTCTCTCATACCCTCAACAAGTGATGTCGTAAACACAAGCCTCCCTTTTTCAATATTCCTCAAAACAATCTCCGAAAGCCCCGGCTCAAATATGGGCATCTCGCCTGAGTTTATCGTCTCGATTTTTCTCTCATCTATGTCTACTCCTTTGACAGTGTTCCCCCAATCCGAAAATATTGCTGCTCCTACCAGACCTACATAACCTGTGCCTATTACACAAATATTCATACGGGTATCCTCCTGAGGCAGTGGATGGATTCTCCCATTGGGCAGGTAAAACATACCTTCAATAGGTTCGTCCAGATCGAATTTTATACTCTGTAAACTCCCTTTAAATCATTTATCCTTATTTTAAGAACGTCACGGGCCATTTTGTAAGAGTTCTGGAAAAAGTTGAGCCGCATTGTCTTCACAAATGTCCACGTCACAGGCACTTCTTTGATCGAATAGCCTTTTTTCCTGGCGAGAAATAAAACCTCAACCTCCAGCGCACCGAAGAACGGCTTCTGGGTGATCTCAGCATTGGGACCGTATACTTTTAACATTGAAAAAAGGTCCTTCGCTACGTGTGCTTTGAACAGTTTGAATCCGCATTGGGAATCCCTTATACCCGGAAGTGCAACCAACTGCACAAGCCAGTTGAACGCCCTCCCAACCAGATGACGGTAGTAAGGTTCGCCAATTCTAACCGCTCCGATCCCTTCCCTTGACGCGATTACAATATCAAAATTCTGGTCTATCAACCAAACCGAAAGTTTTTTAAGTTCGTTTATAGGGGCTGAGAAGTCGGCATCAGCTAAATAGATATAATCCCCACGTGCTTTTTGAACACCGGTGTACAACCCTCCTGCTTTACCCATATGCTGATTCCTTACAAGAACTATTTCCAAGTTCGAATACGCATACTCTTCCACAATATCAGCTGTCTTATCGATGCTTCCATCATCAACAACCACAATCTCAAAGGAACTGGAGAATGTCCTCATAAAATTTAAGGCTTGAGTCAAGGAGGTTGTTATTTTATCAGCTTCGTTGAATGCTGATATTACTATTGAGTATTCCATAAAAGAATCAGGTAGCTTTCTTGTTTTTCCAGATAATTTTACTATAAATAGTAAAATTCCACACTAACCCTATCATTACACCTACCATAAATGCGGTGTTAGCAACTAAAAAAGTATCCCCAAACGTAGCTATTGAGGTCTTGACCAGCCAACTTCTGAAAATGATCGGCATGTAAGAAAATAATCCATATACAACAAAGCTTTTGATCGTTTTTGATACGCTGGTTATCCTACGGTCGCCAAACGACCACAGATTGTTGAAAGTAAAAGTTACCACCATAGCGAAGAACCCTGCTGTTGCGCTGGCGTGCTGTGAAGAAAGCAAGGTAATTCTTAATAAGTTAAATAATCCAAGATCTGTGAATAACCCCAAAAACCCCACTGCCAGAAATTTAATAAAACTTTTATTTTCCCTTACACTGATCGTAAGCACAACCTTTAATGATTCAATTGGGTTATTTCTTTCCATTTTAGAATCCCCCCGGTCCCTCATCCCAAAAACGATGGGTATTTCTCTTATCTTTGCCCCAGCCTTATACATTTTATGCAGTAGATCCATTTTATAAGCAAAACCCTGCGATAAAACATCATCAAGATCAATCTTGTCAACGAAACCATGCACACGCGACGCTTTGAAACCTGTTGTAAAATCGTTTACCGAAAAGATGCCCAAGACTGCTTTGGAGAACAGGTTTCCACCCACACTTAATAACTTTCTGTATAATGCCCAGTTCTGAGGTATGCTGCCCCCTTTTGTGAAACGTGACCCTATTACGTAGTCTGCACCGTTATCTATTTCCTGCACCATTCTTAACACATCCGCCGGGTCGTGCTGAAAGTCCGCATCCATCTCAATAAGAACTTCGGCGTCAAGTTCGTTCATAGCTTTTTTAAACGCGTTTGTATAAGCCACACCTAAACCTTTTTTTTCTTTCTGAAGCAATAAATGAACAAAAGGGTACTCTAAACTCATTTTGTTAACCGCATCAGCTGTACCGTCAGGAGAGCTATCATCAACCACTAAAATACCAAATTCGTGCTGGGGCATCTTTTTAAATTCCTCAGCCAACGCCGGTATCAGACGCGTGATATTATCTACCTCGTTGTAAGTAGGTATAATTACTATAATTTTCATAAAAGCAATTCACTATAAACTCAGGACTGAAAATATAAGAAGAAAGACCAGAGCACCGAAGAGGATATACTCAAAGATCGTTAGTCTGTTCAATCTTTTTTCCAAAGCATGATGAATTATACCCCAGAGAACGTAGTATAACGAACCTAAGGCAGCCAGAATAAGTTGCGCCCGTGTATCAAAACGGAAAAGTACAAAAAATACCGAGAGCACACTCAGTCCAAGGGCTAAAAAAGAATAATGTAAAATGTGTTTTTCCTGTTCGGTCATAAGATTTTACCCGGCATCATCATTAACAACATACCGACCAAAGTAATCATTAAAAAGCTCAGGTGTGCTAAGCTATGCCCCGTCAACTTAAAAATGGAATGCCTCTTTGAGTACCAGATATCCAGAAGAAGTAACACGACAATATAAATTACGAATACTAAGCCGATCGCCTTTGATGCCGTAGCAATATCGACCGTCGGTTGGACAACGGGGTTCTCAATTACTATTTGTTTTTGTATCGGCTCATTCTTTGGATCGGGAACGAGACCCGTATCCTCCAAAACTGTTGCCACACTCTCCAATATCTTATTTTCATCCTTGGCACTTGCCACATAAGAACCAGTCCTGCTCTTGCCAAACATCTGCACCACCAAAGTGGTCTCATATCCGTCGAGAACACCGTTCACAACCGCAAAACCTATTTCTTCATAATTCTTGTTCATAATGTTTTCTTTATGCGATGATGAATTTACCCAAGCCTGTACAACATCTTTCGATGTATTGAAATTCTTTGCAAGATTCTCGCCTGCATAGACATAATCATAGTTTTCCCTAAGTATAAAATCCCATGGTTCCGTACCGCTCGGTGATATGTGGGACCAGTAACCTTCTTTGAACATATCTTCCGCTTTCCTCTTAGCTGCGCTACTCAACGCACTATTTATGCGCAATTCCGTCAGTCCCGACTCCAATCTCTTCTGGTTGGTCAAATTTAAGAGATCTTGAGTGGTAATATCCGAAGCGTACCCTAAAACCCCCGGGAAAGTCTTTGAAATAAGCCTAAAACTACCAAAGATTAACACGATCCCCAGTAAATATGTAAATATTGCAGAATGGGATAGTAAAGTAGCTCTTGTCTTATGATGGGGATGGGGAACAAAATGATGTTTAAAACTATATTCCTTATGGTTTGGCAGAGTTTTAGACATTAAAAAAATTATAGCACCATTAGAAGCTAGTAATAATAACGGGGCCATCCTTTGTCGCAGCGACCGTTTGTTCGAACAAACCGGATAGACTTCCATCTGACGTTTTTATTGTCCAATCATCATCATCAACTTCTATTCTTGGACTGCCCCTCTGATATATCACTTCGATTGCCAGTACTAGCCCTTCCTGAATCAGAGGGCCTTCACCTTTTCGGCCATAGCCGGGAACGAGCGGATCTTCGTGCAATTCCGCACCAACACCGTGTCCTACCAGGTCCCGGGATACGGAATATCCTACGCTTTCTACCGTACTTTGAATTGCTTGGGAGATATCACCAATCCTATTACCAACTAATAATTTTGAGATCGCGTTGCTCAACGCTTGTTTGCCCGTATCCAGAAAAACTTTCTCTTTATCGGTACCGACTTCTACCGTATGTGACAAGTCGGTATGAAACCCTTTATAAAGTACCCCAAGATCGATGCTAACAACATCACCCGTTGTTAGCTCATAATCTGTCGGTATCCCGTGAACGATCCCCTCGTTAACATTTATACAAGTAGCGTAAGAATACCCATCCACAGTTTTGAACGACGCCTCCCCGCCCGAATCTATGATATATTGATCGGCTATACGGTCCAATTCGGAAAGTTTAATTCCCGGCTTTATATTTTCCAGCACTTTTTTTAAGGCAGTCGATGCAATCACACCACCCTCCCTCATAGTTTCGATATCATTTTTTGTTTTTAACGGAATCATATTAAAGTTTTAGTGCGGAAAGGACGCTGGAAAACACCTCATCCGGGCTTACTTCCGCATCGATATCCAATACAATACCTTTATCTCTAAAGTAAGTCACAACATTCACCGCATCTTCCCACTGCAGCTTGTACCGGCGTTCTACAACTTCCTTGCTATCATCATCTCTTTGGATCAAACTACCACCGCATACATCGCATATCCCTTCTACTTTTGGAGGTATATATACAATATTATAAACTTCCCCACAATTACTACACACTCTTCTACTGGTGATTCTTTTAATAGCAGATTCAAGAGAAAGATTCAGAACAAGCACTTGATCAAATCCCGGGTTAAAGTAATGCAAGTCGATCATCGTCCTCCCCCATCCGTCTAAAATATAACCATTAGAGCAGTCAGGTTCCTTAACCCTTTTTTCAAGCAACTCTGCCACAATATCCTGCGGAACAAGGCCGCCTGAATCCATTTCTGCCTTTACTTCGTCATACCGGGGATGATTTTCAGGTATGTTTCTGCACACTTGCCCCACTTGTATTAACGGCAATTTCAAACGGTCGCTCAGTTTTTGGCCTACTGTACCTTTTCCGGATGCCGGCGGTCCCATTAAAAGTATTTTCATAGTCCCGGTATCCCAAACTCGCTCATCTGACCACGCATCTGTTTTTCGACTTTCTTATCCACCTGTTTCATGGCATCGTTTATAAGATCGCGTAAAGCTTTATCTTCCTCTCCTTCGAATATGATTTTTTCTACCCTTTTATCTCCACGGATCAGAACCGTATAGTCACCTTTTTCTTCCTGAACATAAATCTGCTCCAACTGTTTCTTCAGGTCATCCTGCATCTTTTTCAGTCTTTTGAGATCTTTTATTTTATCGAACATAGGTCCTCCTTAAGAAATTTGTTTAATCAAGAAAACTCTGATAATTCCTGGTTACTTTATACGATTGTACTTGTCTGATAGTTTCGAGTACAACCGAAACAACGATCAAAAGCCCCGTACCGCCAATGGCAAAATTGCTTAAACCTCCCAAAACCTGTAAAAGAAATGGCATGATCGCAACAAGTCCCAGGAACATTGCGCCTGCAAGTGTAATCCTATTTATAACATCCTTAAGATACCTTGTAGTCGCTGAACCCGGTCTTATACCCGAAATGAAACCGCCCCTCTTTTTAACATCATCCGAGATCTTTTGGGGGTTGAACTGCACGGAAGTATAAAAATACGTAAAACCAAAAACCAGTAAAAAGTATAAAACATTGTACAAAATACCGGACTCCGTGAAGTTAGCCGCTAAAAATCTCCCTGCCTCCTGTAGTGTGGGGTTTGTAGTAGCCTGTAGGGGGCCCGCGATCATCGAAGGAAGCAGTACGACGGATACGGCAAAGATTATAGGAATGACGCCTGCCTGGTTGATCTTTATAGGCAGATAGCTTCGTACTTTCTGTGAACGGACACCCGCCCGGCCGTACTCTATCGGAATATTCCTTGTACCCTCGTTAACCAGTACCACACCTGCAATAATTAGCAAAGTCAGGGCGGCAAATATCAGAACGTTTATAAAACTTTGCGTTTCGATCGTCGAAACGAACTGAACGATCGATATAGGCAAACGGCTAATAATACCGACGAAGATAAGCATCGAGATACCATTCCCGATCCCGTATTCCGTGACAAGTTCACCTATCCACATCAATAACATACTGCCGGCAGTGAGAGTTAATATGAGAATTATGAGCTGTACCACGTTCAAAGAATTGATAACCTCCTGACGGTTCAACAAAAAATACATTCCGTATGATTGTAATAATGCGAAGGGAACAGTCAGGAACCTGGTATACATGTTGATTTTTTCTCGGCCGGATTCACCTTCTTTAGACAATTCTTCTAAAGAAGGGATCATCATTGTGAATAACTGGAGCACGATCGAAGCGTTAATATAAGGATTTAAACCGAGTGTAACGATGGAAAAGTTTTGCAAACCACCTCCGCTAAAAAGATCGAATAGTCCGAGAATGCTATTACCTTCAAGGTACGATTTCAGCGCAGAGGTATCAACACCGGGAACCGGTATGTGAGCGAGCAGACGGAAGATAAATATTATCATTACCGAAAATACAATTCTCCGTCTAAGTTCAGGAAATCTAAATAATATATTTGTCATTTTCTTCTATCAAGAAAGTACTGCCCCTGCTTTTTCGGCTTGTTTCCTGGCGTTTTCGGAAAACTCAAACCCAGACAGATTCAGTATTTTCTTTAATTCTCCCGTACCGACAACTTTTACTTTGGTACGTTTGGTCTTCTTAATCATACCTTTTTCTATAAGAGTTTGTGGAGTAATTTCTAAACCATCTTCAAAAATGTTCAACCTATCCAATGTTATTGTTATTGTTTTGTAGCGTTTAGGACTCTTGAATCTGCTAAGAATTGGCAATTTTCTGAACAAAGGAACTTGTCCGCCTTCGAACCCGGCGGGGATGTTCTTACCGGCTCTGGATTTTTGGCCTTTCTGGCCTTTTCCTACAGTATGGGCGCCCTTGCCGCTACCCCGACCGCGTCCGACGATCTTTTTAGGTTTCCTATTTCCTTTTATTTTTTTTATATTATGTAATTCCATTATTAACCTTTTAACTTTGATAATGCCTTGATCGTACATTTTACATTACCAAGTTTATTATTTGAACCAAGAATCTTTGCGGAAATATCTTTTATACCCGCAAGTTCAACAACGTTTCTGACCGACCCGCCTGCAATAATTCCTGAACCTTCAGGTGCCGGTTTTAAGAACACTATTGAAGAACCAAACTTATCTTCAACCTCATGAGCGATGGTTGACCCTTTGAGCTTGATATCGATCATGTTCTTCTTAGCATTCTGAACTGCTTTCTGCACTGCCGAAGAAACATCCCTTGCCTTACCCAATCCCGTCCCTACTTTGCCGTTCTTATTGCCTAAAACTACCAATGCCGTGAACCCGATCTTATTGCCTCCTCTCGTCTTTTTGGAAACCCTTTTGATCTGTATCACTTTTTCTTCATATTCTTTTGGAGCTGAATATCTTTCCTGTCGTTCTGCCATATTAAAACTCTAAACCTCCTTCACGGGCCCCGTCGGCCAAACTTTTTACCCTGCCATGGTACCTGTATCCGCTTCTGTCAAAAACCGCTGTCTTTATCTTCTTTTCCGTTGCTTTTTGAGCCAACAGTTTTCCTACCTCAAAAGCCGCTTCCGTCTTTGTTCCTTTTTCGTGAAGCTTCTTTACGTCACCAGAAATGTCCACTAAAGTCTTGCCTTGAGTATCATCAATCAGTTGGGCGTATGTATAGTTCAAAGAACGGAAAACCGACAATCTCGGTCTTCCAGCCGTTCCGAACACTTTTTTTCTGACCCTGAGTTTCCTTCTTTCCCTATTAGTTTTTCTTAAAATTACTTTATACATACGATGTTCTTATATTAAACTTTTCCTGACTTTCCGGCTTTCCTTCTTACTATTTCGCCTATGTATTTAATACCTTTACCTTTATAGGGTTCAGGTTTCCTAATTTTTCTTATTTTCGCTGCGGTCAATCCGACAAGCTGTTTATCATTTCCCTTTATCGTAATATTCTGTTGGTCAGGAACTTCTATTGTTATTCCTTCGGGTGCTTCATATTCTACGGGATGGGAAAAACCTACACTTAAGGAAACACCTTTCGGCATGGGTTTAGCCCTATACCCAACCCCAACCAGCTCCAGTTTCTTTTCAAAACCTTCGGAAACTCCCAGTATCATATTTGCGATCAAAGCCCTAGTAAGCCCCCAGTATGCATCCGCGTCGCCCGTTTGCCTTGCGATCTCTACTGTTAACACTCCATCGGTTTGGGATACTTTGATTTCAGACCTAACCGTATATGATAGCTCACCTCTGGAACCTTTAACAACAACGTTTCTTCCGTTAATCTCAACGGATACGCCTTGTGGTATTTCGATGGGTTTTTTTCCTATACGTGACATATTACTTTTACTTTACGGAACAAATAAGCTCCCCTCCCAGTTTTCTTTTCTTGGCTTCGGATCCTTCCATAATTCCTCTTGATGTCGAGACTACTAGCGTACCATATCCCCCTGCAACTCTTTCGATATCCTTGTAACTTTTATAAACTCTTCTTCCCGGCTTGGAGATCCTTTTTACATCGGTAACTCTTGGCAAACCATTCTCATAAGAAAGGTCAAGATGAATTTTCTTTCCGGCTGTTCCACTTTCTTTAAATACTTTGACGTTTTCCAAAAAACCGGATTTTTGCAAATTTTTAGCCACTTCCTCGCTTTCCTTGCTATGAGGAACTTCGATGGAACGTCGGCCGGCCATTGAGGCGTTTTTAATGGAACTTAACATGTTCGACAACAAATCTACAGACATTTTTACCAGCTAGCCTTTCTTACACCGGGGAGTTCTCCCTTATGGGACATCTCTCTAAAACATTTCCTGCACATCTTGAACCTGCGCATATATCCTCTTGGGTTGCCGCAGATACTGCAACGGTGGTATGTTCTTACCGTAAATTTATTCGGTTTCTTATGTTTTTCAATTAACGCTTTTTTTGCCATATATTTAACAAATTATTAATTAACTGCTTTTCCTTTCATCTTTCTTAAACGGAAAGCCAAGTTCTCTAAGCAGTGCGAGATTATGATCCTTATTATTCCCTTCCATGACCACGGTCACCTGTAACCCTCTTATACCCTTAACAGTATTGGGATTAACTTCTGGGAATATTACATGTTCTCTTAGGCCAACCGAGTAATTACCGTTTTCATCAAAAGATGTTGTATTCAAACCTCTAAAGTCTCTGACACGAGGTAGCACTACGTTCAGGAACTTATCTAAAAACGCCCACATTCTATCACCCCTAAGCGTAACTGCATACCCCACCACTTCATTCTTGCGCATCTTAAACCCCGCCTCTGACTTCCTCGACTTTCTCGGGAACGGTCTTTGTCCCGTAATCAGACTAAGATCGTTGATCAATGAATCCACTGCTTCCCTGCTATCCCTGTATGAACCCATGCCAGAATTTACCGAGATCTTCTTTAGTCGGGGAACTTCCATTATATTAGAAAGTTTAAATTCTTTCATAAGTTTTGGAGCTATTGTCTTTTGATACGTTTCTTTCATTTTCATATATAAATTAGCTCGTTTCTAAAACATCCCCCGTTCTCTTATTGATACGGTACTTTTTTCCATCCACTAATGTATATCCGATTCTCACGGCCTTTCCGAGTTTGTCATCAAAATACATTACATTGGAAATATCAATTGGCTTTTCAACCGTGATGATTCCGCCTTCCTTGGAAACCGCACCGGGCTTCACATGCCTTTTTACCCTATTCACACCCTCAACCAGTACTTTCTTTTTTGCCGTATCAACTACCAGCACTTTACCTTTTTTTCCTTTGTCTTTTCCGGCAATTACTATGACCGGATCATTTTTTCTTATCTTCATGTTATAAAACCTCCTTGGCAAGCGAGGCGACTTTTAAATAACCTTTATCCCTTATTTCCCTGCCTATCGGCCCGAACACACGTGTTCCTACCATCGTGACATCTTTGTTTACTACCACAGCTGCGTTGTCATCAAATCTTATATAGCTTCCATCCTTTCGCCTTCGTTCCTTTTTAGTCCGTACTATCATAGCTTTAACAATTGAATGATCCTTAACAGTCCCGACTGAGGTTGCACCTTTTACAACTACTGTAACAACATCCCCTACGTAAGCGAACCTACGCTTCGAGTTACCCGGGATTCCCACAACTTTTAGAGCCTTAGCCCCGGAATTATCTGCAACTCTTAATACTGTTCCAACCGGTATCATAATTAATCCTTATTTCTTTCCTTCAGATAAATTTTCCGTTACTATCCATGTAACTTCCTTACTTAGCGGCCTGCATTCCTCAATAACCACTTCGTCACCTTCTTTTATTGGGTTATCAATCCTGGCTTTGAACCTTCTTGTATTCTTAACCATCTTCCCATAAATCGGGTGTTTCTTGGGCAACTCTACTGCAACAACCACTGTCTTTTGCATCTTTGCTGAAACTACTTTTCCTTTTAGTATTTTTTTACTCACTTTCCTCCTCATTTTTAACAATACTATTTTCTTTTTCCTGCTCGTTTTTCACTGTTAAAACCCTAGCCAGATCTTTTCTTATAGCCCTTACCTTACGTAAGTTCTTATCTTTGCCGAGTATTATCCCCTCCATAGAGTCTTCGATCTGTTTTTTCAGATCTTTCACCGTTTCGTTTAACTCTTCTATGCTTTTGTTCCTAATTTCTTTTAATTCCATATAATTTAAATATATTAATTCCTGACCAAAAACCTTGTTTTGATCGGCAGCTTATCTGATGCTCTTCTGAACGCACCTCGTGCAATATCTTCGGTCACTCCTGATATTTCAAATATTATCTTGCCCGGTTTAATAACGGCTGCGTAATGATCGGTAGGTGACTTTCCGCTTCCCATCCTGGTTTCATTAGGTTTCTTTGCGATAGCTTTGTCAGGGAAAACTCTTATCCATAATTTCCCGCCTCTTTTAGTGTTCTGGGCAATCGCTTTTCGCGCAGCTTCGATCTGCCTGGATGTCAAAAGTCCTCTATCTTCAGCTTTTAAAGCATACTCACCAAAAGAAATGACCGCACCTCTCACGGCAATACCTCTGTTAGTTCCTCTTTGATGTTTTCTGTACTTTACTTTTTTAGGTAATAACATACATAACTTCTAACTTTATTTACTTTATGGATTTTTCTCCTTTATAGATCCATACTTTTACACCAACCACACCGTATATCAGTTTTGCGTCAACCTGCGCGTAATCGATATCCGCTCGTAGGGTTTGGGAAGGAACGGAACCTCTGGTAATAACTTCCGATCTTGATATAGAATTTCCTCCGCTTAGCAATCCTGAGATCCTTATCTTTATTCCTTTTGCACCTCTGTCAATTGCCGCGTTTGCTGCCGATAATAGAGTTCTTCTATACGGGATCCTTCTTTTTAACTGACGTGCAATATAATCCGCGACAAGCTGAGCTTCTATCTCCGGTGTCTTCACTTCTTCAGCCGTAAGTTTTATCTTTGAGGTGGTCAGCTTTTTAAGCTGTTTTTCTACCTCCTCAACCCCGGAACCTCCGCGTCCGATCACAAGTCCGGGTTTGGAAACCTTAACAATAATGTTAACCTCATTTACAGAGCGCTCAATATCAATACTTTTCAAACCGGCAGCATCAAACTTTTCTTTAAGGAACTTCCTGATCTTCAGATCCTCCAATGCAAGATCTGCATAGCCTTTCTTGTCGGCGAACCATTTGGAGGTCCAGTCTTTTGATATTCCGATCCTAAACCCGGTAGGGTGTATCTTCTGTCCCATATCTATTTACCCTCTTTGGCTTCCCTTTCCTTTAAACCTACTACTATATGACTTGTTCTTTTTAGAATCGGGTTGAATCTTGACTTAGCAATGATCTGGCCTCTTTTCAAAGGAGAGCCTCCGTTCACATATATCTCGGAAACATACAGATCATCTGTTTTAAGGTTCAGATTGTGCCTGGCATTAGCCTCAGCAGATTCCAAAGTCTTAAGTATCATATCCGAAGCCTTTGTCGGATCCATTTTCAGGACAAGTTTGGCTTCCTTCAATGCTTTTCCTCTTATCATATCCATTACCGGTGCCACCTTTTTAGATGAGATCCTGGCACTCTTATATTTTGCATAAACATCAGCTTTGTTCATATTGTTACTTCTTGGACGAATGCGCCCTAAATTTCCTTGTCGGAGCGAATTCACCTAATTTATGGCCCACCATGGATTCGGTGATAAACACCGGAAGATGCTGCTTGCCGTTGTGTACTTCTAACGTCATTCCAACCATATCAGGAACGATAGTAGAACGCCTTGCCCAGGTCCTGATCGGTTTGTTCTGGTTGCTCTCTTTCATCTTAATTACTTTTTCCATAAGCTTTTCATCTATGTATATTCCTTTTTTTAGTGACCTGGTCATATTTTATTTTCTCCTGGGCCTTCTGGCCTTAACAACGAACTTACTGGTATTCTTCCTGCTTCTGGTCTTCTTGCCTCGTGTCTGCCAACCCCAAGGTGACTTAGGCGCGGGCATACCAATACCGTT
>LCBS01000003.1 GCA_000997355.1 candidate division WWE3 bacterium GW2011_GWB1_41_6
CGGGATTATTGTCAATATTAATGTTGGTTCAGATAATAATAAGTCTTCTGCTAATTTCAGGATTTAATGAAATAGTGGTCAGAGATATCGGATTGTTAGGTTTGGCAGTATCTATTTGGCTGCAAAGTTCTTCTTCCAATAAGTAGGGTTTGTCGTATTTTGTTCTATTGTTTTTCGGGTATTTTTTCCATACGATTAAGGTATGGATAGAATAATTCTTCACATTGATTTTGATAGTTTTTTTGCCAGTGCTGAACAACAGGAGAATCCTTCTTAGACCCAACAAAAAAAGGTGAATGTTCCACTGCCGAACGCATACGTGTAAAAAAACCTCCGTCGTACATTTCACGCAAGGCCCTTTCCACTTCCTCTAAACTTACTTCCCTTACCTCGTCGCTTGTAGCTTCAGGTAAATTATCTAGCACTTCGGGATTACTTATTGTCATTATTCTATTATATACATTAGTTTGAAATTTTTAAAGGCTTGTACTGTGGTTTTGGTTGCGGGGCCCGGATTTGCACCGGGACCTTCAGATTATGAGCCTGACGAGGTACTATTCCTCCACCCCGCGATATTTTTATGGCTATACAGCCATGGAACATACTAACATCGCACTGAAATGTTGTCAAAATCTATGTGAAATATTATTCAAAAAAGAGTTCGTACCAGAGTTGTACCGGTGGCTTCTCTTTTTCCTGAGTTTGAGTATCCTGCCTCTCGATACTCTTTCCCAGGACTTTAGGATGAACATAAACTTTTTCGCCGGGTTTAATAAGGTTAAGCGCATTTCTCGCGCGTTCTTCTACGAATTCATCGGTCCTTTTATATTCCAGTGTGCTGTTTAGATACGCTCTTTTCTCCTCCAAACTATTTACCTCACCTTTTAAGTTTTCCAATCTCTTGCTGCTTTTAAGAATATCCATTGTTGTACGGGTACTGTTCACCGTCGCTACGACGAACAAAAGCGTTAGAACTATATACTTAACCTGAGCAGGAAAGGACATTAACTGGATGATATAGCAAATACTTTTTATATGCAAATATTAGCCTTATTTATCACAATGGCGGGAAATAGTAATATGAGGGTTGCAACCTATAGGTTTTATGCTATAATACCCGCTACTATGACTAAATTAGAAACAGCTCACAAAAATTTTATAAAACATTTGGAGACCGAAGGCCGTTCTCCATCTACTTTGGTTGCCTATGGCAAAGACATAGAGCAGCTTGTCGATTACCTCTCTAAAAGAGGTGTGAACGAAGTTAAGGATATCAAATTGGTATTACTGGAAGACTATATGGGTAAACTCCTAAAAGAGAACTACACAGCTAAGTCAATTTCCAGAAAGACTAACTCTACGAAAACTTTCTTTAAATTCTTACAGACTAAAGGCGATCTTACAGACAACGTCGCTGATCAGCTGAAACATCCTAAAGTTGAAGTAAAAGCTCCGAGAATTCTATCCAAAATGGAATACAGGGCTTTAAGAGACGCTGCTAAAGAAGATATCAGAACTTCTGCAATCATCGAACTTCTGCTTCAGACAGGTATAACCATATCCGAACTTGCGGACATCAAACTTGAACATCTGGATATGACAAAAGAACCGGGAAGTCTATTCATTCCTAAAAAGAACGCTAAAGAGTCAAGAACAATTCCTTTGAACAAGGCTGCAATGGAATCCGTAAAAAAGTATATCGAAAAGGAAAGACCTGAGATCGAAAGGGCGGAACATCTTTTCATCACAAAAACAGGTAAAGCTTTACTGGTCAGGAACATTCGTTCTACTATAGAAAGATTTTATAAAGCGGCCGGTGTCGAAAATGCCAAAGTAAACGACCTTAGACACACGTTCGTTGCTCATCACCTGGCTCAGGGAACCAGTATGTTGCAGGTATCGAAAATAGCCGGTCATAAGAGAATTTCTACGACCGAGAGATATCTGCAGTACATAGACAAAGAGGTTGATGAGGAAAAGACTGAATTAGGCATTCTATAAACTGTCTCTGTTAAAATACATTTGTGCACTATAGAGATAATCTGAGCATTTTGTTAAGTGTGTTAAATAAACACTTTTATACCCCAGGCCCTAAAGTAATACTTAAAAAATCTGCGACCATTCTACTGGTTATTCTATCCCTATTGCTATTCCTAAAAGTATCGCTTGAATTCATATCCCCGTACTTTAAAACCGATGCCGCAAAAAACATTCCTTCCGACAGTGACTTCACTGCGTACCTTACTGCAGCAAATATATTAAAAGACCATAAGATAGAACAACTTTACGATACGAATATACAAAAAGAGTACCAGGAAAAACTGACCGGACTAGATCAAAACAGTATACTTTCGTTTAGAAATCCTCCTATATTAGCTTATATTTATCTACCATACACTTTCATGGAACCTCTTACTGCCTATCGGGTTAATATCTTTGTTCAGCTCATTCTTATTCTTACACTAGTTCTATTAATTTATCGTGAAGTAAAACCACCAAAATATGTTTTGTTTATTTTATTGGCGTTCTTACCATTACCTATACAATTATATTTGGGTCAAATTGCGCCTGTTATCGCGATAATCTTTATTTTGATTCTGAAGTACATTAAAAAACCTAATTGGCTTGTGGTTGGCATTCTTGCAGGTTTGTTATTCGTCAAACCCCAGTATTTAATCGTATTACCTTATCTGGCTCTGCTTGCAAGTAACACTGAAAATTTAAGAAAACTTTTGACTGGATTCTTAATCGTGCTGGGAACTCTAGCAGCGTTAAGCAGTCTACTTTACGGGCAAGATTTTATAAAGAACTATTTAACATTCCTGATCAACAGCGAGAACAGTCTGATGGGAACGAGGTTATCGGGTAATTACAACCTTTTGGGTCTTAGAGAATTCCTTATCCAAAACCAAATTATAAACTTACCGCACGGAACGATACTGCTTGTTACGATAATCTTATACATTTTTTCTTTATATCTTCTCAGGAAATCTAAAAACAAGAATATTTCACTGACGTATTCAGCAGTTTTACTTTGGACGCATTCTTTAAATTTCCATACTATTGTAACCGATCTGATCAGCCTTTCTATCCCACTTGCTGTACTATTTTCCACCACGATATATGGTGCGCAATATAAGTTTTTATCTACAAACAAGTTAAAGTTTCTCGGAATAATATTATTGACTTTGCCGTTATCAGCTGTATTTGAAGCTGAAGGGTTTGCAAGCCTCGTGCTATTGATAGGAGGATTTACAATTGCAGGAACGTGGTATGCAGTAACAAAAAAAGTAAATGGTGTGGTGGGTGCTCCTGGACTCGAACCAGGGACCAGTCGTGTATAAGACGACCGCTCTACCAACTGAGCTAAGCACCCGTAAATGCAAGCATTATACTATAAACGGTGTGTAAAATGGTATTACTCTACAGGAAATCTTTTCGCTTCTCTATTTTCTTCCCATTTCTGTTCGTACATTTTTTCTGCTTTTTCAAGCTGTTTATGTAACTCTTCCACAACCAAAACCATCGCCGATTCCATCGAGAAGTCGGTTTCATGAGCAAAATACTGCTTCCCGTTTATTATAGCCTCAGCCTTTATCTCAAATGTTTCATCCGGGGCACTGTTCATTACAATCCTGATAGATTTTGATCCATCAGGTATTTCTTTTAAACGCCCGTCTAATTTTGAGAACTTGCTTTGTGCAAGTTCTTTCATACTATCTGAAACTGTTATGTTGTCTGATGTTATTTGATAATCCATAGAAATATTGTATCAGACGCGCGGGAAAATCTGATTTCCGTCTTCGTCGTATAGAAATATCGCTGCCGTAGGGCATGACTGTGCGGCCATAATAAGTTGGTCATCATCCAGTTTCTCCGCTCCCGGTTTTACAACAGCTATATCCTTCTCGTCAAGATCAAATCCGTCAGGCGATACAACCACGCAAGTACCTGCACCAATGCATAAACTCCTTACCACCACTATCTTATGTATTTTTTTCTTTGGCGTATCGGGCATTATCTACTCCTTATGTTCTATAACTTCGTTTATTCGTACGGTCATTTCATCAATCTCTTCATCACTCATGCCGTGTGCTTTTGCCCCCATTTCGATTGTATCAAACGAACTTGCTATGCAGCCCACACAATGCAAACCATAATCCAGCAATACTTCCGCCGCCTCGGGATATTTAAAGACGATATCCGCAAGGTTCATGTCTTTTGTAATCTTTGAACCGGATATTTTTGCGTTATCGGTTTTTGTTTTTGTTTTCTGTATTTGATTTTCCATTTTCATATTTTCCAATGGCATTTTTCAACCCCTCCAAAGCCAGGGTAGCACACTTGACCCTGCTTGTGGTCAAATTTATACCGATCAGACCCATAAGATCTTCTTTTGTTAGTTTTTTTGCATGTTCGATACTTTTTCCAACTAGATTATCCATGAGATACGCTGAGGAAATAACACTCACGGCACATGCTGAACCGTCAAACTTGGCATCTGTTATTATCCCGTCTTCGCTTATCTCAAACTGCAGTTTTATCTGATCCCCACACAACGGATTCTTCTCCAACACCTCAACTGAGGGACTGACTAGAGTTCCCCTGTTCTTTGTACTCTTATAAACTTCCATTAGTTCTTCTCTGTATAAATTATCATCCATATTTTTGTATCAAATAATTATTTTAACAGACCCACCGCTTTTTCTATTCCCGCCAGCAATTTGTCTATATCCTCCAGTGTGTTGTATATGTAAAAGCTGGCTCTTGTCGACGAGGAAATTTGCATATTCTTATGCAAGTTCATTGCACAGTGCATTCCTGATCTTACTGCAATTCCTTCCGAGTCAAGAATCGACGCGACATCATGAGAATGTATACCATCAATAACGAACGATATCAAACCCGTACGTACGTCCGGGTTATGAGGGCCTAATATCCACAAACCTTTAACGGTTCTTAGCTTCTCTATTGCGTAAGATGTAAGTTCTATCTCGTGTTTACGGACATTTTCCATACCATAGTCATCCAAATAATCTATCGCTGCAGCCAACCCAACCGCACCAGCAACATCCGGTGTACCTCCTTCAAAACATTCGGGAACTTCGGCAAGCTCGTAAGTCTTTTTATCTACATCCAGAACCATACCACCTCCAAACCTTATAGGAATCATATTGCTTAGCAACTCCCGTCTGCCCCATAAAACACCTATACCCATCGGCCCCAGCATCTTATGTCCCGAAAAAGCGTAAAAGTCACATCCCAAGCTCTGTACATTTACCTGAATATGAGGAACTGCCTGTGATCCATCAATCACAACAAGCGCACCTTTTTCCTTAGCAAGTTCGCTGATCTGCTTAACGGGAAGTATCGTTCCCAGAACATTTGACGCGTGCGACAGAACTACTACCTTTACTTTGTCCGTAAGTTTGCTTTTGAAAACATCCATGTCAAGCAAACCTTCATCTGTAAGTTCCATATATTCAACTCCGGAGCCGGTCCGTTCACAGATATACTCCCAGGGAAGAACGTTGCTGTTATGTTCTGCAACGGTGGTCAAGACAACATCTCCCTTCTTAAGGTTAATTAAACCCCATCCCTGAGCCACCAGGTTAAGAGAATCGGTAGCATTATTGGTAAAAACAATCTCGGAAGGCGTCACCGCTCCGATAAAGGACGCAACCCTTTTTCTTGCCGCTTCGTATAACTCCGTGGACTCGTCACCTAATGTGTGTACGCCGCGGTGAACGTTAGCGTTGTGGTTCTTGTAGTAATCGGTAACAGCGTCTATTACCTGCACAGGCTTTTGAGAGGTAGCAGCGCTGTCAAGATAGATCAAATCTTTTCCGTTTATTTTTCTATTTAGAATAGGAAAGTCGTTCATATATTTTCTTTTTAACCTCCTCATTTTCTATTTTACTTATAATTTCCTCAAAAAACCCGCGGATTATAATATCTTGCGCTTCCGTGTGGGACAAACCACGGCTCATTAGATAAAAAATCTCATTCTCACTGATCCTCCCGGTAGTTGCGCCGTGCGATGCCTTTACATCGTTAGCATCGATTTGCAGGTTCGGAGAAGATTTGTTTACCACATTCTCTCCTGTAACAAGAACGTTATCCTCCAAAAATGAGCTCGTTTGTTGAGCGTTCTTATCGATAATGATCTTTCCCACATAAATGGATTCTGAACCTTCGGACAAAACACCTTTTACACGCGCAACGCATGAAGTATGAGGTACCATATGAGAAGATACGGTCGTAAGATCAAGTTTCTCGCCGTTTCCAAGCGTGTATAAAGCAATAAGTTCTGCCTCAACGCCTTCTTTTTCGAACCGGAGATCAACACTGTACCTTTTTTCAGAAGTAAACTCTTCGAAATCAAGTACAAAACGGGTGTCTGCCGTTACGGTAATTACGGTGTCTTCTTTTACCTTCAGTAATTCCGTTTTCATTAGCCCACCGACCCTTCCATTTCCATTTCAATCAGACGGTTAAGTTCGACTGCGTACTCAAGAGGTAATTCTTTAACTATCGGTTCGATGAATCCCGACACAATTAGACTCATAGCCTCGCTCTGAGTTAAGCCATGGCTCATTAAGTAAAATAACTTTTCTTCTCCGATCCTGCTTACCGTAGCCTCATGCTCCACGTTAGCGGAACCATCCTTGATCTCCATCCTCGGAAAAGTGTCGGAGGCAGAGTCTTCGTCCAGTATCAAAGCGTCACATTCCACGCGGCACTTAGAGTTCTTAGCTAGAGGACTGATATGAACAAGTCCTCTGTAGCTGGTACGACCGCCTTGCGTGCTAACTGATTTAGAAATAATCGTAGACGAGGTATCCGGTGCCAGATGAAGCATTTTTGCTCCTGCATCCTGGTGCTGACCTTCACCTGCATAAGCAATAGATAATACTTCTCCGTGCGCGCGTTCTCCAACCAGATAACATGATGGATACTTCATCGTCAGGCGGGACCCTAAATTCCCGTCGATCCATTCCATAATCCCGTTCTTTTCCACACGTGCCCTTTTTGTCACCAGATTATAAACATCATTTGACCAGTTCTGGATCGTGGTATACCTGAAACGGGCTCCGGGTTTTACGATTACCTCTACAACTGCTGCATGCAAAGAGTCGGAAGCGTACACAGGAGCTGTGCAACCCTCCACGTAGTGAGCAAAACTACCCTCATCAGCGATAATAAGCGTCCGCTCGAACTGACCCATGTTCATGGCGTTGATCCTAAAATAAGCCTGCAATGGCCTTTTTACGTGAACTCCCTTTGGTATATAAACAAAAGACCCTCCCGACCACACCGCGCTATTTAACGCAGCAAATTTATTGTCGTTGGGAGGAATGACTTTCCCAAAATATTCTTCAAAAAAATGTGGGTATTTTTTTAGTGCTTCGTCGGTGGATAAGAATATTATTCCTTGCTCTTCTAACTCCTCCATTAATGAAGAATAGGCAACTTCCGAGTCGAACTGCGCTTTTACACCGGCCAGATGTTCGCGCTCTGCCTGCGGAATACCCAATCTATCAAAAGTATCCTTTATCTCCGCCGGAACATCATCCCAGCTCTTTTCTTCTTTTTCCGTGGGTTTGATGTAGTAATAGATCTCGTCGTAGTTTATTTTGCTTAGATCTCCGCCCCAGGTTGGGGTGGGTTTTTCTTTAAATATTCTATATGCTTTATGACGGAATTCATGCATCCACTCAGGTTCGTTCTTCATCCTGGAAATCTGGGAAACAATTCCTTCGTTCAAGCCTTTTTGGGCTTTGAAAACTGATGTGTCTTTTACATGGAATCCATATTTATACATAGTAGTTAGCTAAATGATCCGCACCCGGATATCCAAGGCTAGTCTCCGAACGGAGCATACCCTTTCTCTTCCAGTTCGTGGGCAAGTTCTCTTGAACCCGACTTTGTAACCACCCCATCCTGCATCACATGAACATAATCCGGGTCTATATGCTTAAGAATTCTAGTGTAATGAGTGATAAGGAACACCGATAAACCGGTTTTCTCTTTAAGGGAATTCACTGCTTTTGCTACGACCCGTAGTGCATCTATATCCAAACCACTGTCAACTTCGTCAAGAATAGCCAGCTTAGGTTCGAGTACCAACATCTGAAGCATTTCCATCCTTTTTTTTTCGCCACCCGAGAAACCATCGTTCAAATACCTATTCATCATATCTTCCTTCATGCCCAAAAGGTCCATTTTTTCTCTTAATATTTTCCGGAAAGCGGCGGGGGATACGTTCTCGTTATGAGATTTATTGTAAATAAGCCGTAAATAGCTTGATATGGTTACGCCTTCGACTTCGCTTGGGTATTGGAAAGACAGGAATAATCCTTGCAGTGCGCGTTCGGTCGTATCATTTTCCAATAAGTTCTCATCATTAAAGACTACATTTCCTTCTTTTACTTCATAAGAGGGATGTCCCATCAAAACCTGCGCCAGCGTACTCTTTCCCGAACCATTCGGGCCCATCAGAACATGCACCTGCCCGTCACCGATCTCCAGATCCACACCGTTTAAAATAACCTTATCTACTGTCCCGGCTTTTAACCCCTTTACACTAAGCATGTTATAACTCCTCGCCGGGAAATCTGACAATATTGAGCACACAATCACGCTGATGTATGGGACAAAGTTCATTTATAGAATAATAGACTTCCTTTCCGGATTTGCGGTTGTTCACAAGACCAAGTTCTTTCATCTCTTTTAAGTGGTAGGAAACAGTAGGCTGGGTAAGACCTACCAACTCAACCAGACGTGTAACAGTAGCTTCACCGTTATCACGCAGGTAATGGTACATTTCTATCCTTGCGGGAATTCCCAAGGACTTGAAACAATCGGCACATTTAATTGTAGATATCTTTTTAGGCACGCATAGATAATATTCAATATGTTCCGTGTTGTCAACTGTTTGAAATACTGGAAATCTCCACCGAAAATGAGAATTTTGAGGTTAGAGAAGGTTCATCTGAGTTACCCAACGCTGAGCCGTAATGTGCTGAAAATCCCGGGTGCCAAAAATATAGTGCAAATTACCGGGGTCAACACCGGCTTCCCGAATCTTTTCCAGTGAAGCAAGAAAAGTCTCCCTGAATGCTGTGACATTTGGATTAGTAGCGGGGTTGTTGTCCAAATTACGGAAGTCCAATCCTACTGTTTCTACATGCACCACATTCGCTTCATCATGGTCAAAGGTAAATATAGCTGTTGTTGTAACAATGCCGACAGACGTTTTAAAATCTCTCAAAATTATAGGTAGTTTAGAGGCTAAAACGACACGTGTCTTAATAGCGGTATCTTTTGATGGTTTTTTTGAAGGAATAAAAACATCTTCAGACGTAGCCATTCCTCCAAACGGTGAAATCGGTGCATCCTCATTTAATCCCCGGTCCTCTATCTGAGTGCCGGCAGGGGTAGGTTTGCTGGTGGAACCATCGCGCTCTTTTGTAAATGGTGAGGTCTGCTTTTCCTCCTCAACCGGCTCCGATCTTATTAAAGAAATAATAAGTAACAACACCAAAAATCCCATCCCTCCAAGAATACCCAGTTGTCTGCTGTTTAAGTTGCTTATTATATTTTTGACCTTATTCAATAGTTCTATCATAATCCACTTTTAATTTTATCATTTAGTTGGATCGAGGTAGCCCAAACCCCGGTCTTTTGGAACAGAAATGGAACCGCACAAAGTGTATGATCGGCGCAATACCTCACATACATCTGCCCGTGTTTTGCATCAAGCATTGCCATTGGATATAAATGATCCTCCCCGACAAATTTAGCAGGGCAATTTCCCGGTATGCCGGCATATGGAGAGCCTAAGCAGTTCTCATTACCCGGGCCATTGTAGTAATCTAAAGCCCATGTAAAGTCCTGAAAGTTCCACGATTTAATATCCATTTTTCCAAAGAAGTAACCTTTACTTTTCAGTATATTAGCGGCAACCACTGCATCAGCAGGCAGCTGATCTTCCCCGATCGGGTGACCATCCTGAAGCGATGCAGATTGTTTGCTCGTACCTTCAATATGATGTATCCCTGCAAGTATCTCACACGGAACACCCGTGCGTGCCTGTGCATATCCATATGCCGGCAGATCCAAAGGATTTGCGGACAATATCGGCAGATACGTGCTATTGAAATAGAAAAGTCCTCCGTCAAACGTAACCTGTTCCGGAACACCCTCTACTTGTTTAAAGTAATTTCCGTCGCACTCTCCGGCTTCTAAAGTAATTACATCGTGGGTGTACTCTTTGGGATTTATCAGGTCTGCTGAATCAGCAGTATTTACTGTCAGTATGAACCTATTAAGATCGGTATAAGTAACGGTTGAGTTTGTACCTTGCTTATTTCTGAACTTTGCAGCCTCGCCTTTTTCATTGGTCGTGCCATCCGTAACTTTCTGATCGGAATAATACTCGCTGCCAACAGAACCGACTGTAGCGAACGGTGAAGCAAACGCTCTGTATTGATATTCTGAACTGCTCTTAAGTTTGTCGCCCGGCTCATTTTTGACTTCCGAATCAACTATCAGGTCGTACGTTACATCGCCGTCACAAGCCCCTCCCTGATACTCAAAACGGTATTTCTTATAAACATCGTAACAATTACAATACTCATTTAGTTCATCGTAGCATTTAGCCCCTGTAATCTCATCCCTACATTCTGTAGTCGCTTCACAGATCGGTTCCCCTGCATCGCATTCTGCTACGATATCGTAATCATACTGACTTACACACTCATTTCCACCGTAGATAGCATCCAAGAGATTTCCCGCCCACACCTCAAACGTTGCTATAAGGTTCTTAAATATATTTGCCCAGGCAAATAGCAGTTGTTGTTGATAAAAATCATCAGCAGCTGCGGCTGCGGTTTCGGCATTTATCTCATAACCCGAGATAACCTGGTTATCGTGGCTCAATCCCTGTAATGGGGTGGGGAAGTCACATTCTCCGCCTTCTATCGTTGAGCAGCTACAGTGCATCTGAGGTAATCCAACCCTGTAAATACCTCCCGGAAGATCAAGTCCTGGATTAGAATCATCTATAATCTCAAATGGTGACTTTAAGAGGTCTTGAGGAGCATAATCATCGAACTCACCTAAAAACCTTAACGCTTCCGATACGGCAGGGTGGCGTGTTTCCGAACATGATTTGAACGGTCTCTGCGCCCGGTAATCGCTCCACAACCTATCTCTGCAATCCTCCTCAGGATCAGTTTCCACCGCGTTATAACCGGAATCGTTTATCGCCTTATATTTCATATCCGATTTTGGCAGGTCAGTATTAAAATCCTTATCCCCAATAAGTTCAAAAAGCAGCTGATAAGGATAGTCCGGGTCACCTATCTCCATATCCTTTAATTTTTTGATGTTGCCTGAATCCTCTCTACAGACTTCTGTCTCATTGAGCAAGCCCGGATCAATATTTGCTAACAACGTCTCCCAAACGTTAGGAGGCGCCAAACCAATGGCACTCCCCCCGGCAATATAAGAGTTAACCACACCGTCTGTCACCGTAGTATTAGAGCTTTCAACATAACTGCAGGCGGGCAGGGGTCTCGCCGTCTCAAGTCCATACTTCGGAACATAAGCAGGAGTAAAACCTGTAGTGAACCAATTGATAAGTGAAGTATGGTTTATATCCTTGAGATACTCAGCTTCATGCCTACCCTCCAAGCTTTCCCGTGATAACTGCGCCTGGTCCGCCGGAACATCGTCAGCTTGCAGGTTTAACGGATCAAAAACGTTACCCTCGTACGTACCGTCAATATTTGCTTTAGCCACATTAATTGTCGCGGTGGCTGTATGGTCATCGGTCTCAGCTTCGTAAGTCAGCCGTTCTTCCCCGCAGGTCAAAAATCCGTTTCGGTCTATAAAACCTATTGAGTCGAAAGGTTCAAGGTCAAGATCGGGAGCCGAACCTTTACAAGTCAAACCAACATCAAAAAAAGGCTGGTCAACAGTTCCCGTATCAACCACATATAAATCTTCTAAAGTGATGTTAGACCCTCTCTTACAGAAGAATGCAAGGTAATTAGTGCCTTCATCCCCGCTATACTTGTGGATGTTGATCCAATATTCCCCATCCTTATTAGTCCATACAAAAGTGGATGGTTTCTTGATATCGCTATACTCTTTTCCAAGGTAAGATACTATGAACACACCTTCTATCGGTTCGCCGGTAAAATAGATGTCGTCGTCCTTTTGCTTCTGAATATTCCTAACTGTTCCACAGATTGAAATATCGCCTTCAGGTGCAGGGGGACATACTCTGCCTTTCTCATATCCTTCAGGGATATCAACTACAGTAGGTTCTTCGGCAAAAGCAACATTGAACACACTTCCGATCAGAAGCGATAGGTTAAAAGAAAAGAAGATTAAAAAGAAAATTAGACCTTTCTTGAGCGACATATACAAGAGAATTATATATTTTGTCACACAACGGCACAAGTTAAAATATATTTGGATTTTTGATACACTATATATATGAACACTATAAATAGTATCGTTTATAAGATAAAGGCATTCTTCTATGTTTTCTATAGAAGTCTTACATCGGTAAAATACTATCAGGACGTTGTTAGAGCAACGTTGAACTTTTCAATGAAATACTTTTTCACCATATCTGCGCTTGCAGCTTTGCTTGTTACAGTCGGAACTGTGGTACCCATGATTCCTACTCTAAGAGATACAATCTCAAACTTTATTGAACAAGGGCGAACGTTCTACCCAGACGAACTGGTGATAACATCCGCAGACGGGAAACTTAGCGTCAACCAGCCTGAACCCTATATGATCCCTTTTCCTGATATTCCGGAAGTAAGCGACCAACCCGACACCGTTCAGTTTGAGAACCTGGTCGTTTTTGACTCGCAAGGAACACTGGATGATCTGGAAAACTACAAAACGCTGATATTGGTGAACGAAGCGAACATTCTAGCCAAAGGGGAAAATAAGATCGAAGTCTACCCGTTAAAAGATATGCCTGACGGGCAACTCACTAAAACCGAAATTAACCAAGCCCTTGATAAGATCCAGGAAATCGCGGTGTATATACCTTATCTTTTAGCTTCCCTGCTGTTCGTCGGAGTCGTATTTTACTACCTAGGCCTAAGGCTGGTATACCTGCTGTTCGTTGCATTAATACTGATGGGAATTGGCAGAATAAAAAACTTTGATTATGATTACAAAAAGTACCTTCAACTGGCTATTCATACAATGACACTGCCGTTACTCATGGACGTAATATTCAACCTTGTCCGGGTTCCTTTGCCAATACCATTCTGGTTCTTTTTGATAAACACAATATTTGGCATCATAGTTATAGCAGGACTTGGTAAGAACACCGTCAGCAATACGCCAGCTGATGTTCCTACAGTTTAAAAATAATTGAACATACTCACTTTAAATGTTACCATCTCACTAGTTTTACGCTGTATAAATACCGATATACATGCGGCCGGCGATCCCCTGTAGCTCAATGGCAGAGCAGGAAGCTGTTAACTTCAAGGTTCGAGGTTCGAATCCTCGCGGGGGAGCCATGAAAGTTTATATTCCGTTACTAAAATAAATAACCCTATATTATAGTAATATACCCAGCGTGTACGCTACCTATATTACTCTGTACAATTCAAGAACTTGAGCACATCTGTTAAAATAAGGCTATGACAAACAAAATACCATTTTCCCCATCAATAACAAGTAACGGTTTAATATTTTTATCTGGACAAGTTCATCTAACCCCAGAAGGTAGGTTGTTAGAGGGAACAATTGAGGAGCAAACACATCAGGTAATGAAAAACCTTCATAGAGTATTGGGAAAAGAGGGTATAGAGTTTAAAAATGTTGTTAAGGCTACAATCTACCTTACGGATATGTCTCACTACTCAACCGTTAGTGAAATCTACGGAAGTTATTTTCAAGAACCGTATCCGGCTAGAGAAGCAGTGTGCGTAAAAGAACTTCCCCTTGGTGCAAGAGTAGAAATTAGCCTAATAGCATCAAAATGAATTGTCACCAAGAACTTCTTAACAGAATTAAACACATAAATTTTGTATGTCAAAAACTCTGTAAAATTACTTTGGGTAGATACTTAAAAGTTTCGGGTAATATAGGTGTATTCTCCCAGTCGGTAGAAGAATACAAGATCTTTACAAAAGTTAGAGATGAAATAACAGAACCTTCAACCAATCCAAATCAAAAGTATTACCATCTATACAATCCTATAATTATTCCCGCAGAAATAGATATCCCAGAAACAACGTACACGCATTTATATATTCGCAAACTAGATTCAACTCCTTATGGAAGGTACTTAGGAGATGTAGACTTTGTTTTGGATTCGGGTGAATACATTGAATTAAAAAATAAGGTATTGAGTGGTACAGTAAAAGGCGCTGAAATCTATGATCGACCTGGTTGGGATACAATTCAGCTAACTACCCCTAACTTTGATTGTGTTGCATATGTGAGTACAAAGGAGTTTGCTGAAAAGGTTAGAGTGAAATTTTAAATAATATATTTGATCTTACTATTTTTAGGGTTATCAACTAATTAGTACGTCTATCTCCTCAACTTCTAAATCACACCCCAGAGTTCGAAAATCGTCCCACCTAGCGAGCCAAGTCTACTACTATAGGTTGACTACCTCTTTTCTTTGAAGTATAATACCCTCCAGTAGAAATCTCAATTATTCAATCCGATTTTCTAACCCTCACAAATAAAGGAGGAATAAATGTTACGTCAAGAATCCCTTCAGGCTGTAATTGACATGATTGAGGCAGGATCTCTAGCCGCCGGCGTGCTCAAGGACACTTACATGAGCCAAACTAAACCGGCTTGGGTAGTGCTCCAAACAGATGAGGAAGCTTTGCAGGTAGAACGGCTTCTGGAGAAAGCCCGGAACCGCAAGAACCCTGATTCCCACTCTGCATGGATCGATCTAAAGCAGGTTGTCGGCGATTGCCTGCCTGATCATCTTTCATGGGTATATCGTGACGGTGCCTGGCTTGTCTCACCAGTTGAACTGCTCATGGAATTGGAAGCCTGGGCAGAGGAAGAGGATTACGAGCTCCCCTATCGAGACGACGATGAAGAAACCGGCTGGGGAGAATTTGTGGAAGCCCAAAGTGCCAGAATGCAGCTAGAGGCGGAGTCCTACGAGGAAGAAGACGAGGAAAATTCCGAGCCGGAGGATGATACCCCAGAAGAGGAAGAAGAGGGACCCTGGGGCTGGACTCGGGCGGAATACTACAACGCCAAGTTCGGAGAAGAGGGATAAACCAGGCTGACAACTTGCCTGCTGGAAAGCGAAAAGAATCACGCCACCCTATTATTTAGTTGATACCAGATGATACGGGGTGGCGTTTTGTGTCTATAAGGATATAGTGAGTAGTATAGTGGGTTACACAACTATTAAAATTGCTACGTCCCTAACTTCTACATCAAGATTTAACGTTCGAAAATCATCCCACCTACCGAGCCATATCTATAGGTTGTTTTTTTCTTTCTTTATATTATAATATCAACACAAATTATCATTAAACTACCATTCTCTTGATCTGGAGGATAATATGAAAGTGAAGCTTAAATGGGGAGACCCTATGTTCCCTAACTCACATGAGGTTGTGATTTTAGACCTGTATAAACCCTGGCAACAAGCACAAGAAGCTATGAACTTGGGTTACATTCACAGCCAACTTAAGTACCATCCTTTTGCTGTCCAACCGGGTGCAGTATTCGGAGATGGCCTTAACATCTATCGAGTACTTGAGGTCTCAGGGCCAAAGCTAATGGTCGATGAGATCTACACTAGCCAAAATCCCAAATGCTGCAAACCGGTGAAGATTTTGGCTATGCACCAAATTGCGGGTATACGCTTTTATACCTGTGAAATCGGTTACCGTGGTGAGACTAGGAGGCACCTAAAAACGGAGTGGTCATTACTAAATCACCTGCGGGGTCGGTGGTGGCTTAGCTGGCTTCCGTAAGTTAAAGGGTCGTACTAACACTACATAAAATGCGTTGAACCGCCGTAAGGAAGTGCACACGCACATCTCTGAGGCGGTTTTGTTTTTTAAAATAAACAGTGAGAAGTACTGTGGTTTACACACTCATCAGTACTTCCACACTCTCCATCTCTACCTCACACACCAAAGTTCGAAAATCGTCCTATCTACCGAGCCAAGTCTACTACTATAGGTTGACTTTATAACGCTTTTAAGCTATAATTAACTTATAAATTAATTTCCCACTCGAAACAAGATAATAGTGCTTCATAGCCCTATTACCTCGTTTAGAGGCGGTACAAGTGCAACCGTGGTCAAATCAACCAAAAGCACAAATTCACAAGTTTGAACAGGATACTGACCTGGGAGAACTTAAAACACAAGCAGACCATGAGGAGGTCTAAAATGAAAAGCCAGTCGAATCAAATCCATGTATACGAACTCAGACTAGCTCGAAGTATAGCGAACCGTTTAGCAATGATGGTGGCTAGCGATGTCTGGGCGAAGCAGAGGGAAGGAACGTATACGAACTTTTTCCCCTGGGAACTTTCGGTAAAAGAAAGCAACCGAAAGGAAACAGAAAAAGAAGCACAAACCGTGCTCACTTTCCGATACGAGGGGGGAACTGTGATACGTCTTTCCATGCACGGAACACAGGACCGGAACTATGGTTTTCAATGGTGGGTTGAGAATGCTGAGCTCAGATTCTACCTTGACGACACAGAATCCAATTATGGGGGATATTTCGTCAATGGTAAAAAAGAGCAGCTATGCTTAGGTCAGGATTTTTTTGAACAGCAGGCGTGGTCAAAACAATCTCTGCCTACCAACCTGTAACAATCCTCTCACATAGGGAGTAGTAAAGCTGAAGATGAAAATCTAAAGCTAGCTACTCCCTATATCGTTTTTACAGTAATTATTGAGGTTATACTTCGGATATAGTCCTTAATGAGGAGCCATAAAAGTGCGCGGAAGTGCCGCAGGTACTTATGAGCACTTCTTTGTTTCTCCGTAGTGGTTGGATCAGCGAGCATCTTTGCTAGTCAAAGCGTTGCGAGCTGGTTCGTCTTCATATGAGCGAAGCGAATTATCCTCGCGGGGGAGCCAAATTACTTTTCCAACTATTACAATATAAAACAAGTTCTAATATCCCCACTATTGGTTTCATGTTAATATTCACTTAATGAAAATTCCCATAGTAAAGGAGTGTATCTAAAATGTCCTCAACTGTAATTGCTCCATATGCCCACTTGGGGGAAGGAGGAGATTACCCTATAGAAGTTAACTTTGCTGTTAGGGTCTATGATAATAAGGGTGAAAGTATTCCTCCAGTTGGCGAACTTGGCTACTCATTAAAGGGTGGGTTGCGAACAAACCGTATCGGTATTGTTCCCCTTTTGGATGGAAGAAAGGAAGAAGTAGGTAAAGCGGAAGTCCTAATACTTGTTGCAGCAAAACCAGAAAATATGGACTTACCTCTAGTACAGAAGTGTGGATTCACCACCATAGAAGAAGCAACTGAGTATGCAAGACAAGAACACGGTGATGAATTCAGCAGAGATGGTGTTCTTACCATTTTCGTCTACAAAGTGGTGGAACTCTACCGATAGTCTGATAGTAACCATTGCTCTGTAATAGCAACAATTACAGAGCATTAATTCTTAATGCATTTCTTAACTCTCTCCACATTTAGAGTCTAAGAATCTTAACATCTTCTAACTCTAACCTCGCACTCCAAAGTTCGAAAATCGTCCCATATACCGAGCCATTAATATTTCATCTCCACAACAGACGTTAAAACCAATCAAACACGCCTATGCGCTATAGGTTGACTTTTCTGTTAAATGATTTAAAATATCGGTACAAATCCTAAACACTCCAGACAATAAGGAGAGCGCTAAAATGGCAAAAAAAATTATATTCCGAGGTGACCTCTATCAGGGCGTAGAGTGGACTATCCGGCCTTTGGAAAAAAACCACCCCTTGAGGAAGCAACTTGAGGAATCCTTATCACAACGTATTCGGGATAAGATCACAATAGCAAGATCGACCCAAAGAGCTGACCATAACCGATATGAAGCTGTAGAGCTTCTTCTAAACGGCCTTACACACAAACAGGGTATGCGAAACAGCTTTGCGGCATGGTTCGCCAGGGAAGGCAGGGCAATTGGGATCAGGCGGTGTTATCAAATCGGGAAATCAATCTGTGATGAGCTTGGACTAACCATTGATGAAGTGCGGGGTTACTACAATAACACTCAATGGGAAAAGGATCCACGGTAATAAAACGCACATCAACCCTCATCGGACAACCGGGAGGGTTTTCTTTTTAAATATAGTGAGTAGCAGTGTGGGTTACAAACTTATCACTAATTCAACATCTTTCATCTCTACGTCACACCCCAAAGTTCGAAGATCGTCCCATCTAGCGAGCCATACTACTATAGGTTGACATGGTTCCCTTTTTACATTATAATGACAACATCGTATCGGCACTGCCAAAATCCCAAATCTTGCTTCAGGGCATAACGCCCACTCAAAAAGGAGATGACAAAATGTCAAAGAAGCAGCGTGTTATTTCGATTCGTCCCTCGGACGAAATGATTGTCGAGGCGTTTGAAATCGCCCTCGCACAACTTGGTGTCTTTGCAACCCGCCACCAACGCCTATACTCGTTTATTACCATCGAAGGCAATAAAAGTGATGGTATGGTCGTTGTCAAAGCGGGAAAGTATGAGGCACGTGTGTATATCGTCGGCAAAGGTGAGATTTTTACCTACGTAGACCAAATCACTTTTGATGTCCTCGATGGCGTCAGGCTAGAACAGTCGAAGCCCGTTCAACTACACAACTTCGATTACCGAGATAAGGGCAGTCACGTTACAACTGTTCTCACGCACTACACAGAGCATCGTGAAGCCAATATCTATCAGGTACTTGGGCTGGCATACGGTTACGGCACCGCAACAAGTGTACTCCATTACCTATGGAAATACCCACGTGTTGAACTTGGCGAAAATGACGACGAATACCGTGTCGTATACGAGTTCAGCGAAGCTATCTGCGGCGTCAAGAAGATTACACTGACATATAGCCGCACATACGGATACGTGGAGGCTGTAATCAATGGAACTCGCTACTTCACTTGTGAGCTTTTCAGCAACGTCTGGAGCGAACACATAGCGAGTAAACCACAATAGGCAGCAAACAGCCTGCTTGAATAAAGCAGGAGTTTCAACGGACATCTTAGGAAACTATCGTGTTTCTGACTGATGTCCGTTTTGCGTTTTTATAGTGAATAGTACAGAAGGTTACATAACTATAAGAACCTCAATATCCTCTAACTCTATCTTACACTCCAAAGTTCGAAAATATCTTCGATGATTTGCTTTGCAAATGCGTTCCACCTATCGAGCTAGTACCCTATAGTGATTGACGACTTCCTTTTTTTAATCTATAATCCAAAAATCAATTAATCAACCGCATTAATTTTTTGCGGAATCTCAAACTATAAGGAGATAAAATGACTCAACAACACTGGTACGATACCGAAGAAGGGCGAAAGTTCGCAGACAGTGCTTTTAAAGCTGCTGGTCTGGAAGAACCCATAGGAGTCCCATTAGAAACCGGCACATATTCAAATGAGGAAATCGCCCGCAAGTTCGATGATCCTCGGAAGTTCCTGGTTTTTTTGATGCATCTCGAAAACATGGGTGGTAGTGAGGCTTCGAAGCGGTCGATTGCATCTATTACCATTGATATGTAAATGAAATCTGTAAAGGACATCTTTACATAAACGCTGAAAGGGAGAAGACATGTTAGATACCGATACATTTAAAGCTGTAGGTATGAAAATAAGCCAGATCCATCAGCAGTATTGATCCTGAAGCCGGAGAACTGGCCAAAGAATATACCGAATCAATAGTTGAAGAGGCCAATGGAAGGAATCCAGGCGCTGTTAAACGAACTTTAGATAAATTTAATCATACCAAAGACTATTCACCTGAGGTCGCATCTCTGATTGCCCAACTCTTCACACTCTCGACTTTCTGCTCTGGAGAATGATTATCGGGTGTGATCTTGCCCAACAACGGCACCTTATGGTTTAGAGAAATCTGAATCAAGGGGTGCCGTTTTGCGTTTCATTAATCCATTTTCCCAAATACCGATATTAAACTTCGAATAAAGACCTGAATGGGGAGCCTATCAATTCTAACATCCTCTTCTATACAACCAGATTTGGTAAAATATAAACATATGAAAAAACTACTCCTAATAATTATAACTTTTTCGTTAATCCCTCTTCTTAACAGAATCTCTTATGCTCAAGAGAATAACCACACAGCTCGTGAAGAAGCTGAAGGAAAAGTAATTTGGGAAAGAATTCAATCTAAAGAAACCTCGTGCGAAAATTTGTCAGATGAGAATTTTGGTGCGCTTGGCGAATATTTTATGGGACAAATGGTTGGGGATTCTCATGAGGCAATGAACACGATGATGGAAAGAATGATGGGTAAAGAAGGAGAGGAACAAATGCATATCATAATGGGTAAAAGATTAAGTGGCTGCGATACATCTGCTCAAGTTCCTCAGAGTGGAAGTGGTTTTATGCCGATGATGTGGATGATGGGTTCGGCAGGTTCACCACAAGCGGAAGGAGGTGTATATCCTATGATGGGTTATGGTTGGAATGGTTTTAATACTTTTGGATGGGTTTTTATGATCTTTTTCTGGTTGCTTCTAATTCTGGGCGTAATCGCTTTGATCCGTTATCTTTCTAAGTCTGGGCCAAGTAAGGAAGGCCAAACTCCGCTTGATATACTGAAAGCACGTTATGCTCGAGGAGAAATCAATCAAAAAGAATTCGAAGAAATGAAGAAGGATTTAACTTAAAAAAAGGCGGTGAGGTCAATATCTTTCTTATATGTGAAGGTGTGGAATATTTCAAAACAGGTGGAAGCTTTTCTATAATCGAAAAAGGCCAATATTGTTGCTTGCACGCGGGACAAGCAGTGGCAACAGCGCACGTACCTTTACACGCTCTAGGGTCTGCAAATTATGCTCTACAGGCAATTCACAGAGCAAGCAGTTCTGAGCATGTAGAAACCTTAATATCTAAAGAACGAGGATGGCAACTCCAACACCTGAAGGTTATATCTAATGGTTAGCAACTAAAAATTTTTACCTTCAAAACTGTAGGAAGCCATACCACTATAGGTTGATTTATTTTTTAAACTAGTTTATAATACACCAACAAAAACCAAACAAGAGTGAGCTCATATCCCAAAGTTCGGAGGAATCACATGAAGAGAGAGAATAAAAGTATTGATTTGGTACATATAGCAGCGGTATTCATGATAGCGGTGTTTATCGGGATGGGGTTATTAACATACGGCGCATACATGATTGCTGGGGCTATCGTTGGGACGATTGTAACAAGTCTGGTTTCATTAATGATCAATGTTCCCTGGTGGTCAGGTTCGATACTAGGAGCGGTTGTCGGTCTAGCTTATGCTTACTATAAAGAATCCCGACCAGCATCTCCTCCTACCGTGTTAAGAGAAAAACCCAACCACGAGCATTAAAACTGAAAAAGGAGTTAAAATGTCGGATGACCCAGAACTAACAAACCTGCTATTTGATATGGTGATCCGGGCAGAAAGGCAACGGGTAAAGACCGCTACGGGAAAAACTAGGAAGGACTTTAGGTATGCAAGAGCGGAAAAGGTCCGAGCATCTTCCGTTCCGGCACACGCATTCGTTACCTTTCAAGGAAAGGAATACGGACCACACTTCGTGAGCAAAGGTTCTCTCGAAGAAAGCGAGGAGGAAACTTCTACTGTCTTGATCCAATCAAATAAGCGCATTTACTGGAAATTGTGGTTCTTTGACTACGAACTCAAGTAATGTCGTTTACGTATCTGCCAATATGGCGCTCTGGGTATCCTAGCTTAGAGCGCTTTTTCTTCTTAAATATAGTGAGTTGCATGATAGGTTAGACGTTTACCAAAGTTTCCAGATCTTTCACTTCGACCTCACGCACCATAATTCAAAATATCTTCAACGGTTTGCGTATGCAATCCATTCAGCAACCATGAACCTATAGTGTTTGACTGATGTGCCTTTTTACTGTTATAATCCACGTAACCAAGAACAAGGGGAGAAGTAATGAAATACTATAAAAACGCAAAACCCTCAGGCATGGTTTTAGTGTTTGTAATAGGACTGGGGCTTTTTGTAGTACTAGGTCCTGTCCTAAGTCCTCAATACGTGATAGCTGCAAATTATGGGTTGGATTTAGCAATCGCTTTTGGTGGATATGCGTTGCTAGACGTCGTATTAACTCTTTACACGGAAGTTTCAAAGAGAGATGTAAAGAGAAATCCAAAGGTATCGATGTTAATTGCCTTTGGTATATGCTCGCTGTTTGAGTTTGCACAACTTATACAAACAACAGCTTCTTTTATGTTTTCGTATCATTTTAGGGGTACCTTCGACTTTCCCGGGGATTTTATTGCCTATATTGTAGGTATAATAATTTCCGAACTGGTAATACAAAAATTTGTGTACACAACAAAAAGCTCTTTGTAAGAACAAGGGGCTTTTTCTTTTTTACAAAAATAACGTCACAACAATCTCAACAACAATAGAAAAATTCCGGCGCACTTGAAGTACCGGTTAGCGAACTTTCAGATTAAAATAAAGATATGAACAAGATTACTATCAAAAATAAGAAATTGTCACCTGAACCACGTGAGAAACTACTCAAAACATTAAGAGACCGTTTTGAGAAAAACATGAACCGCCATAAAGGTCTTGTATGGGCTAAAGTTCAAGTTAGGCTGGAAACCAATGTTGAAATATTGTGGTCGCTGAATGAAATGGAAAGAACCGGCGGTGAGCCGGATGTTGTCGGTCGTGATAAAAAGACGGGCGAATACATTTTTTATGATTGTTCGGCGGAGAGCCCTGCTGGACGCAGAAGTGTTTGTTACGACCGCGAAGCACTGGAGTCGAGGAAAGTAGCAAAACCAAAAAATAACGCTATTGATATGGCAGCTTCCATAGGCATTGAACTTCTAACGGAAGAGCAATACCGAAAGCTCCAAAAACTTGGGAATTTCGATACAAAAACGTCAAGTTGGGTGAAAACATCTTCTGCTATTAGAAAACTCGGCGGCGCCCTCTTTTGTGATCGCCGCTACGGCAACGTTTTTGTGTACCATAACGGTGCGGATTCTTACTATGCATCCAGGGGGTTCCGGGGGTCGTTAAGGGTCTAAAATCGAGCTCCACATCTTGATATGCCACACCCTATAGCGTATAATCCGCTTATCAATATCCAAAGAGTGCTTGAGAGGAGATAAGATGAGCGGTAAAGATGGTAAACCCAACAAAAAAGACATCTTTAAATCATCGGTGGAGAGGGCACATTTTTGTCTAGTTAAGAAAAAACCGGTAAGTAAACTCAACCCGAACGGCACTTGCCCATATTGCGGGAGAAAAGCCAAAAAAACACAAGACTAGTCTATGGTTTCATTTAATAACAAACGCCGCTTCTCTATAGATGCTTAAAACTTTCTATGCGCGGCGTTTTTCTTTTCTATAAATTAGCCTTTTCACAGGTTTTTATATTAGAACTTAACAAAATTATTTCGATTCTTACACAGCCGACAATATACCTTAACGTTTTTTTAATAATAAGAGAGGAAAATTATTAGCATGCTTAACTTAAACTCTATATTTATCGGATCCTCACAGCCAAAGGAACTAGCCTCGTTCTATGAAAAATTATTCGGCAGACCTTCGGAAATGCCAGGGAGCGATGGGTCTGAAGATATGGGATACGGTTGGCTGGTTGGTAATACTTTTTTATCAATAGGCTCTCACTCAGATATTAATGGTAAAGCTAAGGAACCCCAGCGGATTATATTAAATATTGAAACAGAGGACGTAAAGGAGGAATACGCCAGAGCGGTAAAATTAGGCGCAACTTCTATCAAAGAACCATATGAAATGGAAGGTATGTGGATTGCTACCCTTGCCGACCCGGATGGAAATTATTTTCAATTCATGACTCCATGGGATCAATACAACTCATGACCTTCCGCAATAAAACCCAAAATACGAAACACCTCGCGATTAAGCTCCTCAAGTAATTGCCTTATGATAGGCTTGTGAATTGAACATTATCCTTCTCCCTATTTGTATGAGTTTTATTGCTCGCTGCATTAAAGAGTGTTTTGATCAAATTACAAGTGCTATAGGTTGACTAATATTGCTTTTGGGTTATAATTCGTCCCAAACATAAATCTTATATATCGATCAGGAGACAGACTATGAAATCAGTCACGGTTTGGAGTGGAACGATTAACCACACCTACCTACGATTCTTCATGTGGGTATGGGAGTGTGAAGAAGATGTACTCAGTACATGCAGTTTGTTCTGGGGCACCTTATTCCTGCCGGTCGGTTTTCTGTTGGCAAATAAGGATCAGCGGGTCGGGTACTTCGGCCGTGTAGCCTTTACCTACCTGTTTTTTGCCCTCATCCTCCTGGCACTTAAAGAGCCTTATATTGCCTTGGTGACGACTTTTTTTGCTTTATGTGCAGGGGTGATCTGGGGTCTCAGATATCTTCTAAGACAGCGTTCGTCTTCGCATAAGGAAGGGGCAAAAGAAACTCTAGAGCAACCATCAAAACCCACGGCGATTGACCGCGTGACCGATTTTGGAACCGGTGTAATAGGGCCTTCAGTCTACTACCTTCTATGGCCGGTGAAGGTTCTGTTCTGGGTCTTGGGGCTTGCCTTAAAACTGATTGCAATGCCAATCATGTGGCTTGCTAACATAATCCCTCACGACCCTCCCGGGTGGTTCGAGGATACCCTGGAAGTTCTTAGCTATCTGTTATACAGAATCGCCGGGGGCGTCTCGCGGGCGTACAATTTCCTGAAATCCAACACATGTTGGAAAATCATAATCAGGAAGAAAAACAATAAATAAAACTCTACGGGTAGCAAGATAGTGAAAACCTAACTTGTTACCCATTTTTTTATAAGATAAATTGCCTCGGTACTGATGTATAATACGGGATAAAGGAGAGGATAAAAAAATGGCGCCCGGACAAAACACAATTACGTGTTCGAACTGTTCCTCAATTAGACTTGTAAACTGGAAATATTGTCCCAGCTGCGGAGCCCACCTTATAACTGAGGGGAAACTCAGAATGGTAGGAAGGCGATGGTGCAACAGATGCAAAGAAAACAGAAATATCAATCTTACGGTTTGGGACGGCAAGGATGTTCATTATATCGAGGCTAAATATTGCCATATATGCGGTACCAAACTTGAGAATACGGTAAAGGAGCCGGTTATTAGTTGGGATATTTAGAATTAACTATTTCACTGAAAGGTGTTTAAGTCTAGCGATAAACACCTTTCTTTCAATTATTTTTTGAACTTGCAACCTACACTCATTTAATCTACAATCGCGACACCAATAAAAACTTCACCATAGTATTAGAAGGAGAGAAAAATGGCTAAGCACTTTATCTTTATCGGGGTGGAAGAAAACATTATGGGGGGTTACAACTTAGACCGGTATCAAAGAGGCATGTCCTATCCGGTACATGTATCTTGTATCTCAGCCGGCCTCAAGGAACAGATCGTATTTACCAACGATGCGGTGGCGAAGGATTTTGAAACACGTTACCTTCCGGAACACCCCGAACTGCGAGAACGATGTGTTGTCAGCTCCCGCCCTGACCCTGATTTGACTGGCTCCATGTGGTAACATTCAATGCTATGTGAGACCTAATCACAGGGAGAGACTATGAGTCTACAAGTATCGGTTATCTTTTCCGTTTTCCTTTCATTAGCAGTTTTTGGAAGTATAAACCACAAACTCAATAAGGAAAGGCTTGTGAGATACAGCGTGATATGGCTAACTTTTGTTGGAGCATCCCTAAACATTACAGCCAGCTTACTCCACGAGTTAGCTCACGCATTAACGGCAGAACTTTGGGGACTTAAGGTTACATGGGGCGGAAGTCTTGGCGGACAGTATATAATAACAACGCCGATGATATATGATACAACTCCGTTGGTGCAGATGACGGTTGCGCTGTCAGGACCCCTGCTAAGCTTGCTGATCGTTGCAATATTGTGGCAGATTTTGAACCACACCGGAAATGCTGCCGCTACCGTCGTGCTTACTTACCTTTTGTTTGTTCAGGGGCTGGGAAGTTTCGGATCACTCCTAATGATATTTTCAGGGGATGCCCGTAACTTCGCTCAGGGGGTATCAAAGTTCTTTGCAATACCAATAGAACACGTTGGATATGTTCTCGTTGTTGTCTCGTTTTTATGGATACTGGCGGTCACCAAGAGGTGCATGAAAAGCGTTGATATCCTAAAAACGGGCAACCTGACATAAGGTTCTCAAAAAGGATGGCACAAATGTTTAAAACTGTAGGCGATCTTGTTCGGGGCTTGAAAGATGATAGGGTTAACATACCGTTCGATGAGACCCATCACCTATCCAGACCGGTTAAACTCATATTTTTGGCTGCAACATTAGTAGTCCGGGAGAAGGATAGGAACATTAGTAACTCAACACCTCTTACAGAAGTGATTTTATATACTATTGCTAATGTGGCTTTTGCTATCACGGACGAAAGATATAGAACTGCCGGGGCAGAGATCACGGTAACAATCCATAATATTACCGGTTAGGAAAATGCGTACGTACCGACCGAAGGAAAAAAATAAAGGACAAGCATTTTAGAAAGCTAAACTTGTCCTTTTTTTGTTTCAACAAACATAGTGCTATAGGTTGTGATTTTCTTGTTGTTCTGATATAATCCAAACATCTAAAAATCCGCCTAAAATACTAGAGAAGGAGCAGATATGTTAACAAACATTCGAGTTCTGTCGGGATTGTTGGTTTTTTTAGCATCAGTAATTGCCGGTCTGTACGCATATTTCACAGTCCAAAACCAACCACTCCATACGTTGGCAGGAGCAGGAGCAGCACTTTCGTTATATCTCTTACCCGATAAGGGCGTCTACAAATACTTCCGATTCCTATTGGTGGTAATTACAGTCGCCGGTATTTTCAACATTGCGGGTTATCGAGCCTGGGAACCGTTCAACCTTCTATTTAAATAGCAAACAGGAGCTTTGCGCTATATTGACAGCTTCATAAAATAAACCGCGAGAGGAGAGAACACGTTGCGGAAACGGAAATACTTTACGTTTGAAGGTGTTCGGCAGGAAGTGATCTTCAAAGAGTCCGAAACACTTCCCGGCGGCACTGAGGTAGACATCTATGAATTTGCCGGAGACCCGACCAAAGACCTTGCTATTTACAAAACAAAAAAGACTCCCCTGCAAAGAGTTGAGGGAGGAGAGCGCACGGTTGAAGGATACATCTCCGGAGTGGGAAAACTCAGGATTGGTAAACCGGACGGCACCTATATAACATTCTATGTAGGTGGCGGTAATCTCAAGGAGTTGCAAGTAGACGTTGAGATTGGCCAGACCATGCAATGGATAGCAGATAAAAATTCTATCCTTGTTGGCTACGAAGTCTGTTTACCTCCCTACGAACCCGGGCGCTTCACTGACCTGGAATATTAGTGATTATGGAGGTTGGCAATGAAATCAAGAAACATGGTTTTTCTGCTTGGCGCAATCGTGATTGTCTTGTTGTTGACAGCATGTGCAAAGGGGGAAAGTGCGCTCTGCCCAAGCGTGGGAGAAACATCCACCTACTTGGAAGATTGCGCCGTTGCTGGATATCCCGTGACGATAAAAATCTGGACTGAAGACCAGCGGAAATATGCTGAGTACTATGTAGATGCTGCAGAACAAAACTTCCCGGATGTCGCCTTCGATGTGGTAATCGAGTTAGCAGATGAAGATGGCAGCGGATCTACTCAAAGTATGGAGAACGGCAGAGTAGTTATTTACTACCACTGCCAAGGTGCGTGCGTCTACAAACCAGAACTGCTCGAACCAACCCCGGCGCCGTATTTTTTCGAGGGCATAAACCTCTAGTTAACCACGAACTTCGGCAAGTCTTAAATCAAAATGTGATTTCACACACCCCCTACGTACAACCGCGGGGGGTTTCTTTTTATTAAAACGGTTGAGATCATTCAACACAGAAAGCCTTCCTTGTAACATTATTGCGGAAGGCTTCTTTTTTACAAAACTACAACGAAAATTTACATTAAGCAAAATTCAATCTATAATCCTCATTAACAAATCAAACCGCAATTGCAGTAATGAAGATGGGAGGAAACCATGGAAGATCCAAGAGTGGAAGACCCAAGAAAGGTACGGTTTGAAGAGAGAAGAAGGGTGTACATAGGCGTTGCTGCGTTCTTGTTGCTCCTGACGATACTTTGTTGTGCTGCGATCATGTTTATGCTGAATCGGCCTTCTACAGCGATGCAGCAGCCACTGGCAGAACAACAATTAATATTGCCGACGTGGGCAGCAATCCCAACACCGACGGTATCAGGGTTTTTGCCATTCATTGCAAATGCACTAAAACCAACGCCGACAGCAATCCCAACACCAGCACCAACAACGGAAGCTCTATCAATATGGAGGATCGTACATATCGATCAGAACGACGTGGGAACGCTCGAGAGTATGGACGACCCAACACAGAAAGTGACTGCAGATTGTATAGATCCTTTTATAGACGAACCTAAGCTGGGAACACTGTTTCAACTAAAGAAGTCCGGAGTTTTTGAAGCGGTAGACGAAAACATCCGGGACAAGGTACAGCGTTTCGAGCTGCTGCAAACAGGAAAGTAAAGTATATCAAGAAGGAGAGACTATGGTTACATTTAGTTCGGTTGAAAGCTATTTCACCGCAAAATTTCTCCACCTGGTAGCACATTTAGATAACGGCGGAGCTTTCTGGCCAACGGTAAAAGATAACACGATAACCGACAAAAGTCTGGCCAGCAATGTGATAGCCTTGCTTAGTTTGGGTGAAGTTCGTTCCAATGTTTTTGAGGCGAGTGCGGTTCTGCTAAGTGCGCGGGTGTTAGGTCTCATCCCACCGGCAGGTAAGTAGGGTGTCTTCAACAACCGTCAGTGAATTTTATTCATTGGCGGTATTTTTTTATATTCCTTGTAACGAACGTCTTAAAGTTATATTATTATTCAATAACATATGTTAGCCGCCCAAAAGCTTGTTAAATCAAAACCGGCTCTGACTCAAATCCATATTCTCCCAAACCTAAGTTCTTTGGCTACGCAAACTCTTAAAGATAATATCTTTACTGAAGGAAAAGATTGCAACTATACCGCTGCTTCCGGAAAAATGCTGTTAGACGGAGAATCTCAACCCAGATTTCTCTATCCATTTCAATGGCTGTGGGATACCTTTTTTATCGCAGGCTGGAGCAGCAACACCGATCAGTCTGTTGTTGACGTAACAAAATTTCTTGCATCACAAACAGATGATGGTTTTATGGGACATATCAGATACAACCGGGAAATTCTTGCAAGAAAAGAGTACTTCCCACCTCCTGAAGTCTATTACGAAAAAGAAGGGTTACCTCAAACGGGTGAGGTAATTTCAAAGATCACACAACCACCTAATGCTGGATACGGTTTATTAGAACTGGTTAAAAGGCTACCTGAATCAACGGAAAAAACGCTTTTCGCAAAGTATGCCTTCGACAAGGTATATCTTTATCACAAATATATTTATGAAAATTTGGTTCGGGACGGACTGTTCGTGACAACGCATCCATGGGAATCCGGTGATGACAACTCGCCAAAATGGGACGGAATTTACAACAGGATAAGAGAAGGCCAAGAAGACATGCACACATTTGTGGGTGAATGGCTTGGAAAAATGGGTATTGCATACGAGAGGGTTGATATTAAGCTAATTCATCATACTCAGCGCCCTGTTCATCCTGACTACGATATCTACCTTTATCTTATCTATTTATACAATCGGTGGAACTGGAATAGAGCCACAATTCTGGAAAAATCTCCGTTCAGAGTAACCGACCCTATGACGAACTCAATTCTTATCCGTTCAAATCTGGCGCTTATTGAGCTGGCGGAAACGCTAAACGAAAGTCAGGAAATAATTGAACAACTCAAACGCTGGGCAGAAATTACTACAATGGAGTTGGACAGTCTCTGGGACAAGCAGGAAAAGATATATTTCGCGAAAGATCTCGTTACGGGAGAACTGATAAAAATAAAAACTGTATCCGGTCTTATGCCTCTGTTCAGTACCGTAATTCCTCAAGAAAATGCGGATCAACTAGCCCACCATATAGACTTAATCACAAAAAGCGGTTTGGTAAGATACATCGTTCCAAGCACTTTTCCTTCGGAAACGTCGTGTTTTGAACCTGACAGATACTGGCGTGGCCCCGTCTGGATAATAACTAACGAACTGGTCGCGGAAGGGCTTAACCACTACGGATATAAAGATTGCGCGGATAAAATAAGAATGGATAACTTGGAACTTATTTCTAACACTCTAAACGACAGGGGTGGGTTCTACGAATACTACAATCCAATCAACGGAAAAGGGCTTGGATCTCCTTTGCAATCATGGACCGCCGCTGCTGTTTTGAAAATGATAACTACCCCATAACAATAATGCTATTATTTTTGTATGATAAATTCAAAAACCGCGCATGATGTTGGCAATATTGATAACGAGTGCATTTTTTTAGGCGGAGAAGGTTGTTGAAGACTAGACTATAGGTTTACATAAATTCTTGCGTGAGGTATAATCCGTAAACAAATCTTAACGAACCAAAAAGGAGAGACGGGGATATCTAGGAGAGACCCATGAATCATTGTACTTGGTGTTCAAAAGACTTCCGGAAACCGTTGAAAAAATACGCCTGCCCGTCGTGCAGATCCCCGCTGAACAGCGATGAGGTTAGCATCAAAAAATGCCTAACCTGTAGAACCAAATTTGAACCTAAGAAAGTGGATGTATGCCCGCATTGTCACTGGGCTATTTAGATGTAACACCAATATCTTATTTTCAGGAGAGTTGTAAGTAAGCCATTCTCCTCTCCTGAAAAGGAAAGGAGTAGAAAAATGGCTTGCGAAATGTGCTGGCATCCGGGTGAAAGTCATAACGACGGGTGTCCTCTTACTAACGGCAGCCTTGAAGAATTCGACAAAGGTTACCGCACAGCATTTAGCGGGGAAGTTCTAACGTGGAACGAACGTAGATCCTACCCCCTATCGTTCCAGCTCGGCTATAGAGTCGGAAAGAATGCTGTTGAAGCACTGGTCGATGTCTGTGTAAACATCCTGACATCACGCGGGTAACTGCACCACAACGATTGGCACCCATGTTGTTTTTTGGGCGCCTTTTTTATTGTCATTCTATAGGTTGATTGAAATCATTTTTAGGAATATAATTTCGTAAACTCTTAGTAACAAATAATTTTACACAGATTAGAAGCACATAAAGGAGAGATAATGCCTGCATTTTGTATTGCAGNGCAGTAGGACCTGAGATAAGCTGCAGCGTGTGCGTTAAGAGAGGCGGTGATATTGATATCAACGCTTCAACAATGGCACACTGGCAAGAGGTCAGGGGTGAGATCACGCTCAAATACGCCTCACCAATCCAAAAGTGTGTTATCACTTCAAATGATGGGGACATTTTGCCTTTCGATATAAACCACACAAATTTTGTGGTCATCCCAAAAGGTTATGTCGTAAAGGTAGAGCCCGGCGGAGGTTTTTTTGTTCTAAAGGTAGCGCGGTTCTAACTGTTAATTCTATTAAAGAAATACACCCGGTGAAGAAAAACTCATCGGGTTTTTGTTTATAATACATTCATGCCGAAAATCCTGGTTTTACCAATAACTCTAACTTCTACGTTCCTCCACATAAAAAAGTATTCCGAATTATATTTATTATTAATACTGTTTATCTCTACCTCCTACTTAAGGTTTCAAAATCTAGGCTTCTCGGAATATTGCGTTGATGAACCGGGTGCATTTCTTTTTTACGGCAAAGAAACGACGGGAGAAAGTGTTTCAGAGTTTTTGCTAAAACAAAGAAAAGGTCCGATGCAATTTATAGTTTCGTATCTTCCTTATCTTGTTACGGGAGATTTTCAGAACGAGTTGGCAGAGCGCCTACCCTTCGCTTTTTTTAATATTGCTGCGGTTATATTATTTTATTTCGTAATTAAGAAACTAACGGGTAATAAAACGACTGCATTTATCGCCGCATTTCTTTTTAGCTTCAACGGGTTTATTGTTGCTTTCGGGCGGGTGGCGCAATATCAAAGCTTAAATCTATTTTTTTCTTTACTCGCCGTCTATTTTTACAGTGCGCTCATATCTCCGAATGAACATCACAAGATCAGAAAAACTATGTTTGGAACTTTGGCGTTAAGCCTGTCCGTACTATCCCACTGGGATGTAGTATATTTTGTCCCCGTCATTCTCACCATTTTTATTAAATTTTTGTTAAATCGTGAGTATCCAAAATCTTACAAAACTAGAATTGTCCTTTATAACTTTATTCTGGGAACATTGTTACTCGCTCCATACTTAGTTCTATATATTTCCAGTTATATGGGTAATACCGACAACCGGGAATACTTCAGCAGCCGGGTATCCTTTTCAAGTTCCGTTGAGATCGAACGTGACCTAGGAAGGATCGTCTTATATAACCCATTTCTGATGGTTCAGGTCTATGCTATTTTTGGGTTTATCGGAATAATCTACGACCTGCTTACACTCTTCATAAAAAAACTTAGAACACCGTTCTCCGGAGTATTTACCCTCTGGTTCGTGGTCGTGACACTGCTTTTTTTGTTCGTGATCGGTTACCCGGGAACACATCTCTATAACTTTTTGATACCTCTTATGATATTATCTTCCCTTGGTTTTTATTCGGTAATAAAACTTTTCCCTAAGTGGGCGAAAGTATTGCCCATCATTTTTTGTGCGGGCGTACTGGTATTTTTATTTCATCAATCTGAACGGATATTCGTCGATTCTGTAAACGAATACCCATGGCAACAGGAAACAATCTACAAATACACAACACAGGAATACTCGCAAAAGGATGGAGTCGTTCAAAGAAACCTGATCGGATTTCCCCATTACAGAAAGTGGAAGGAAATAAATAAGTTCATAAACGAAGAAAACGCCCGCAGAGAAACAGCGATAGGTTATATAACGAACGACCACCCCACGATAAGTCAGTTCTATATGGACACGCAGTATACTGAAAATGTTCCAATTTATTACGCGATCGGCATTAAAGAGCCGTATACTTTCGTAACCGATTACAAATTTTTTGGGACAAAAGGTAAGCGTACAATTTACAAGATCGTGGTCGGTGATGAGTATAAATCGGTTATCTATATTGTGGGCGAAGCGGAAAAATGAAACTTAAACAATTAATACCTATTTTAAAAATCATGCCTTTTATCGTACTGGTGATCTGGGCTTTATCGGCAAGACTGCCTTATTTTTCCGAGATAGGAAAGGATATCAACGCCTATCAAAGGGCAATCGAAGAACTATTTTCAGGAAAAAACCCATATGAGTGGACTATTAAATCCTTCTCAAATCCGGACGATCCCGGAAACCACGGTTACTCTTACTTACCGGGATTTCTGTATCTTTTTGGTTTCTTATACGCCGTCGCATTAAAATTTCCCGCTTTAGATTTTCAGGTTCTTTGGAAGATTCCGATTTTGCTGGCTGATCTGGGAGTAGGATTTCTCCTTTTCAAATATCTGTTTAAACGGGATTATCTATTTTCCCTGGCAGCAGCGTTTGTTTGGTTCTTTAATCCCTTTAGTATGTTCCGGACAGGATATACATATGTAGATCCGATACCTGTTTTACTTCTCCTCGTTGCGATGATTTTTCTGGAAAAAGATGACGTTTTAGCTGGGGCGACTTATGCGCTGGCGGTAATTTTCAAAACATTTCCGATAGCACTCTTTCCGGTATTTGTCCTACTCTCAAAGAACCGTATAAAATTCCTAGCGGCAGGCTTAATTGTCAGCGTTGCGTTCGCAGTTCCATTCATGAGCAACATAGAAACCTTTACCACTTTTTTAAACGGCTCACTTCTCGTACACAATGAACGGTTCGTACAAGGCAGGCCTTTTCTGTTCTATATCAGCTATTACTACAATGTCGAACTTTTCCAGATCCTCCCGTTCCAATTCTACTCACTTATGTCGATGTTCTTCGGGTGGGTACTTGTTCTAATTGCCTATTTTATTTTTAAGTTAAAGAATAAATATATTCTAAGCTTGATCGCATTATCAAACTTCTTTCTATTCACGCCGGTCCTAAACCGCACATATGTTCTCTGGCTAATACCAACCTTAATTTTGGGTAGTTATTACTTGTTCAAGTCAAAGAAGCTCGTATATTATCTGGTGGTAATATTGTTTCACATTTTTTACAGCTGGTACCTTTTACAATGGAGAGACGGTTTTCATATTTGGCGTCCGTAAGGGTAATGCCCGGTTGCGCTTGTGATATACTTATAAAGACAATATTCTCATATATTCCCCCAAAAAAGGAAGGAGCCGAAATGACTCTACAGTCTCAAGTAAGAGTACTTCAAATAGAAATAAACCAAGTACACGCTGTTGTTTCCAAACTGGATCCCTCCCATTGCGGTAGTATTTTGCTGGCCTTAAACACGGGCACGGATCCTGCAATGTACGCAGGGGGGAAAGCACTTAAACCTTTACTCACGACACGCGGTACTCTTAGAAAAAGGTTGATCGGGGAACTTAGGCGGCAACTTACTGAAAAAGTATGCCTCCCTCAACCGGCCGGGTTCTGAATAAACAGGGTTTGCTTTTACTGAGAAGCACGGCAAACCTTATATTCTTATCATGGGGTAATCTTCGCCGTACAAGGAGAGAAACATGGCACAGTCCAGTTCCGTTGGGTTGATGGTAGTGAAAATTTACAGTACCGAAACAGACCTTAAATCCGGAAATAATCCCATAACATCGATAAGTTGCCACAACTTAGAGGAGTTGGATCTCGCTTATGCTCAA
>LCBS01000004.1 GCA_000997355.1 candidate division WWE3 bacterium GW2011_GWB1_41_6
TTAGTATATTCGTACGAACCCTCAATATCCGAAAACGGGAGGTACGTGGCATTCACGTCGTTCACTTCGAACGTTGAAGCAGAAGACGCAAGTGGTCAGGATAGTAATATTTACGTCCATGATCTTGAAACAGGTGAGACGACCATCGCCTCAGTATCTTCAACCGGTGAGCAGGGAAACGGTTATTCCGGTTTGTCGTCGATAAATGCCGATGGACGTTTCGTCGCTTTTGTATCGACCTCAAGTAATTTAGGTGGCATTGGGTCAAGTGGTCTCTACGCCTACGTACACGACCGGTTGACTGGAGATACAACTCTCGTTTCCAGATCGAGCACCGGAGAGGCGGGAGAGGTTTACCCGGCACAGCCAGACATGTCCGGAAACGGCCGCTACGTTGCGTTCGTATCGGGTGCGAGTAATCTTGTCATGCCCGACACAAACGGCACTAACGATGTGTTCGTACACGACACGCAGACCGACATCACTACAAGGGTTTCGGTATCCTCAACCGGTGAACAGGGTAACGGTGTGTCATGGGAGCCGTCGCTGAATTACGACGGCACGATCGTGGCGTTCGTATCCACAGCTTCCAATCTGGTTCCGAAGGACACAAACCAAATCAGTGATATCTTTGTTCACAACCTGGTAACAGGCGTAACAGAACGTGTGAACATGTCTTATACTGATCTGCAAAGTGAGGGGCAGGCGGATAGCTTCTCGGACTTCACCTCGATCTCGGGCGACGGGAGGTTCGTTGCATTTAGTTCCCAGGCCAGCAACCTCGTCGAGGGCGACAATAACGGGGTGTACGATATTTTCGTCCACGACAGGGAGAAGTGACAGCGGAAAAGTAATAGTAGTTTTTGATCTGTAAGAGTTATTCCAGTAAATAAAATGGAATAGCTCTTTTTTAACTTTAGTAGTTTACTTTAGACTCTCGTACATTCCAATACTTGCGGCCACATGTAAGTTCAGCGAATCGATATTTTTTGAATGAGGGATGTATACACTTGTTCCGATATTGCTGAAATTGGAGGAAAGTCCGCTTGATTCTTTACCAAATATCAAAGTAAACGGTTTATTAAATGTGATATCTTTTAATTTATTTTTGCCGTGTAGTACGAATGGATATAAGTTATGGCCGGTAAATCTCTTTACATACTGGTCAAAGCTGTCAAAATATTCAAATTTCAGGTCAAAAACGCTACCCATTGATGCACGGACGACTTTAGGATCAAAGGCGTCAACGGCGGGGCGGATAACAGCGAGATCGTTAAAGTCAAAACCAACCATACTTCTGATTATTGTTCCAAGATTGCCGGGATTACTTGGATTCATTAATAACACGTGATTAGCATTTGGTACGACGCTTGTCCTATATTTCTTAAAAACTCCTATCGCGTAGGTATTTTCTTTTGCAGATATCCTATCAATTGCTTTTGATGCAATCTCAAATTTAATACTATGCTTTCGGCAAAGTTCTTTTAATGCTCTCCCTCCGTCGCTTTTCTCACCGTCCGAATGTATTAAAACTAAACGTACTATTTCCGGCTTTTTTAGCAACAACTCAATAGTCGGTGAAACACCAAATGTATAGGAAAAATCATATTTTTTATCGTATTTTTTAAGTTTCATATGTTTCTTGTTCAATACGATTATATCAGAGCATAGCTATAAGTTAACGGATTTGAATTGAGATAGAAGTCATTTTCGCCACAATTAACTTTATTCGTACCCAACTGAAAGTGTATAATACGCAAAAACAGATAGGAGGAAAGAGGCATGGTTAAGAAAACGACATTTTTCGACCTGGTACCAAATGACTATGCGGTGTTCTCGGGTGAAGATTTAGCGACTCTGCTTACGTTTGCACAGGCTGAGAGCGATTGGGAGGATAGAGTCAAAAATTTAGCTTACACGAAAGTATCTATACAGTATCTTTGGTATATACTGTCTACTCTAAAGAAACTGCACGGCAAAAGGGTTTTTAACAAGGTAACAAGGTTACGCTATTGGGACGTTTCCCTGATCATGGTCGACACCAAATACTTAACTGATGTGGAACTTATCAACGCACTGAATATAGTGAAAAAACAATTGACCTCGTATGGCATTTTACCCGAAAACGACCCCTACGCCCGCCAAATCATCAGTTCTATCCTATATGGTCTGATGGGTCTGCATAGGGAAATGAATTACAAAATCCAGACCAGGACCAGAACTCCGGGATGGGAAGATATAAGCCCTGAAATGGACCTGTATCGATAGGTCAAGGCCAGTTCATCTGTAAAGCGCTTGTTTATTACCGAACAAGCGCTATTTTATTTTTCTTTCTGTAATGATATAATCCCCATTGTTATGTGTAACGTAATGAATAAATCTCAACTTAATACTATCGGCGCAAAACCCTATAAAGCAGGGGAAGTCTTTGCACTTCAAAATATTCTGTTTGAGGAATTTACGCAGAACCATTAATTTTGTCCAGCTTAAAGGCCTCTAAACAAGGCCATTTTTCATTTTACAAAATTTAAAAACCAACTTTAGAGGTCTCTATAGCTTCACAAAAAGAAGCTAGAACTAAAGTTCTTTGAGAATCTAATCAGATAGGAGAGACAAAAATGAGTCCAAAGTTGGTTTTTTACGTAATCCAGTTCCTTGAAGGTCTTGGTATGGGGTCGTTCTTCCCGATATACACACCCTGGCTGGAATTTCATGGAATGAACTTTCTGAGAATGGGGGTAGTGAACTTCTTTTACCATATTTCTACATCGGTATTCGATCCGTTCACGGGGCATATTGCTGACAAGTTTGGTAAAAGAAAAACGTTCATAATCGGGCAGATAATGTGGACGTCCACCCAGTATATCTATGGAGCCAGTACAAAAATGGGGGGCTTTTTTCTGGCTGAGGGTGTGGCGGCTGTAGGTCATTCCCTAAAGAGCGATGCCCTTGAAAGTTGGCTGCAAAACAGACTAGGTGAAGTCGAAGCAAGCCGGGTGATGGGAAGGTCCAGAATGTTGTTCACGGTTGGGCAGATTTCAACAAGTATTCTGGCCGGATATATCTCAGCGGTATTTGGAATGAAAATAGCCTGGTTCGTGTCCGGAACCTTTTTCCTGATCGCAACGGTATTAGGAAGCGTAGTTCTCTTAAAAGCAGGGGATGACCTTGCGGAATATTCTGAACCCGACATGAACGAACCCGATGCAAGTTTGAAACAAATCTTTTCGCTTGCGGTTAAAAATAGGAAAATCGTGGGGGCTACTTCCTTGATTGTTGCATATAGTTTCGCAAGCAAACCTGTATTCATGTACTGGCCTCAAATTGTGAAGTACCTTGGGATGCCCGAAGCTGAGCGTGGGTGGGCTATTTTGATGATCGCGATACCTACGATGTTCGGGGGACTGCTTGCCGGACATAACATGCTATTTACACGGAATAAGCGGGGGTTGTTGAGGATTCTCACACTGCTAGGTATAGGTATGGTCATCTCAGGATCAGCAAGTCAACTTTCAATGTTCTTCCTGGGGTTGATTCTGATCGAAGTTGCCTACGGCTCAGTGAATATTGTGATGTATGGACACTTATTTAATGAGATACATCCCAGGCATAGGTCGACCGTAAACTCAATGATAAGCGCTACGCGTACATTAGGCGGAGCTGCCTCTCTATTGATTATGGGAAAACTTGCAGATGTGTACTCGCCCCAAGTAACGCTGACTTTGGGAGGAATGCTGGTTCTGCTGACAACGGTTTTCTACGTTAGATCAAAAACTTAGCTAATAAAATACCCCTGTTATTTCTTATATAACAGGGGTAACATTTTTTACCATTTCTTTAGCTTGTTACCAGGAATCCACCAAAACACTGCAGGAAGTAACTTTCTGGAAAACCATATCCACACTTTCAAATGTAGAGGTGTGAATTTTTTGTAAGCGAGTTCTCCGTGAAACATAGTCGTAGCACAGCCAAGTTTATTTGGGTTTAACCTACCCTTTGTTGCAGCGATCTTCATAGCCTCACCTGTCATTTTAGTGCCGCCCCAACCCCCGCCACAGTGGCGGACACATCCGCCGGGAGGGCAACCCAATCGTACTTTTCTTCTGTTATGTTTGGGTCCGTGCCAAACCTCTACTATTTGTACTGGTTTTTTGCTCACTGTTTTCTCTCCTTTGGTTAACAATAGTTAATTTATTGATATAACTATATGTATAACAATAGAGTTATTCTAGCTTGGAGCTGCCACAAATAAAAGAAGTTTAGAAAACCATTGACGAGTTTCATTTGTAAGTTAATACTTACCTTAGTGTCCAATTATAAATGTCTAAAAATCAATAGACTATATCGTTTTTTATCGTAACCGCTACCAAGCGGTTTTTTTACGCTTTTTTTGGATACTTGATGAAGATAAGGACAATAGTATTAATTAACCTGAGGCTGGGTTCCCACCTTGTTAACGGAGAAGTTGATTATGCAGTACTACATTATTTGCATAGTTTACTTCTCCGTGTCCTTTTATCAAAAGATATTTCATTTGAATATATTTTTCAGAGACTTGATGTAATAAAGTTGTATAAAAAGGGCAAAGCTAGGACGGGCTGTATTTGATAGATGGGAAGAATGAAAGCTTTCGCAGTCAGACTGGGTTCCCGTTTCTCATTTACATTCCACGATCCTAGCTTCTAATCCCTCTTTTCTTCTTATCCTTCTGGTCATCGTAAATTAGGGCCAAGGGTTTAGCAACTTTCGCCGCTAGTGGGGATTGTAGGGCAGTTAAGCTCTAGTTTTCCTTTACCTTAGATCCTAAGATTCATTGGATTTGACTCCGCTGAAGTAGCTTTGAGTTACCTCTTAGCTATCTACGATTTTTGCTTACTATCCTTTGCAGGTGTCACAAACTGACTTCGCCGTTAAGCTAGGTCCGGATTTGGTTCTTCCAACGGATGGCCTGACGGTCATTCGCTTCAGTTTACCGACGAAAACTATGAATTTCTTCAATGCTTTCGATGCCTTTTTGTAAACTATCCTCCAGGTGTAACAACTGATCTTAAGGGTGTAGCAACTTTCGCTGCTAGTGGGGATCGTAGGGCAGTTAAGCTCTAGTTTCCTTTACCTTAGTGTTCAATTCCAAAGATTACCGTCGGCAACCGAAGTCGCTTTTGGCTCCCTGGGAGTGTCATTGAGTTTCCTCGCAGACTCTGTTACGTATTCTGTTGTCAAGAGAGACGTGGAGGTAAATATACTCGGTAATGAATTAATGTCAAGCTTTTACATATTTTATGTTATCGGATTTTATAATTATACTGTGGTTGAAACTATATTAGGCGGTATCAGACTAAAAGATCTTTTATTAAAATACAATATTTGCACAAAATAATAGTTCAATTTTTATTTTTTGCTAATAAAATGTTTGAGTTTAACTGTTTCTTTTAACAAATTACAACCAAGCCTATAGCTCCTTGCAAAGTTTTGACATGTCTGCTATACTAACTCGTTAAAAGATAGCGCTATAAATCTGCTTGATATTAGTTTGTACGTTTAGCACAGATAAAAGATATCCAGAATTTCATTATAAATGTATCTTTTCACTAGCCTACTACAATTTTAGGCAGTTTTATTGCGCTATTAAATATGTATATGAGAAACAGATATCAAAGAGGGGAACGAAGATCCAATTTTTCAAGATTCCCCAATAAAAATAAGAATAACGCACAATACGCATGGTCTGAAAAAGACCTGGTAAAGTCTATCGAATACTCTAAAAAAAACCGCCGTTTTGAGCCTGAAACCAACTATACACCAGTGAGTTGTTTTGACGATCTCCCAATAAACAGACAACTAAAAATAAATATTAAGAACAAAGGTTTTAAAACTGCAACTCCTATACAAGACCAGGCAATACCTCATATTCTAGAGGGAAAAGACTTGATCGGAATTGCGAACACTGGAACAGGTAAAACTGCTGCGTTCTTGATACCTTTATTAGATAAAACCTCAAAAGACCGCAACCAAAAAGTATTAATTGTTGCTCCTACCAGAGAACTTGCTGAACAAATTAGTAATGACATGAAAGCACTGTCTCAAAATATGCATATATACTCTGCACTGATAATCGGAGGGACAAGTATGTTCAAACAGATCCATGATCTGAAACGCGACCCGGAAATCGTTATAGGCACACCCGGAAGGTTAAAAGACCTTGTTAATAAGAAAATCCTTGACCTGTCACAATACAATAATGTAGTTCTTGATGAAACCGACAGAATGGTTGATATCGGCTTTGTAAACGAAATAAAATTCTTTATCTCCTTGCTTCCCAAACAAAGACAGTCATTGTTCTTCTCAGCCACTGTTTCAAAGAAAGTCCAGGACATATTGGCAGCCTTCGTTCACGATCCGATAACAGTAAGTGTGAAGAAACATGATACCTGTGCAAATATCTACCAGGATATAGTACGCGTCTCAAAAAACCAACGAAAGGTTGACACATTGATCCAGCTTTTGACGCAAAAAGAGTTCAATAAAGTGATAGTTTTTGGAAATACCAAATGGGGAATCCAAAAGTTAACTGACGAACTTATACACAACGGTCTTAGAGCAGATGCTATTCACGGCGATAAAAGACAAAACCAAAGACAGTCTATACTTCAAAAGTTCAAGAGAAGTGAGATTAGTGTTCTCTTGGCAACAGATGTTGCTGCAAGAGGACTTGATATCAGCGATGTAAGCCACGTTATCAATTACGAACTTCCAATGTCCTACAATGACTACGTTCACAGAATCGGAAGAACCGGCAGGGCAGACAAGAACGGCATCGCTTTAACATTCGTAAGTGACTTCAATTAAAACAACCACTTGTAATAAGGGAGGCTGTAATACACTACCTCTCCGTTAAATTCCCGTTTATAATGTGAATACTCCTCCCATTTTTTGCTTAGATTTTTTAAACGGACATCACTGACCCCACCAAGGTCCATTTTCTTATAACCTAACGGGATAAAGTAGGGGATACAGTCATATAAGAGTTTATAACCACCCGTACTTTTTTGACCTAGTTCAGTCGTACCGCTATGCACACCCCAAACCCCACCACAATGACCAAGGAATAGTTTTGTTCCGAGAAGCCGGTCTTTTGAGTCAAAAACATTACATATGAAAGAATCAACCCCAAAAACATTTACTTTTTTTTGGATGTCCTTCAGACCGAGAATCGTAAACTTCTTTTTCTTTGCCCGTAATGACAATGTTTTATAAAAATCCAGCGTCTCGGCCGGTGTAGGGTTTCTGACTATTTCCGTATAACACCCATCTCTGTTAGCTTTATTTATTGAGTACCTGCAGCTTCTGGTAAAAAGTGAAAATAGGTTTTCCGCTCCTAAAGACAAATCCAAAAACACGGTATTCGGTATTAATTCTATTTGATTCGTCTGCTTATAACCACGATCTTCCAAAAAGCTGACATCTTGTTTATGATTAGGAGATATTTTTAATATATGTACATCACTTCTACGGCAAATGTTTTCTATTTCCTCAAGATCCTTTGAGGATAACTCGGAGGGAATTTGAAGATTAGCCCTACAGGTTAAAAAGTTTCCATTAATCCTTAATATAGAACCATTTCTAGTCTTAATGGACTTCCACCCGTATAATGCTAAATACTTGGACCAATTATCGGATTGTCGTATATCGGTTATTTCATTCAAGTACAATAATTATACACATGCATATATTAGAAGGCCTGTTGCCAAAAACAATTTATCAGGGAAGTACTCCTTTCAATAAAGATATTAAAGTTATTCAGGCATGGAAAACACGAAAACTGATCGTCGACGGCTTAGTGCAGTCGTGTAGCATTGATTCGGATTATTACAAACATAAGGTATGGCATGAACTTGCAAAAGCCATCCGCGCCAATAAACCTGAAGTTAAAAACTTACTGATGCTAGGTACGGGAGCAGGAACAGTCGTTCAGATCATGAATAAGAAGTTTAAAATGAACGGGATCAATACGATATTAGTAGAAATAGACAAAGAGATAGTTGATATTTCCCGTAAGTACTTTGACCTGGATCTAATAACTAACAGCCGGATAATCATTGCTGACGCAAACGAGGTTCTTCAAGAACCGGAAACATATATGATAAACAGCAGTCCGGAGTGCATTTTAGTGGATACATTTATGGGGGACAAGTATCCGGTGAGCGTTGATAGTGCGCAGTTCTTAAAAAATCTATTTAAGTTGGCGGATAACGGAACTTTTATTATTTTCAACCGGGTATTTAATAAAGACGGGAAGGGGGCCGGTCAATTTAAACACGAGTTAGGTATCTATATGGATAAAATTGAAACAAAAGTGGTAAAAGGTTCCACCACATCACAGAACGTCGTGTTTTATGGATACAAATCGACAGATAAATTACCAGTTCCTGTGTAATTAAGACTTATAAAATGCGCCCATCCTCGCAGGAGTACCAAGCTTTTCTCATATGACCCAATTTAACTAAAATTTCGGCTGACGATTAATCGATCGAATACCTAGCCGGATCTAACTTGGAATATAAGATACTTCTGGTCAGTTTCTTCTATTTATCCATTTATAAATATTCTTACAATTCTATAACACACTTATTGCCATTATTTTGTTAGAGTTAAATATATGCGTCGTGTAATAATGATTATAGCTATTGTCATATTGGCAGCCACAGCAGGTTACTACTTTTTTATAATTACAAAAAGCAGGCAGCAAAAACTTTCAAATACGTCAAAATCTGAAAGTAACAACCGGATTATAGATACAAGTACCGCAGAAAATCTTGACTTTACGAATCCTAAGAAAAGCGCCCATTATGAAACTAACACTCCGGCACATGGTGAGATTTTGGCAGGTGTTCCGATAAACGTTGTTATTGATTTTAATTTTGATCTCGCAAGTCCTTCTGAAATTAAAATAAATATGAACGGAAAAGACTTTGGAGTAGGGAATACTGTAATAGACGACGGTGGTCTTTCTATGAGAAGGGCGATGAAAAACGATGCTCCCGATGGGATTTATTCTGTATTCTACAATGCCTGCTGGCCTGACGGAAGTTGCCATAATGGATCTTTTCAGTTTGCCGTTAACCGCTCGTTATCATCAGATTTTAGTGACCTTACAAATAATCCCGAGGTCACTATTGATATGAACAGTTTACAGTTCTCTGATGAAAAAATTAGGATCTCTAATGGAACAAAAGTCACATGGAACAATCTTGAGAATGTTGCACACTTTATTAACACCAACCCACACCCTGCACACTCATACTACCCAGTAATGAATTCCCGGAGTATCGGCCAAGGAGAGAGTTTTTCGGTCACATTTAACGAAGCAGGTATATATCTTTACCATTGTTCCGCACACCCGTTAACAATGCGCGGTTACATTCTAGTAGAATAAGTATCCTGTTAGAAAAAGTGCAATCTGGCGTTTAAGTCTAATTTTTAAATGTGCTTAGGAAGAACCAATCTCTTTATAAAATTAGATTAGACTTGTGGGGGATTTTTAAAGTAATTAATTATAATTTCTTCCAAATATCCTTATCTTCCCCTCCCAAACGCCAGAAAGTAAATCTGTTATACCCATATTCTTTTGCAACTTTCATCTTCTCCGCAACACTGACCGCATCCTGGTACCAAACCGTATGCTTTTGGTCATTCTGAGTATAGTTAAAATTCAGTTCGCCTGATTTTCTATCTCTGATCGGCTGGACTTTATATTCTTTAACAATCTCACCTGTTTTTTCAAAATCTATGGGAACACCTCTGTCTCCAACCCAGTCGTAACCGTATAGGGGCAAACCTACTACCACTTTCTCCCGGGGTAAAACTTTATTAGCGTACGATAGAACATCCCTTAAATTATCAACAGGAGTGATTGGACCCGCCACTGACCCTTTATTATGAAAGTCATAGACCATTATTCTTACAACATCGACCGTATTACCAATGCCTTCCCAATCGTGACCTTTAGCTCCGCTCCAATCCGCTACCGTTCCTGTCTGTGCGTGGACCGTGACGGAAAGAATAAGCCCCTCCTCTTTAAACCTTCCTGAAGTCTTATTTATAAACTGAACGAACAACTCCCTGTCTTCTTCATAAACTTGTTCAAAATTAACATCCCACCCGTCGTAAGCCTCTTCTCTTGCCAGACTTACAAGTTCGTTAGTAAAAGTATCCATTTTTTCCTCATTTTTCAGGAACTCGGATACACGTACAGGATCAAAATCGTTTTGTATAGTCGGTATTAATTTTACACCAGTTCCTAATAGTAAATTTCTGATGTTTCTATCCTCGACAGGCTCTATTTTTAAAAGACTGCCTTCTGGGTCAATCTTATACCAGACGGGAAGTACTGTACTCAGTTTATTTTTGGAATATTCCAAACTGTCAAGCACTTTCTCCTGGTCCCAATAGGGAATCCAAATGTCATATGTGACGTTTATCTCCCTACCCGGTTTTTCTGATACTTTACCTTGGAACAGTTGCTTCATTGAACTTATACCATTTTGCTGAACGTGGAAGACTACCGCAATGAAAATAACGATTAGCACAGGAACAATTAATTGTTTAATAACAGATCTGTTCATATCTATTTTGCGCGTCTATTTTTAGCAAATATAGATTTTATCCTCAACAATGTTTTTTTACCTCCAATAACCAAAACACCTATCACTAAGACAACAAGATGAAATATTATTGGCAAAATGTTTATAGATACAATATAAGGCCACATAAAAATTATTCCGAAAAAACAATTTTATTTTCGTCCAAATACTTATACCTTTGGGTCCTGTCCCAATGTAACAGATCAACACCGAAGATTATCCTTACCAAACTATGAAGAAAAATTAAACCACTGTAAAATCTGATGAAGTATAAGTGGGGAAGATACAAGAATATTTTCCACGAGTTATTTCTTACCGATGTGAAAACCATCGTCGGTATCATTAACAGCAGCAGGTCCAAAATTATCTGTAAAAACACAAATTTTAATAGAAATGGATTGTAAATACTCAATATTAATAACCCAACCTCTCCCAATATGAACAAACTGTTTGCCACACCACCAAGTGCTAGTAATGCAACCTCAAAATCAAGTATCTGACCACCCCACGGGATTTTATGCTTCACAATATTCTGCCAAAAACCTGAATACCACCGGTTAAGCTGCTTAGTAAGAATCTTTAGATTTATGGGATCCTGTGTGTATACAAGTGCATTATCCTGGTAAACAATCCTTCCCAATTTTTTCCTATGAATAGTAAATGTTAGGTCCATATCCTCGGTTACGGTGTCCTCGGGAAATGTCAGTTCACTAAAAACAGAACTTTTATAAATAGTCGCACAGCCAGAACAAACCGAAATTGCGTTGATGAAGCTCTGTGCATTTTTAAGAATTGTGTGACCGATCTCATACTCCCAAATCCTGTAATAAGTAATGTAGCTGTTACCCTCGCTTTTAATCCGCCCCACAACAGCTACGATAGTGTGTTTTTTATCCGTTTTGAACAACCTTAAACTGCGTTTTATCATAGTTTTGGCAACCTTTGTGTCGGCATCGATCGGCATTATATACTTATACTTTTTCGGAAGATGAAAATGCGCGATACCCCTGTTCAATGACCCGGCCTTTCCTGTTTTAATATCATTTTTTAAAATGTTCTCTCGTGGTATTTCCTTTTCCGCGAGTGCAGTTGTGTTATCAGAAGAATTATCGTTAACAAGATAGATATGTTCCTTCCGAACTATTTTTTTGATTGAATGTAAAGTATTATCTAAAACAAGTCCTTCGTTTCTTGCAGCTATTATTATTGCTATTTCATTTTTTCTTTTTTTCATACTAATATTTATTTGATCGACAAAACCTCAGCGGGAAGCACCACCTTCAAATCCAGTCTTTCTACAGCATTTAATATTTCATTCATTGTTTTTATGTCATTCCCATAAAGATTTTCCTTATCTTCAACTTGGTGGAACATCAGTATTAGCCACATATTCTTTCTTTTCGCCTCACCCATCCACCACTCAATTTCGATTAGAGGTGTTTCCAAATCAACTCCTATGACTTCCAACGTGTATGGATCACGTACCGGCAGAACGTTTAAATTGTGGCCGATTAGCCTTAAAGATTTGTAGTGTTTTTTCACAAGTCGGACCAATTCGTCGGATACTTTACCACACGGTGTGACGTAATTATCAAACATTAAACCTTCCCTCAACAGCGCGCGCTTGGATTCTACAAGTTCCTGCTCGATATTGTTTATGTCTTCTTCTATATACGCGCAGTCATGTGAAACTGAATGTGACGTAACTTCCCATCCATTTTTCTGCAAATCTCTTAACTGATCCCAAGAGAGGTAACTTTCATAACCTATATACTCTGTAGGAACAGCGATCGTACCTTTATACCCACGTTCTTTTAACATTGGGTATGCATTTTCGTACTGAGACAACCACGCATCGTCAAACCATAAAGTAATTAGACCTTCGCCCTCCCATTTAAAAGACGAGAAATCCGGTCTTTCGACCACGTAACCTGCAACCTCTTCTGGTAAATTGCCCGTATTACCAAACGCCCTAGGCTTCCACCCGGGTGGAACCTCACGGTAAATTAACTCCATAACAAATATGCTCATTAGAAGCATGGGTACGAATATCCAACCTGTCATGGATATCTTTAGCCTGCGTTTATTTGATTCTTTCATATACGTAAAACTCCTTTTCTCTATACACAAGTGAGTAATTTTCATTTAACTTGGAATATACAATCTGTGCGATATATTTATGAGTTTTATACCTTTCGTGAAGATTTCCATTAATCTGTATTATGTCAAAAAACTTGTCATCCATTGCTGATTCATATGCTTCGTAACCTTTAAGGTTCTTATATTCGTCGGATCGTTAACGTCGTACAGGTCGAGGGCAACATGAGGTCCTATTTCACTAAGCACTTTGTCCCCATTCTGAACTTTGTGGTAGAGAAACGTGCTTAAATTCTCTGTGTCATACCAAGGGCGTGGGGCGCTTTCATGTAAATAAAAAGTGTAGTAGTACCAACCTAAAAAAAGTACCGTAAACATAAAACACAATTTAACAAACGACTCTAAATACTTCGACTTAACAACCGAAATAAGTTCCGTCATACCAACTCCGGAAAGAATGCTTAAAAACACGACTGGTAAGTACACGTGCCGATCAAAGGATATTATTCGGTGTGTGACTATTTGGAATAAAATCACAGGTAGGATAAAAAATAGAATTGCGATTAATGTGATAAATTTCTTCCTTAAGATCAGACCAATTGCTCCGGCAGCTGCTAAGGGAAGTACAGGAAAAGCAAATTGGTAAAACGTTCCTAATACTGTCCGGATATCGGCAAACTCCTGGTCGATCTGTGTGTAATAGTAATAAACAAAACTTTCGAGTCTAAAGTAGGTAAATATGGTCAAACCAAGAACCAGCGGTGTAAAAAAATAGATCAGTATCGTCGTCCCTTTTCCTTTGTTATTAATGAGGTAGATTGACATTATTAGCAGGGTCAAAGGAAGGAACAAACCGGTTATGATCTTTGTGGTAATGGATAAGAGCAATAACAGAGACGCGAGAAGAAAGTACGCAGGTAATGTCGGGCTCCGTTTTGTAGCAATCAGCAAACACGCTAATCCGCCCATAAGTAACATAGTGCTTTGCATATCCGCTGTAGCAAGTTTATTAATTGTATAGGATATGGGTATTATTGTTGCTATCAAAGCTGTAACAAAACCTGAGAACAACTTTATATTTTTGTTTTCCGAACTAACTGAGAAATAAGCGATAATACCGATCGATATTAATGTGAATAGTCCAAAAAGCAAACTCAAGATCCTGGAACCGGCGTACCCTCCAACTGTATAAGCGATGGCTGTAAGGGAAGGATACAAATAGTAATCTCCGGGTATCCAATTTTGAGGATTATATGCGCTCCAATCATATTCAAACAAACCCATCTTTCCCACTAGAATGTAAATGGATTCGTCGTTAATATATGTGGTATCGGCAGAAAGGTTGTGAAACCTCAGCGAGTAAAATATAACTATAGTAACTATAAGTAAGTTATTAATGTTAAGATATTGTCTAACTTTTGTCATTTATCTCATCTTCACTAATGTTCAGTAAATCTTATGTAAATACCATTATGCTATAGGCATTAAGAAGTTATTTTTATACAAACATTTGATAATTATAAAGGCTGTTGTATAAATGTAGATGCAATATTGCGGGGTTTATACCCGCAAAATTTTGTTTGTTATACCTATAACAATGGGAGCTTGTTTTAATAATATACAGGTTTTTTTATATTTGTACATATACTTTTATTATAAGTCTGTAAGAATATTTACTTTATAACCTATATTCTTATTATTACGCGAAAATAACAAATAGAGTATAATGTTTATATGAAAAATAAAGGTATCATCCTAATAATATCGGCTATCATACTTCTATCTCTCGCAGTATTCTTATATAACAATTTAGACCGTACAAAAGGTATACCATCACAGCAAACTGATCAGGAACTTCTAGGGACGGAGCTGGAAAGCGAAACTTCAAGTGACTTATCTTTAAGGGGAAGTCTTTTTGATCTAGTTAAACTAGGGAAAACACTACAATGCACCTATAACGGAACTTCCGAAGGAACGACATTTTCAGGTACATCTTATGTGTCCGGAAATAAAATGAGGGGAGATTACGATATAGTTACAGGTGGCAGTGAGACAATAGAAGGCCATATGATCATGGATGGTGACTGGGTTTACACATGGACGTCTCAACTACCCCAAGGGTTTAAGATGAATGTAAGTGAAATTGAGGATATTGCAGGCGAAGATAGCTCAACCGATAATAAAACCCTCGAAAGCTTAGGAACTGATTACGATTACAATTGCTCAGCGTGGTCGGAAGACAGCTCGTTATTTGAAATCCCTCAAAACATCACATTCACTGACTTTTCGGCGACACTCAAAAAGTTTGAAAACAATCAGGGAAATCTTTGTTCAGCATGTGATCTCATACCTAATGACAGCGATAAAACAGCCTGTAAAGAGCGTCTTAATTGCGAGTAAGTTAAATATTTGCTTTTACTACCGTCAGAATTTAATATTTAGTCCTTAGTTGCCCTAGCTTTTGTTTCTAAGTTCAATTCTATTTCTACATCCATTTTTTCTTTTGTCAGTTTCGGGTCTCTTCTACACTTGTATTCAATTATGCTTGATGAACGATGGGCTTTGGAATAGTTCAGCCCTTTAAACATTAAATATCTTTCATGAAGTTCGTGCAACAAAACAAATTTTATCTCATCATGATTTAGATCGTCATCCAGCCAAACCTCGTGAAAAGGAACGAAATCGTAAACAAAATGATGCCCACCCTCAGTAAAATCGATAAAATATAGATCACGGACCAGTTCGCCGCTTATAATCCAAATTTTTGGATATTCGTAGTTTTTTATACGTTTTTTATATATTTCTTTTGGAACTTCTTTATGCTTCCATTCAGACTCAGATGTTACTTTCATCATCAGTTCGGACTTTTTTCTTTCCGTTATCTCATTTTTGTCGGCAACACCGATTGCGTGATCGTAAGACCGTCCCGCATGCATCAAATGCCACTCTATTAACATATGGTTCACAAAATATTCTGTTTCTCCTTTTGAGAACTCCTTATCTATCCAAAATTCATGCACGGGAATAAAAGGAAAACGGTAATGCTGTCCAAAGTTCGTAAACTCACGGTTCATTGTGTTCCGGATATGCTCGCCATCAACCTCCCATACTTCAAAATCTTCGATCTCCAGGATCTTTTTCAAATACAACAGTTTGTTCATTCTTTAATTATAAACAATTTTCACTCTCTTTTTGCTAGAATTTATATGTGGAATCTATTTCTGCCATACAACCTGATCAAAAATACCCACCCGACTCTGTAGGTCAGTTGATAGAACCGAATGTACCGGTAGTTTCTCCTCATACTTCCGTTCTGGAAATAAAGGAACTTATTAACAAGAACATTGATGAATTCAGAACGATTAATTATATCTATATTACAGATCATTCAAATAAATTAACGGGTGTTGTCTCTATAAGAGAAGTACTCAAACACGATAACCATAGACATGTTTCGGAAATAATGACCACGGATCTAATCTATACACATCCGTACACTCATCAGGAAAGAGCTGCGTATATGGCATTAAAGAAAAAGGTTAAAGCTGTTCCGGTCCTTGATAAAGATCACCATTTCCTGGGGGTAATACCATACGATACGTTACTTTCTGTCCTATATCAAGAAATTAGCGAGGATTTATTAAAGTTCGCGGGTTTAACTAGAGGACACAGTGAAACCGATGATGTAATGAGCCTAAAAGTACTTACTTCACTAAAACACCGGCTACCTTGGATCATAATCGGTTTGGCAGGAGGTCTTTTGATCGCGCGGACGATCGGTGCTTTTGAAAGTACATTACAAAATAACCTTATATTGGCCGCATTCATACCATTAATGGTTTATATGAGTAACGCAGTAGGTCAACAAGTCAGCGCTTTTGTCATCAGAGACTCAGCACTTACCGATAAACTACCTTTCAGAAAATATTTCATAAAGCAAAGCAGCATTGTTCTATTGATAGCTTTGATTATGTCCACGATCCTCTTTGGTATAAGTGTGTTATTTTATGGCGATTTTAATATTGCAAAGATCCTGAGCGTTTCACTATTCGGAACAATAACTTCTTCCATACTTACAGGTTTAACAATACCATACGTATTCGTAAAATTACGCTTTGATCCGGCAAACGCTAGCGGGCCGGTCGGTACGGTTATTCAGGATTTCTTAAGTGTGTTAATATACTTCACGATCGCAAGTTTGCTGATTTAGCTCATGTTTATGAATAAAAAAAGACTATTTTTCCTGTTTTTATTATTGTTAATATCCGTAACCACGCTATTTTTTAGAAAAGACTTAAATTCCCTTTATCAAAGAGTCGCATATTTCTCATTTTGTGAAAAACCTATCTTATACAGAATAGGGAACATAGATTCGCGCTTTGAACTTACTAAACAGGAGCTTATGGATAGAACGTCTACAGCCGCCGAGATCTGGAACAGGTCTTATGAAAACACACTGTTTGAGTACTCTCCGGAAGGGGACTTGGAGATTAATCTGGTCTTTGACGAAAGACAAACGCTTTTAAATAAGATAAACCGAATGAACGGCTCCGTTAGTGACGAGCGTAACTCACTTGAAAGCAGGATTGCAAATTTTAAAAGATGGCAAGAGGAAATCGAGCAGGAAATGGACGCTTTGAATAAGGAAATAGAATCCTGGAACGATAAAGGGGGAGCTCCGCCTGAAAAATACGATGAACTGAACAGGAAACAAAAAGAGCTAAGGGTGGAGATCAATGAACTTAACAAAACCGCTCAAGAGCTAAACCAAACTACAACAAATATAAACCAACGCGTGACTAATCTGAACGAAACGATCTCATCTTTTAACTCTATACTGCAAGTTAAACCCGAGGAGGGGGTATTCATTCCATACGAGAATAAGATAGAGGTTTACTTTTATACAAATGATGACGAACTTGTACATACCATTGCTCACGAAATGGGGCACGCTTTGGGCCTTGGGCATTTAAATCACACCGATGCTCTAATGAACCCGATAGTGTCGGAAAACACACAGCTTAGTAACGAAGACCTGTCACTATTAAATACATTCTGTTCGGAGCAGAATAGGTTCGAGTTGTTGAAAAACGACATGAGAACGCTTGTGAATAATTACATTACCAGAATCAATAAAAATTAATGATAAATCAACCATAATTTGCTGTCCACGATCGGTTTTTTCTGTTAAGATTTTCATATAGATTTGAAGTAAAAAATGAGTCATCGCCTGACCCGATTTACATTTGTAATAACGGTAATCATCCCGCTTTTATTGCTGGTGTTTGGTGTTTTCACACAACTCGTCGAAGCAGCCCCCATTAATATCAACACTACATCCACAAATAACGCTACATATCCCGGAGTAATGAACCATATGGTTGTTACTTCGGATAATACTATTCACACTTTCTTGCAGTTAGGCACAGAAACTATGACTTGCGATGGTGCACCTACAAACGGTCTTGTATGGGTAATGTCAACAGATTCAGGCGCTACCTGGGATTGTCAGGGACAGTTATCTTCCGATACTACAAATTTAAAATTCGCTTCAGCCCAAAAGGACAGTTTTGATAACATTTATGTTGTTTATTCAGGAATTGATAATACCCTAAGCACTGCCTACGATGTTTTATATAGAAAACTCACAAAAGGCGCTGGCTCCACATGGACATTTGAGGATGAGCAGGTTCTACTGGACGGAACTGCCGCAGAATCCTACAGCTATGCAACAATCGCCATTGAGGGTACAACGAGGCTATGGGTCTCAGCAAGAATTGACGTACTGGTTTACTATTCCAACGGCTTTACTACAGCTCCATCATGGACACTTGGACATAAGAGGTTTTTTGAGAAAATATGGAGCTTTGATGGAACCTCCACATATACTGATGAAACTACTGATGCATCAAACCTAACAAGTGCTGATGTTACGATGGTTTCGGTACCTAACTCCGCAATTTACTTTGGACATAGTACAAAATTCGATTCCATTGCATGGATGCTGTCAACAATCGGAGTCGCGGGAACAATAGACTGGGAATATTATAACGGTAGTACCTGGAAACAAATCGAAGGATTTCAGATAGATCAGGTGAACGGAAATTTTACCAGCGTTAACAACGGCTATATTAATTTCACTATTCCCACAGATTGGGCTACTACTTCCATAAACGGTGAAGGGGGTTCTTACTACTATGTTAGGGCTAGGGCAGCAACAAACTTCACAACACCTCCCGTCGGTACGAGAGTTGCTTCTACGATCGCTAATCCTTCTCAGCGGACAACAGGAGGTATTCCTTCTATTGTAAGGTTCGGTTCCAAAATTGGTTTGATGTTTTTGGACGGTACTACAAGCTACACATTTACTTTCCGTTACCGCGCTGATACGGATGCTTTGGGATTATGGAGCTATGAGACCTTCTCTCCCACAACCGCTTCGAACATGACCACAATTACAAATTTCAGTGCAGTAGGCAACACAAATGGTCACATTTACGTAATGTTCTTTAAAACAGGTGCAAACGATGTTTTCTTTGAGTTCTATGATGGAAACTCATGGCATGACAAGAGTACCCGCCTTGACGATAATGCTGTGATTAGTAACCTTGGCTTATCAACAGACGGGGTGAATGTATGGGTGTTCTATACGGACAATATCTAAACAGGAAATGTTTTCTATAAAAAAATCAACACACCCTTCGATGCCTGGTATAGACCTTACACAGATGACGGTGATCACGGAGATGCGGAGAAATTTGGTCACTTGGTGAACCCTTTCGACAAAGTATGGTTATACAGAAACAGCTCATATTCCGATAAAACAACTTTTAACTCTCAAACTAGCTTGCACAACCTTGATGATTATATTGCTTACAACACGCCGGGATTTGCATATGTTCATAATGTTACCGAAGCTGCTTCATCTACAGCTAACGATACATATTTTGGAAGCGATGCATCCGAATGGACCGTATTCGGTTCACTTGAGCAGTTTACATCTTTATATTGGACGCTAGGAACTAACGGAACCGACGGAACTATGGACTGGCAGTACTGGAATGGTAGTTCGTGGGCGAGTTTGACTTTAACTGAATCCAGTAACCCTAACTTCACAGCCGGTGGTTATGCCAAATTCTCGACCCCCGGCGATTGGGTTAAAAGAAGAATAGCGGACCCACTTAATTCACAGATGGATAATGGTGAGTTTTACTATGTTAGAGCCGCTGTAAATACACCTTACACTGTAGCCCCGAAAGGAACAAAGTTCTACAAAGATATACTCCTTAAAGATGCGGGTGATATTGCATATTTTGGTGAGAATGGAACATTCGAAAGTGTTTCTTACAGCTTAAGCTACGAGGGTTCGGGTGGAACTGTTGTCTGGGAGTATTGGAATGGTGGTACCTGGACAACGCTTACGACTACTGCTTCATCTAACCCTAATTTTGAAAATGCAGGATATATTGATTTTTCTCCTCCCGGTGACTGGGCTGTGACTAGTGTGAACGGGGAGGGTTCCGCCTATTATTATGTGAGGGCTAGAGTAAGTGTTGCTTTTACACAATACCCATCGGATGCATTAGCCTCACCAAACCGTCAAATGAACAACATAATTGTATCCAACAATCCGGTTTCAGATACCATACATGTGGTCTGGACCCAAAATATTGCATCTCCTGCTACTATCAAATCCGACACCATATCCGTTACAACCGCAGCAACTCCGGCATCAGCAGAATTCATAAACAACAACCAGATAACTTATACCGGCGGAGCGGACTCTGGTCTGGAAAACCTTGGTAATGAGAACTATATTAAGACAAGTGATGGAACACTTCACTTATTCACAACAACTTCCAACCTTAGTGTTAAGTGCGGCAGTATATATACCGTAGGGCTATTGTACTATCAGTCAACTGACGGAAGCACATGGACGTGCCAGGGAGAGATAACGAACCATCCATCAGCACTTGTACCTTCCGTAGCAAAGGACAGTTCCGACAATATTTACTTGGTCTATGCCAAGGCAGGACTAGGCACGTCCTCAGCTACACTGGACGCAGACCTATGGTTCAGAAAATTAACTTATTCGGGCGGCACATGGACCATAGGATCACAACGGGTTATAGCAGCTGGAGCAACGTCGACGCTTGGTTATGCCTTACCCTCTATAGTGGTCGAAGATACTGACAGAATTTGGGTTACAGCAACCATCGAAGATACTTCAAGAAACTATAATAGAACTGTTTTGTATTACTCTAGTGACCTGACAGATAATCCGACATGGACAGAATCGTACACAGGTATTTACTTTGACAAAGTATGGAGTTACTACTCAAGTGTATATTCTAATGAAACAACAGACGCGGGTAATACTACAACGGCCGATGTCCAAATGGCAAAGAATACTGGCGACATTATTTATTTTGGCAGAACAGCACAGTTCAATCACGTTTCATGGAGTCTTTCTACAAATGGTACATCCACAGGAAGAGTAGCATGGGAGTATTACGATGGGGATTCATGGGAACTGTTAGCTCTTAACAGTGCTAATCCTTATAGTACCGAAAACACACACTTTAACACAAGTACCTCGGTAATGTTTCCAGTACCGTCTGATTGGGCGACCACTTCAATAAATGGTGAAGGGGACTCCTACTATTACGTTAGAGCCAGGGTTACTAACTCATACACAACAGCACCGGTTGGAACTATTATGATGAACGCATTTAGTAGCCCTGCTAATAATTTAGATGTGACGGACGATAGTGCACAACTAGTGAGGTATGGAACAGATAAAGTTGCTGTCATATTCAGTGATGATAACTACCAGTACTATATGAGAACTAGAACCGATACGGATCCTGCAGGCCAATGGAGTGATCCGCCAACCAGGATAACTCCGCATGCGGATGGGGGAAATTTGTACGGTACAGACTTTAAAGCACTTGGAACCTCATCAGGTAATATCCTCATGGTATACAAACAGTACTATTACAATCCCGAAATAAGATTTACCTATTATAACGGAGCCACATGGTCATTACCGGTAACTCTATTCTACAACACACCTTTAGACAGAAACTTCGAAGAGTACGGGCAGCTCATTGACCTTGCAACGGATGACACCAATGTGTGGGTTTTCTCCTATGACACATCACAATTAACTTCCAAGGAATACACAAACAGAGACTGGCTTGGTACAACCGGGCAAGGGATACTTTCATATAAAAAGGGGGTTCCTCCCTTTACGTCTAGTGATTTTGATGCCAATGCCACGCCTGTAATATCTTATAACGGATTCTTCGATAATGTATGGACCTTCGATTCTAGTGCTACTACGTATTCAAATAAAACAAGTGAAGCAATGTCCAAAGGGGAGCCTTCCCAGATATGGAGATACACAAACAGCACTTATACCGACTACGATCAGTACAGCATTGATATGGAGCCCTATTTCAGTCGGGCATGGACATACGCTTCAGGTGCATTCACCGATGCTACATACAATGTTGCACAAGCGGGATCGCCGTCGGCATCTACATTAATGACTTCGACAGGCGATATACTTTATCTAGGAAATGATAAACAGATAGATTCCGTAGGATGGACATTATCAACACCAGGCGCAGGCGGTACGGTAGAGTGGGAGTATTGGAATGGTGCATCGTGGTCATCGTTGTCACTAATAAGCTCAAACAACATAAACCTTACAGGAAACGGTGATATTATCTTTACGGTTCCCGGTGACTGGGTTACTACAACTCTAGGCTCTGATAATTCAGCAAAGTATTATATAAGGGCACGGGCAACCGGAAATTATTCAACACCTCCTGTCGAATCCTATCTAGGACCTAATGTCCCGTTAGCAGATAATGGTGACATAATTTATCTTGGCGGCGAAACTTCATTTTCATTCCTGATGTGGTACATAGAAAGACGCGGGGTTATAGCTGACGACAGCTTTATCTGGGAGTATTGGAACGGTACTACATGGTCATCCCTCGAAAGCTACTATATCTGGCATGATTTCACACACGACTTCTCATCTTGGTCAGATTTCCTGTTCTTCAACAAACCTGCCGACTGGGCAACAACATCAGTCAACGGAGAAGGTGGATCTTATTACTATGTCAGGGGAAGAGCTACCGCTGATTATTCAGAAATACCGTTCGGGACACTTGATTTCGAACTCGCAGGTGACCTTCCAATACCTGGAGATATTGACGATATAACATATTACGGTAAATCTACCAAATTCGAAACTGTTAACATGGATCAGATCGACGGACCTTCTACATATTACACGTCGAATGGCGCCAGGGGCGGCTCAGTAGTTTGGGAATATTATAACGGAAGCGCGTGGGCACCATTAACTAAATTTACGGAAGTCGCCGGTGCAAATTACTATGGTAGAGAGTATTGGCAGTATGTTAGCTTTAAACCACCCGGTGATTGGTCCACAACCGCAGTTAACGGTGAGGGTACTTCATACTACTATGTAAGGTCACGGGTAACTCAAGAATATTCGGACCCTCCGATACTATCACAAGTGTTAGCAGCGCAACCAACCACATGGGCTGTAGTTGAGAGTACTGTAGAATCTGAAGCCTATAACATTGCCTGGGTTGATGGGATGGCTAACACCGGTATAGCGGACAATAATACCAATTATGTAGCCATCCGAGGGAATTTTATCGGTGGAGGCGGGGAGCCATCCAACACAACACCAAACAGTCCCTCTACCCTAACGCAGTACAAATCAGATGGAACAACCGACGAAACAACAGTTGTACTTAAGATGACTGTCAGCGATACAGATAATCCAGAGGTTCTGACACCTCAATTTGAAGTCCGGGAAGTCGGTACGGCTTTCTCAAATACCTCTACTAATACGGGATCTAATGTTAATTACTCAGGAACTCCTCTTACAGCAAGTGTGACTGTGAACGGGCTTGTGAACGACTCTTCATACCATTGGCAAGCCCGGGTCTGCGACGATGAAAGTGCTTGTTCTGCATGGGTCGCCTATGGAGGAAACCTCGAATCGGCCGCAGATTTTATTATCGACACCGGAGCCGTGGGTACGGGACCAACCGGCACGATAGTTATTAACAACGGTGACGGTTACACAGATTCGGTTGGTGTAACGCTAAGTTTAACTGTAGAAGACGATACAACAGCTGATGCCGACATAGACATGCTTCTCTCCAACGTATCTGATTTCGCCGGAGCGTCGTGGGAAGATTTTTCAGCAACAAGATTATGGACTCTTTCTTCAGGTGACGGCATAAAAACTGTATACGTAAAGTACAGAGATACCGACACAAATGAATCAAGTTCGTATAACGACACTATAATACTGGATGCTAACAGGGCCCCTACAGGCAGGCTTGTTATCAATTCCGATAACGGGAAAGCATCAGGAGATTCCGCTGAATATACTAATGACCGTAGTGTCAAATTATACATATCGGTGGACCAAGATGGCGGTACCAAGGTTCAGCAAATGAAGATCTCTAACGATAAAAATTTCCGGGATGCGGATTGGGAATCATATGCTGAAGAAAAGGACTGGAGGCTAACCAATAACGACGGATTAAAGACTGTATACATTAAAATCAGAGACGAAGCAGGTAACGAGTCGAACAGGTTCAGCGAATCAATTACCCTGGACACAACACCCCCCGAACTTCAGATAACACGAATCGAAACTGCACAAAGCAGCGGAGGTACCTACTACTCAACTTCTACAAACTTATCTTTTTACGGTATTGCTGAAGCTGATTCCAAAGTGAAAATGGTATTAAACGGTTCAGCCGATACTAGTGAGACCGATGTCCTGGGCGATAAAAAATGGCAATTTACTGACACTACATTAAACAATGGAAATAATGGAGTTTTATTTGAAGCAAAAGATAACGCAAACAATAGGACCATATTAAGCGTACATGTCGTTGTAGATAGTTCGGGCGAATCCTTCCCGGATGAAGTTAACGAGCAGATCGGTTTACAGGTTCCTATTGGAAGTCCTATAAAAGAACCTAAACTTACTAATATCACCACCCGCGAAGTAGTAGAAGATACAGACCTATGCTACAAACCTATGACCTACGAGGGTAAAGTGTTCGACTTTTTCACATTCGAAAAGAAAGTTAAACTGCCAAAAGTGAACGGAACATTCTACGCTATCGAACCTGACGGCGAAGGAGGGTGGTTTATTGGCGGTAAATTCAATAAAGTCGGTAAGGAAATTGTGAGTAATGTTGTTCATATTTTACCGAACGGACAGGTTGACAAGAATTGGGCAGCGTTTATTGACGGCGAGGTATATACGATCGAATTAGATAAGCAAAATGAGATGGTGTACCTTGGCGGTAATTTTACTTATGTAAATGATATTCAGAAGAAGAATATAGCAGCCGTAAGCACAGAAACAGGTATACTAACTAAATTCAACCCTAAAGTTAATTCAGTTGTACTCTCACTCGAAAAACATGTTTCCGAACCCACCCTGTACGCCGCGACATGTACCGGACCGGAGGTTATAGATCCGGCGACTACCGAACCGTATTTTGACAGTGAACTTAGAGCTCCTACAATAAACACAGTCGATTATATATATGAACCACAGACCGGGACTTCGGTAGCGTTAATCTCCTGGGTAAACCCCGAAAGCGCACCTGTCAGTTATGTAGATGTAAGTACGGATCCCGACTTTAAGACTTATTACAACAAACATGTTCCTGGAACCGACAATACTGTGGGTCCGGTCGGTTTTGATAATACAAGTAAAACATCGACACAAGCAGAACTTACAATATACCCGGACTCCATATACTATGCCCGTTTGTATAATGGGGAACACAGCCCATCCACATCATTCTCAATTAAGTCAAAAAAGAACGCGGTAGACACCTACCCTCCCGAACCTCCAAAACCCGCCCAGGGACAAAAACCCGATGAAGACCTAAACGCCCCGTGGTTCATACTACCCGAGGGGATTGATATGAGCGAACCTGACGACACTCTGGTAACAATACTGTGGGTAAATCCCCATAAGAAAGTAACATATGTAGATATAAGCACAGAACCGGAATTCGACGACTACTTCAATAAAAAAGTAACACCGTTTCCGGAGACTATGGCATCAGAAGGTTTCAGGCTGGAAGAAAGTACCACGCTTACGGAGTCGATCGGGGGTATGTTCGACACGCAAGATAAAGAACCTCCCGGCCAAGTCAAAAAACAGACTCAATTAAAATTAAGGCCGTATACAAGATATTACGTCAGACTTTACAACGGAAAGCATAGTCCGGTCACGTCGTTCGTTCTTCCGGAAATAACGGCCGAGCCGGACACAACAGTACCGGACGTTATTATCAATAAAACTTTGGACGAGTCAACAGTTCAACCTCCCACTACGACCGATCCAATACAGACAGTGACAGAAACTACACTACCGGATACATCACAAGAAACACCAACGTACTCGTACGTTGAGGAGCCTAACTTCATTACAGTAGACACAGAAACTTCGGATGTTTCAGAAGGACCACCCGTAGGAGGCACAGTACTTGGCATCGCTTCAGACTCCAACACATCTCATATTTATATCGCCGGCTCGTTCAACGAGGTTATCAACGAACGGCGTGAACAGTTAGCCGCCATAGATACCTATAACACACAAACCACAGATTGGGACCCAAGCGCAAACGATTCCGTAACAAACATAGTTTACGAACCATCAGGTAATAAGATCTACGCAGCAGGACTGTTTGATATGATCGGGGGCAAAAACAGAAACGGTGTTGCTCAAATAGATCCAAGAACTGGAGAGGTTACCAACTGGAACCCATACTGCTACTGGTGGCTGATCCTTTCCATAGCGGCTTTTGTTATAACATCAATGTATTACGGCTTAATTGCCAATCAGGATGAAAGACCTTTCATGTGGTGGTTCGTTCCACTGCTTACCGGTATAGCAGCGTTATTAGGCGACCAGTATGCTCATAACTTCTACATCCCAACACGATACGATCACTTCATGTGGTTATTTGTACTCATAGCACTCGCAATCCCGTCTATTTCCTACATTTTGTACACAAAGAGGGATGAGAAGAAAAGAGTGAATAAAATATTCGGCGGACCAACTGCTCCTCAAGATACTGCCCAAAACACACCTCAAAACCCGGCTTCAGTACCTTACTTCCCATCACCACCACAGCCCATGCAGCCATCCATCCAACCCGGGATCTCATAAAATGGTTGTCATATTAATAAATATACATATAATTCAGACGTGCTTAAACTATATTATAAGAACATCAGAAATAACGAACTAACCGCAATCCAAGAATTTAAAAAGGGAAGTTGGATTTATTCCGAAAACCCAACCCCCGAAGAAATAGCTCAACTGGTATCCGTATATAAACTGGACGAAGGGCTTTTATTAGACTCGCTTGACCCATACGAAGTTCCAAGAACCGAACTGGAGGACGGTATACTGTATATTTTCTCGCGTTTCCCTTATGAAGAAAATTCCCACATATTAACTACCCCCTTACTTATTGCTATCGGAGAGGATTTTTTACTGACCATATCCAAAAACCAAAACCCGCTTCTCCAACACTTTCTTGACGGAAAAACGGAGTTCACAACAACTCAAAAGGCAAAATTCCTATTACAGATTCTTATTAAAACCAACAGCTTATACAAACGCCATATTCACCAAATAAGCAGAAAAATAAAAGAACTCAGCACACGCCTGGAAAACATTGACAATCACGATATTATTAAATTCGTAGACTATGAAGGGATACTAAACGACTTTTTATCTGCTTTGATCCCATCTGAGTTAATATTTGAACGTTTAATGCAGGAACACATGCTTATGCTATTCGAGGAAGATATGGAGCTGGTCGAGGATCTTTCTCTGAGTAATAGACAATTAATAGAAATCGCGAAGTCCAATTTAAAAAATATAGTTAACGTCCGCGAAGCGTATTCAACGATAATGACAAACAATCTGAACAAAACAATGAAAACGCTCACTTCCATCACGGTAATACTTACAATACCAACCATCGTTGCAAGTTTTTTCGGTATGAACGTAGATTTGCCTTTTGATAATCACCCGCTTGCTTATGTGTTCATATTATTACTGACATTTATTGTCGGAGGAATAGTGGTTTACTTTCTGATAAAACGTAAACTTCTTTAACATAAGCTTTTCTTAAGCTTAACGTTTCTTACAACTCTCTTACTAATTCTCAACATCTTATTGAACCCATACTAATAGAATGACGTAAATTCATAAAGTATAAAGGGGGTAATACTATTGGACAAAAACGAATACTTAGAAAATCTGGCACTGGAGCTTGAAGAAATAGACAATAAATTAACTGAGTTAAGAATAAAGATTGTCAGTGAAGTGGAGGAAATGATATACGAGGATGAGATTAAAAATCTGGAGGAAAAAAGGGAGGAACTCGACAGGAAAATCAAACGAGCTGAAATATCAGCTGACACATCATGGGAACAGTTCAAAAATGACGTTGAAAGCGCATTCTACGAAGTGAGGGAGGGTGTTAACGATATATTCGATCAGATGAAGTAGCGTATCAAGAACATATACTATGTAAACTTGCACGGACTTTTGATAGAATTTAGATGTGCAGATTATTAGTATATTTAAAAAGTACGCTCTTTATTTAGCCTGGGTCGTGGCACTGATCGCAACAGGAGGAAGTCTGTATTTTAGTGAGGTGTTAAAATACCCCCCTTGTTCCTTATGCTGGTATCAGCGTATTGCTATGTATCCACTTATTTTTATATTACCTGTTGCCGTATACCGAAAAGATAAACATATACCATTCTATGTTCTTCCTTTAACTTTGATCGGAACTTTGTTCGCCGGATACCATAGTCTCCTTTACTACGGCTTCCTCCCTGAGAGTACGATTTCCTGCGCTTATGGTATTTCCTGTACTAGTACTTATGTTGAATGGTTCGGGTTTATAACAATTCCATTATTATCACTTTTAGCATTTTTGGTAATTAGTGCCGCGATGGTAACTTTCTTCACGGACAGAAAAGGGGAGTAACGCACTCCATTTAAAAACCTTTATCTAGAATAAAATCCGATAATAAGATCCTCGTTTATATCCTTATCCATCTCATCCCGTTCAGGAACCCTTAAAACATGACCCGCACCTTCTTTTACCTCCATCCAAGCCGGGATATACTGTGTCTGCTTTAGAATGTCCAGAACAAATGGGTTTGCAAACATTTTCTGCGTCATACTTATAACATCACCGGGTTTTACAATGTATGACGGTACGTTTAATACAGCACTATTCACAAGAATATGCCCCTGTGATACGAACTGCCGTGCCTGTGGCCGCGTCTTTGCCATGCCTAACCTATAAACTACATTATCGAGTCTCTGTTCAAGAAGTTGCAGTAAAGCTGTACCTGTCGGTATGTCTTTGTTCTTATAAGCAAGAACAAGAAAACGTTTGAACTGTCTTTCCCTCAAACCGTACATTCTTTTTACACCTTGCTTTTCCCTGAATTGAACACCATAGGTTGACATTCTTGATGCCCTTCGCTCCCCGTGCTGCCCGGGAGGCTGCTTCAGCCGTCTTTGCAAAGCTTCACGCTGCCTTCCAAACAATTCTTTTCCTTCCCTGCGGGAAAGTCTGTCTTTTGGTCCTGTATAACGTCCCATACGCAGCATTATACTAATTTTTCCCTGTAAATGAAAACTCATAAATAGCCAATTTCCTGTAGAATAAGCCTATCCAGGCAAACTTTACTTATGTATTTGACATAAACACAGCACAGGATATACTTTTTTAATATTTTGTTAGGATTTTGTTAGAGTATGGTAAGAGTTATCACCACCGCGCCGACCAAGGCTTCACAACTTGTTTATAAAACCGTTCATTTTTCTCTTGTTGTTGAGGTAAATAATGCTACTACCGAAATACTTTTTATGATAGATCCTAAAAAGCTTCATACCGGTAATTGTACTAACACCATAGAAATTCTGACTACCAGTATTCCGGAGGTTCTGGAAAATAAGTGTTATAACTCTAAGAACCTGCCTTTTTCCGAAGAGGTTCTCAATACACCTATTGCGCATCTTTTTGAACATATCCTTCTGCAAAGCCTTTTTAACGAACGTAAATCCGCATCCAATATGGTTTTGATATACAGAGGCTCAACCAAATGGAACTGGAAGAATGAACTGATCGGAACATACCATATCAGAATAAACGCAAATATAAGAGATATGGATATTATCCGCTCTGCGGTGGAAAATACGGTTAACGTAACGCACGCGGTAATAGCATCAAGCGAGCAGGTTTAGATGCACCTGCCCGCTCAATCGCTGCTATAAACTTTTTACATATCATCTTCTTTTGTAGGTATCCAGAAACCGTCAGGATCTAGGTAACCGCCCGTATCCTCTTCGGGTGTGCCGGATTCCTTTCTCATCCTCGCTCTTCTTTCACGCTCCTCATCAGTCATTCCCGCGGTTTCACCTCCGAGTTCGCCTTCTTCCACATCTATTTCCACATCCTCCATCCCACCCATGTCAGGTTCTGCACCCATTTCACGTTCCCTTTCTTTTCTTCTCTTTTTCATCTCTTCGGTATCTTTGTTATGAGCCATGTAGCTCACCTCCTTTAGAAATTTATTAAGTGAAGTTTAAGCAATATTCATTAGGACGCAGTTATACGTATGTTAGAGTTAAGTAAAAGGATAGATAATTAAAGCAACCCGGGAAAATGTGTTAAAATGCCCGCAGTGAAAAGAAAGACAATACTTCTAACATTAATCACACTTATGATCATTCCGGCCGTTTTTTGGTCGGTATATGGATCATTCTTCAGCGCTAAGAACGATATCCCAAATATAAGTTCTGCCAACCCTGTTACAAGTTCTTCAAGCGAAAATCTCATTAACACCGGATCAAGCTCAGCGGAACCTTTAACTATGCAACTCCCAAATAACTATCTTATAAATAACATCAAACATACATATCAAACTTTCAATAATTGCGGCCCTGCAGGATTATCTATGCTTTTAAGTTATTATGGTATCAACGAGCCTCAAAACACCATAGCCGTTGAAATACGCCCATACCAACACCCACAAGGAGATAATGACGACAAATCTGTATCATTTGAAGAATTTGCAACATATATTAAAAGGTTCAGTCTCGAATCGATACACAGACCAAGTGGGGATATTGATCTTCTTAAAACCTTCATAGCCAACGATGTACCGGTTTTGGTAAGGGCGTGGCTTAACCCAAATGACGATATTGGGCATTTCAGGCTGATCCGTGGTTATGATGAAAGCAAACGGGTTGTGATACAGGACGATTCCTACCACGGTTCTAAACTATCTTTAACTTATATCGAATTTTTATCAATGTGGGAACCATTCGGTTTTGAGTATTTTGTGATTTTCCCCGAAAAAGACCGGGAGAAGATTGAATCTATTATCGGAAGTGACATGGACATTAATAACGCCTGGAACGAACTTGCAGCAAGGTCGGAAAAGGGCATGGCAGCCAATCCCAATAACCCATACCATGGGTTTAACCTTTCCGTTGCAAGCTACCATCTAGGCAACTACCAAAAAACCGTAGAATCCTTTGAGTCGGTCGAAAGCAAACTACCCAGGAGAATGCTTTGGTACCAGATTGAACCGATCCTTGGATATCAAAAGACGGGACAATATAACAAAGCTCTAGCGAAAATAGAGAATATCTTAAACAACGGTAACAGAGCGTTTTCCGAATTGTACCTGGTAAGAGGCGAGATCTACCTTGAACAGGGAAATACAGCGGGTGCACGAAACGAGTTCGAAAAAGCAGTGCTTTACAATAAATACTATATACCGGCAAAAACAGCCTTGGATGACCTGGACAGGTAATATTTCATTGCATGTATCGATAAACCTGTATATAATAAGCAAATACTTTTGTACTTAAATTTCCATTTGAATAGGAGGTGTTTTTAATGAAAAGAATACTATTATTAGCAATAATCACAGTTTCCGGTACTTTTTTTGTATCCCGACAGTTAACCGCCAACGCATCACAAAACATGCCAAAGGGAATTGAAGATAGGGGACCGTTATCCAAAGTTACATTTATCCATTACAAAAAAGAGAAAGAGAATGCGAAACCGCCGTCAGCAGGCAATAAGAAGAAAACGGACGCTTGTTACACGTTTATTTCGGCAGGTGCTAAATGGAAGAAACTTGAGCCTTATTTTGTAAATCCTTTGAACGCAAGCACATCTTTATCCAATAATGCAGTTTATGACGCATTTAACGGAGGCGTAACGGCATGGGAAAACGGCAGTGGCAAGGACATTTTTGGCAACGGGACCCTGGATGTGAACGTGGTATATGACCCGGATAGAGTTGACGACAAAAACGTTGCTGCTTTTGGGCCCTACGGTGATAGTAGAGTTATCGCAGTTACTACAGTATGGGGATATTTCTCAGGCCCGGAAACGTGGAGAGAAATAGTAGAATGGGATATGCTCTTTAACACTAACTTCAAGTGGAGTATTTCATCATCCGATGCTATGGATATCCAAAATATAGCCACACATGAAATGGGACACAGCGCAGGACTGGGTGATCTATACACAACATCCTGTAGCATAGAAACAATGTACGGTTACTCCGTTAATGGGGAAACCAGCAAAAGGACTCTCGAAACCGGGGATATCGCAGGAATCAAAAGCTTGTACAACTAAAAGAACAGCTGTCAAAAACTCACACACCTTGTAATTCGGGTGTGTTGGTTTTTTTATTAGCCTCTGTTATACTTTCTCAATGGAAAATAATAATGATCAAACTAATAATGAGTCTGCAGAAGATACTATCGAGGAACCCTTTGAAGAAACCGTAGATGAAATTGAGGAAGAAGTTGTTAAAGAAACGCACACACCCTCAAGAGCAACCGTAAAAATAAGTAAAAGAACCCTTAAAAAATATATCATTATCACCCTTGTTGCAGCAATACTCGCCACCGCGGGTTACTATTTAAAAAGCTATTTTATCGCAGCCACCGTTAACGGAAAACCTATTTCTCGAGTTCAGGTTATAAAAGAGCTTGAGAAACAAGGCGGAAAACAGACTCTCGATTCGGAAATTACAAAAACACTAATCCTACAGGAAGCTGTTAAATCTAATGTTGACGTATCTCAGGAAACATTAGATCAACAAATTAAGGAGATCGAAACATCTTTGACCACCCAAGGCCAGACTCTAGAATCGGCTTTAGAATTACAGGGCATGACGCGTGAGGATCTATATGAACAGCTAAAACTTCAAAAGATCATCGAGGTCATGCTTCAGGATAGAACGGCTGTAACCGACGCCGAAATCGACGCTTATATCCAAGAGAATAAAGATTTCCTTCCAAAGGAAGCTACTCAGGAAGAAATTGTCACGGATGTCCGTGAACAGCTAAAGCAGCAAAAATTCGCAACCGAATTTCAGTCCTGGGTTACCGAGCTGAAAGAAAACGCAAAAATAAACTACTACACAAATTACTAGACAAAATAGTAATTCTCTCTGCTATAATTATTTCATGGAATTTATAGAGAAATATTCTCTCTTGATAGCAGTTATAATCATATGGGAAATGATATGGAAAGGTGTTGCTTTGTGGAGAGCGGGACGAAATAATCAAAGATACTGGTTCGTCGCTTTACTAGTAATAAATACAATAGGTATCTTGGAGATCGTCTATCTGAAGTTCTTTCAGAAAAAACCTTCTCATTCTCACAAAAGTTAACGTAATACCCTCAGTTCAGGGCGCCTTAAGGCTACCGCTGTAATTCCATAACCCCTCAATAATGAACCTGCTAAACTTTGAGGATCTTCCGAAACCGCCATTAGAACGTGCTCCGGTTCTATCTTTTGGGAATTATATTCTTTTGCGTTTACTAAGGCGTTTTGCAACACTTCCACAGAAGTATCAGATAGAGGTAGTTTAAGAGGATTAGTCGTAAAGACGTATTGCTCACGCTTTTCTGCTGATTTGTCAATAGCGTTCCTCACCTCTACTTTATCCACTCCAATCAGATCCAAAAGTAAAACAACTATTTCATCACTCAACAGAGCATAGAGCAGATGTTCGACATCTATAACACTCTTCCTATAACTAAGTGCAACATCACCGGAATCAATAACAATCTGCTTCAGTTCGTCAGACATCCTTTTGTCCAATTCAAAGAATTCTTTGCTTTGAGTTGCAACGTATGAGATGTTAGTAACAGGCAGGACATCTTCATCATCCAAACTGTCATCAAATAGTTCTGAAAGAGGATCATTGCTTGAATAATCACCCATACCGTATGACTTTTTTTGCAGAAAATCCAAAGCCATATAATCAAGCTCGCAAAGCTCCAGAATCGTCTGCAGACCATTTTGGATTACTAAGGCGTTCATTATAGCAGGTCTAACCCCGCAAATATCACAAATTTTATCTTTCTTCTTCGGTAACATGACGATATTTTATGACTGGATAATGAGACGATCATAAAAGATGTGTAACAATACAGTAAGAACTGGTGCTAAGGAACACCGGAGTAACATTACATAGTTAAGAGCTCTTAATATAGCGTTTTCCTTTTAGTTTATCCGGCAGATATGAACTTCCCTTCACGGGATATTGTTCGTAGTCCTTGCCGTACCCAAGCTCTTTCATTAATTTAGTTGGGGCATTGCGTATATTCAGGGGAATACTTAAGTTTCCAAGCCTCTTAACATCCTCAAGCGCTTCAAAATAAGCATTATAAGAAGAGCGGTCTTTGTCTGCGTTCGCGAGATACACTGTTCCGTGTGCTAGGTTTATCTGACATTCGGGGTATCCTATGGTTTCACAAGCTTTAAATACTTCGTTTGCGATCACCAAAGCGTGAGGATCTGCCAAACCTATATCTTCTGATGCAAAAATAACCATCCGTCTTGCAATAAATTTAGGATCCTCCCCTCCATCAACCATTCTTGCCAGATAATACAATGCCGCGTCAACATCGCCGGCTCTCATACTTTTTATGTACGCGCTAATAGTGTCGTAATGTTCCTCACCGCCCTTGTCATACCTGTTCAACTTTTCCTGGAGTATTCTTTGGAGCTGTGAGATATCGGCGGTGGTAACTCCTGATCTTGCCAACACATCAACTGAGTTTAGTAATGTACGGACATCCCCGTTGGATAAATTCACAAGAAATGACTTACCGGAATCGTCTATTACAAGCTTAATCCCATTAGTATTTAGATACCCAAGTGTTTTTTCCAACAAACCTTTCATTTGCTCACTGCTTATTGGTATGAACTTATAAACACGTGTTCTGGACAGTAAAGGCGATACGATCTCAAAAGAGGGGTTCTCAGTAGTTGCGCCAATCAGTACGATAGTACCATTCTCAACATGGGGTAAAAGGTAATCCTGCTGAGCTTTATTGAACCTGTGTATCTCGTCGACGAATAATATTGTCAACTCCTTTTCACCAAAAAACTCTTTATTAGCATTTTCAACCGCCAGTTTAATATCTTTCACTCCTGATGTAGTAGGGGATATCTCAATGAAGTTCGCGTTTAGTGTACTTGCAATTATTCTAGCCAACGTGGTCTTTCCAGTTCCGGGTGGGCCCCAAAAAAGCATTGAGTGTGCGGATTTATTCTCGATAAGCTTTCTTACAGGACCGTCAGTTCCAAGCAGGTGTTCCTGCCCTACAAACTCGTCGAGAGAATACGGCCGCAGTATCTCAGGTAAAGGTTTTTTAAGTAGTGACACTAAAATATAATATACCGAATATGTACCGAAGGCAAATCCTACCTAGGGGTGATTATTTACAAGAGTTGTAGTAGTTTTGGAGCATGTTCACTTTATTCTGCCATACACTCTTCCAGTCGTTTTGAAGTATTCCTCCGGTGTCACTGGAGTTAGGATTCCAATCCCAGTAGAATGAGTTGCATATTTTCTTGGATTTAAAGTAGGAAACTATGGCATCCTGCCAGACTTTATCCTCGGAGACCCCTCCATTGCCATACTTACCACCCCATTCACCGGGAACTATAGTGTACCCTTTATCAGCCAGATACCCAAAGTGGGGATTCCATATCGCCGGCATGTTGCTGGGGAAATTAGATGCTGAGAAATATGATTGCCAGTAAACATCGGGTCCATAGACGTGGGGGGAGAAAACCAGCTTATCTGCGGGAATATAAGCGTTGTTGACCGAAGCGCATGCTACCGGTTCAAGGTTTCCTCCCCACCAATGTGCCGTCGATGAAGTGCAGGACGGGTTGTCCTGCACCCCCTGAACGAATATTAATAAATTAGGATTAGCATTTAAAACTTCTTTGCCGGCTTTTTCAGCTGCGATTTTCCAGTCTGTCTTAACGTCGCCGGTTCCCCATGTTGCTGCTCCCTGAGGTTCGTTTTTGATATCCATTCCCATAAAGTATGGGAGACTCTTGTACCTGTTGGCAACATTTTTCAGATCGTTTATCCATTGCTGTTCTGAGTACGAGCCTGTATACCAAAGGCTTGTAATTGTTTTACAATCAGGCGTGTGGTGATCCATTAGTATATACATCCCCTGGTCGTTGATTTCTTTTACCACCTTGTCCATTATTTGCAGACTGTTTAGACCCCGCAAGTCGTCATTTTTTGAATAATCTATCGATGTTGGTGTTTTGCCTTGTAAAGTCGCAGGGCAAAAAGGTACCCTAACGGCATTGAATCCGGTGTTTTTTATCTGGGTGACCATTTCTTTCCAGTTTCGCTGCCATAATCCATGCACTACATTCGCACTCGTTTCAAACCCGAACCAGCTGACACCTTTTAGCTGTACAGGACTTCCATTCCTATATATCACATTCTTACTGGCTTTATACGTACCTTCAGAGGAAGCCGGAGCCTGGTCTGGTGTGGGCTGCTGAGGAGCAGGTAGTTTATCGGGCTCCGGCTGAGTGGTTGAATCTTGGTTTTCCAGTGTAAAGTAAGTACCTCCGCTAATAGAGATATTATCGATAAATAGAGAAATGTTTGTATGTTCGCTTCCGTTATGAATAGCAATACCTTTAATTGGCCTCATACTTGGGTTAAGTTCCGAAATCTTTATACTGTAGTTTTTCCATGTACTTCCCGGCTGTCCGCCCATTTTATCCAAACTCTTAAACTCGGCGAAAGACATATCATCAGCACCGAACAATGCTATTTTGTAATTATTACCGGTCTTTTCGGTTTTCAACGAGAAATTGACTGTTGAGTAGCCGGATACATCCATCTGTTCTTTTGTATGAACATAGAACGCTGCCCAAAGCGCAGTTTGTTTAAATTCGATCAAGTCGGTAAATGAGCTCCTCCCACCCCATGACCAATCGGACCACTTACTATTTAGTGAGTTTTCAAATATCAGATAGTTATTGCTTGCCGAGTCGGTACTTGAATTAGAATTTGAAACGGGGGCAGTTTCCGTTTGCGTTTCAAATGAAATATCGTCAATAAATATTGCCGAATCGTTGATACCTTTTCCTTCTTGGATCGCAACACCTTTGATTTCTTTTGTTTCGGTTTTTAATTTATCAAGAGGAATATCTACCTTAGTCCACTTATTTGGTGCAAGTCCGTCCGTGTATTCACTAACCGTAAATTCTGTATTCAATTTTTTATTATATTTATCGAAAAATAGAACACGGAAGTCCTGACCGGATTTTGTGGGATAAAGGAAAAACCGGAAAGTTTTATATCCATCAATATTCCGGATCTGTTCATTGTGGAAGTACAATCCTCCCCACGCACCGGAAGTATAATTAATAGACTTTTCTCCGGTGCGGGTTGGATTGGAATTCTTAAAATTGACGCTGCTTTTCCAGGACCAATTTTCCCATCCCTGTGCAACATCGTCAGTATAAATCGGGCGTTGGCTAATTACGGACTCTTGTGCGTCTACTTTTTTTGCTACTTGGCTAAGTATAAAAAAAGAAGCAAAAAGTGTGAGCACTAGTAAAGCGGCTTTTTTTGATGTTACGTTAGTAACTTTCATGAGCAGGCACGTTTGCGTTCACAAACCTTAGCATTCTCTCAAACATAAAATACCTTGTCAAAAAACGGTAAGAATAATGTTAGAAATGTGTAAGAACATGTACGGTTTTTTGTCGGTGGTACAATGAATGCAAGACTGTAAGAAGGTGTAATATTAGTTTGGGGAACTTATGCAAAAAGAGATAAAAATAGCTGAATATTTGGTAGACCTACTTGAGAACAGGTTCAGAATCTTAAATTTTAGGTTTGGTCTGGATCCATTATTAGGATTGGTACCGGGATTAGGCGATGCCTTATCCTTTGTTCTTGCAACTTATATATTATATGCCGGGGTAAAAGCAGGTCTGCCGCATAAAAAGATATATAGAATGTTTTTAAATATTGTCATTGACCTAATAGTCGGTCTTTTACCTGTGGTAGGGGACTTGGGGGATTTTGTTTACAAAGCGAACACAAAGAATTTGGAAATTCTTAAATCCAACATAGACGGCACTCTATTCCGAGGGTAGGGAAGGGTCACTAAACGGAGTTGGGTCACATACATTATCCTGACAACCGTACTGCATAAATTCATAGAACACTTCAGGACTGCCGTTTATTGCATATATAACTTTATTGACCTTGCCATCCTGCATTAATGTCTTATCTATCTGCGAAAAGAACTGGACACCCGCACAGCTGGCACTTATGTTCGGAATCACACTTCTTAGATCCGTCAGATCCACATACGCAGTACCCTGCCACACTCTAACTGTATTTAAAATACCCGCCGTCTGATCCGAAAATGGCGAGCTATAACCTTCGCTTTTTTCTCCGGATGTCGGTCCCTCAAAAAGCATTCTTAAAACCGCATCCGCTTTTTCTCTGTATGAACTATCAAATAACTTAGTCCTGTCTATCGTCCTCTCAACGGGATATACAAGCCTGCAGTCGCTGGTACCTTCGGAAAACAAATTTTCGTTCGAATAAAACAATGAAACCTTCTCTTCGCCCGTAAGTTCATTTCCTTCCGTCGGCTGTAAACCCGCAGGACATATAACTTTATCGATTTTCCAATTTTTCCGGTCTTTTATAAGTTCTATGCTAAATATACTTCCAGACTCACCGAAATTATTGTCGACTTGAACATATGCTTTATCTTCACCTTCATAAACAGGGTCATGGATATTTATTCCCAAAGGTTTATTTTCACTACAGAATAATGACGGGTATAAGATCGCGTCTTTGGCTGATGAATTTACGCTCTTCTTAAAGGTGTCGGTAACGTAAGGGCTTTCCTTATAAATGTCCATAACGATCTTATCCTCTTCTTTCTGCAGATAATTCTCGTAGAATAACTCAACGGCTTTTGCGGGTAATAGAACTCCTTCCACACGTACCGGTGCACCTCCCATACTTTTTACTACTATATATCCGATTACCATTAATGTGACAAAAACAACTGCAACAGAGATATAAAGTTTTTTATTCATAGGTTTATTATACATCCAAGAGGTTAAGAGAAAAGGTTAGAGATATAAATAACCACCGGATAAAGTGACATCATTACCCGATGGAAACACTTTATGGATCTCAACTCCCCATTCATTACCCATATACTCAATTACTTTTTCGGACTTTTTTAAAGCCTCACGTGTCAATGCAAGCTTAGGGTTGTTATTGATATCTCTTATCATTTGGGGAGTTGCCGCAACGTAATCAATGTTATCATAATTGTTCGAGAGAAGTACGTTCGAGATATCAGGGTCAAAGTCCACTTTCCAGTAATATTCAAACTTGCGGCCGGTTAAAGTGTTACGGGCGTTTAGATCGATATATGCATAATTGTCTATCACTATTACCATATTATCTGAAGTATTGTTTAGCAACCACCAAACCGCCTCTTTTTGAGGACCGGTTTGATCATCACTAAATATGTTGAACTTATCTTTTACATTCCCTGAGTAATGAACGATCATAAGAAACAGCATCACCGCCACCGATAGTGCAGGAATAACACTTAACGTTACAACACCAATAGACATATATCTCCTTTTAATTAAACGACGCAAATATATAGTAATGTATGAAATATTCATTGCCATAAAAGGAAGAACAGGTATTATGAAAAACTCAAGAACAAACCCGCTTAAAAGTAAAAATGCCCAATACGAAATAGACAGCAGCGACAAAACTAGCGCATTTCTGTTCTTCAAGCCAAAGTATAGATTTATCAACGATGCCGCTAAACCGGTAACTATATAAAGGGGATCTTCTTTAAGCCAGTTAACAATGTTAATCCAAATATCAGTATTTCTAATATCGGCAAAACTTCCGCTTCTGCGCGACCATTGTTCAAGAAATGTATGAACTAAACTCACGCCGCTGTCTGAAGGTAATAACTCACCCCTAATAAAGGCAAGAAGGGGATATAGCAAGACAATGAACAAAAACATAAGCAACCATATAACCGCGCCGCCGATCGATCTATTATCCATAGTAGTCAATGAGCTAATGGAACCAATCCCACCCCTCAAAACCAGATTAAAGATGTACGCATAAACCGGCAGGAATATTATCGCCGGTTCTTTAGTAAGAACCGCTATTGCTAATACTACAGCGCTTAAATAAATAGTCTTTGAGGACATTTTTGAATATAAAATAATAAACAAGGATAAAAGTAGCCAAAAGGTCATTATATTATCCAAAAGAATACGCCGGTGTAGATAAATACCAAGAGGCGAAGCTGAAAAAATAAGAACGGTTAGCAATCCCCCTAAACGGCTGTCTGTTAACCTTCTTGCTATAAAATACAATAGAATGCTAGATACTGTTTGTAGAACCAGCATAAAGACCCGCCCTGAGTTTAGTGAAAATCCAAAAGCAAAAATACCACCCGTGATGTGTGTCCAAAAAGAGATAAAGATCCAACCTAACGGCGGGTGGTCGTAAATATATTTATAAGGCGAAAGTTTTCCGGATGTGGAAAAAGACCATGCTTGAGACATATAGGTTCCCTCATCAGATTCGAAGTAAGGGAAATTAAGCATGTTATACGAATGAAGAAATGCTGTTACAACTACCAAAAAAGCAATAATTATAATCTCAAATCTATTTTCGGACAAAATATGGCTTATGTTTCTCATCTTGTCTACTCCTTTGAAGCGGTCTGTGTGTTAATGGACGGATACTCCGCCTGATAAACAGACACCCAAACGAACTTAGAAAACTGATGTTTTTCCAAACGTGTGTAATTCAGATCAAGGTAATTTTGTACTGTATACCCACCAGCCAGATCCAGTGTTGCAATTAAAAATATCCTCTTATGTCCCTGCTGTATCATCGTAGAATCTTCTTTTAACCTTTCGTCGTTTATTTCGGGTATATTGAGCTGAGTTCTATCCCATACAGGCATCGAAATTAATTTACTGGGATTATTGTAATAGTAGTAAACAGGGTAAAGAGTATAAGGCGGACTTACAACTACGACATCTCTGTTCGTAGAATTATTGTTAACAAACTCAACAGCCTCTCTGTAGTTCTCCTTTGTAGGTATATCCGGACTTAATACCTGATTATGCAACGAAAGCATTATCCCCGCAAAGAACATCCCTCCAACTACATACTGAACTCTTCCCCGCATTTCCATCAAAAGCCAAGCTAACAAAATGTAATATAAAGGTGTTGAACTAATAAGGTACCGTGTCAGATACATCGGCTGGAACAATAAACTAACAACATAAACTATCACGATAGGGGAGAATGCTCCTAAGAATGCCAAATATATTCCGGGACCCAACGGGTCTTTGCGTTTTTTCAAGAAAACGAACCCAATCAGAACGGTTAACGGCCATAGTGCGATAATTGCGGCGGTCGTGTTTTCAGGCTGGTAACCTAGTGTAAATTCGAACAAACTTAGTACTATATTAAAACTTGAGGGGGATTTTAAATCAGGTGATAAGTTCCCACCCATAGTATTTCTGGCCTGAAAATACGCCCACGGAAGAAATGCTAAAATAAGTACGATAGCTGATGCAACAAATAATTTGAACACACTTTTAGCGTAATATTTTAACCTCGGTTCCAAGCCTGTTCTCCAAAGAATAAGAAAATAAACCACCTGAACCAATAACACCAAACTAAAAAAATAGTGTGTATAAATACCAACGAGGTTTATTAGGGTGTACGTAGCCACGTTACGCCATGTAGACTCTTTAATAATTTTTAAGAAAAAGTAATAGGATAAGGTTGAAACCAGTGTAAGCAACGTATACATTCTTATTTCTCTGCTATACCAAATCCAAAAAGGGGATATCGAGGCTATCGTTAGAGCCATAATTGCTTTTTTTCTGTTTGCAAGGATCTCTTTTGATAATAGATAGATAGCGGGCAAAGACAATATCCCCGGTATTGCTGATAGTACTCTTACGGACATCGCACTAGCACCGAAAATCCGCATCCATAAATGAAGTAGTGAGTTATGTAGCGGAAGATGAACGTTCTGCGCCATATAATTCCTGATAAATTCCAGTGAATGCGAAGCTTGCCAAATACTTTGAGCTTCATCCAACCGTATGCTTTCCTTGTCCAGTTGGTGAAGGCGCAAATATGCTCCCAATACAATAATAAGTATTACGACAGTATTTATTACCAGATCATTATTTTGTTTAATTATCGTATTCCCTTTAGTCTTCATGATCCGTATGTAAACTCGTATCTATCTCCACAAAAGGAAAGGCAAATTCTTCTGCTACTTCCTGCTCTAACCCTAGTGTGACGGGTTTTGTTAATTTCTCAAACACAGTCTCCCATGGGTAAGCCACGCGTAAGAAACCGGAGAAAAAAATGATATTAAAAATCGCCCAGGAAGCGTTTGTCACAACCGATGGAACGATCCCATCCCTGATAACCGCCACAACGATCGCTATGATAGTCAGGACAATATAAATCATGTGAGGAATAACTAATTTAAGATAATTTCCCGATTCTTTTGATTTGGACGTAACCTTAAACTTAACTTTGATATTGAGTGCTGCAGAAATCGTAGCGGTAAAAAAGACAAAAAAGGAACTCATGGACATTTGAATTGCGTTGAATGTAATTTGGTTACGAGTTGACATCATCAGCAGAAATATCGTTGAAAAAATGAAAGGGAAAAAGTAGACCATAAAATCACTTGTTTCAGCACTTACAGGCAAAGCGTCAAAACCTAACGCGAGTAAAGGAATTGCGGCATCTATCAGAACTATTATTCCATTTAGGTAGTAACCTGATGAGTATAAATACTGCATTTTCTGAGCCCAGGAAAGACCTCGCCTAAATAATGGGTTGTATTTGAAAATCACTTCAAGAGAACCTCTTGCCCATCTGAACTGCTGGTTCACATAATCTTCTAGATTGTGAGGGGCCAAACCTTTGGCAAGAATCTCGGGAATATATATCGTACTCCAACCTTGTTCATGTAAAAACAAGCTAGCCAGGAAATCTTCCGCAATATTATCTTCGGGAACACCACCGATACTTTCGATTGCCTTACGTTTTATAATTGCGTTTGTTCCGCACCAGAATGTAGCGTTACTTTTATTTTTACCGTTGCAAATCGGCCCAAAGAATAGCTCTTGCTGTTCCCACGCCGCTCTTGTTAAAAAATTATCTCCTTTGTTTACGTAATACTGGGGAGTCTGCACTAGTGCCATCTTTTCATCATTAAAATAACCCATTGTTCTGATTAAAAAGTTCTTTTCGGGTATTTGATCCGCATCAAAAATTGCTATATACGGTGCTTTGGTAAGTCTCATTGCGTTGTTTACATTACCTGCTTTAAAACCTTTGTTTGTCGGGCGGGATATCGGTACTGCTCCGTATCGTTCCGCCATTATGTCAATATCCTCCCAGTTATCTTTGCCTGCACCTTTACTGTCATTCAAAACATATGCATTAAAATATGGGTAGGATATATCCATTACTGCTCTTACAGTTTTTTCAACAACTTCAACAGGCTCCCCGCACACCGTTATGTATATATCTACCGGATGGTAGTATTTTGCCATTTTAAAGGGAATTCTTTTCTGATTGTATATAGTATACGCGTAACCCAACGCCTGCCACACGTGGAATATCTCCCCAACCACAAGAAATGTATATAACACCGGGTGGCCTGCATTATTAATGTTAAGCCACCATGTAAAATATATTAAAGTCAGTAAAACTGCTGTTGATATCAACAGCTTAGAAACTTTTGCGTAGTTTGTTAAAATGATTGGGTCCTTTTCATTGCTCACCTTCTCACTCCCTCCGAACTAAATAAATTCAAAAGACGATCCTGGTACATTGCCATTCCGAACCAAGCCCAGTTCGAGGAATAATATCCAATATCACCATGAAAATCTTCGCTATCCGGGTTGAACTGTTCTGCAAGTTTGTCGTTGTAAATCTGACCTGCTATCTCCGGCGATATAACTAAGAAGTAGGGGAGCACGGCTCCGTACATACTTAAAGACTCATCAGATACCAGCGGTTTTCCGTCAAGAGTATAAGCCGATCTGATCGCGCCATACTCGTCCCATTCCGCTTTCAGGAAGCTAACTTTTGTAAAGTATTCTTTCGCCCGTCTTTCCTGATGCCATTCCCAATCCAAACCTACCCGCCAAAACACTCTTAACGCATCATGGGAAAAAGCAGGTTCCTCGTCACTAAAAGAATGGGGAATAACCTCTAAAGTGGCGGGGTTTATTTTGATCCAGTCAGGCGGTAGAACTACAGTCGACTTTTCTAATATTTCATAGGATGTATCTTTTACTGCCATCCAATCGTGAATTGGATCTACTTTTGAGAATATAGAATATGCCGCCGGTGATAAGTACGAGGGATTAATGATGGGCTCCGCTTCTAGTTTTGCCCAGTTTCCCGCAGTCATGTATGGTTTGTCTTGGATTATTATTACCTCCTGCTCCCATATGTCATTTAAAATACGCCGAGCTTGTTCTAAGTAATGAGGTTGGTTCCACCTGTGATATGCAAAAATCAATGCAAGTGCAATATCCTGATCAGCATCCGACGCAGAGTTAAGCCCTCCCTCGCTTTCAAGGACACCCCAGTTACCCGGACTCAATTCACCCCATTTCCACGCAAATAGATTATCTCCGCGTTTTTTCAGGTTGTGATTTGTCCAAAGAAGAGTCGCGTCAAATGTCTCTTTATCGTCTAGCCACACAGAGCGGAGAAGGGTATAAGACTGCCCTTCTGAGGTTGTCAGGAAATTTTGTGCTCTATCCATTGTTCTGCCGTCTTTTTGAACATACTCTCTTTTGTATGCATCCCATAACTGGTTTAAAGTAGCATCGGGATATGTGTCGACATAAACTTTTTCGATCCGATCTCTATTAAAAAGTTCACCGGTATGTAATAAAGGTATTTTCGAAAATGGATTAAATCGGAGAATAATTAATACACCGGTTGTTATAAACACCAGTGCCGTGATAAACAATAATGCCTTGGAAACGTAAAACTCTTTGTATTGCAATATAATATCTCCTAATTAAGTACATCGGTTATTGCTGTAGAATAACTTTTGTATTTGAATTGGGCATTAAATTTGTGTTAGAATTTTGTTAGAGGAATATATCGTGAAAGGATTTTTAACATTTATCAGAGAACAAGGGATAATTGGACTTGCGATGGGGTTTGTCTTAGGCGGTTCCGTTTCAAAGCTCGTTACTTCATTTGTAAATGATATTATTAATCCGATAATCGGTATCGGACTTGGCAAGGTCGGTCAATTAAACAGCCTCGTAATACCACTAGGCCCTGCCAGGATCATGATAGGAAATTTTATTAGCGTACTGATAGATTTCCTTATAATTGCCGGCACTGTTTACTTTATATTTAAACAACTCAAATTGGATAGACTCGACAAGAAAAAAGATTAATCCAATAATTTATTATTAATGAAGCATACCCGCAATTTTTATTCTAGAGATACTAAAGACGTCGCCAAAGAACTACTGGGAATGGTGTTGGTACACGGCTATTTTTCCGGATACATCACCGAGACGGAAGCTTACATAGGCACTGAAGATAAGGCAAGTCATGCCAGTTGGCGTAAGAAAGAAACTTGTTTTCCCATGTGGGGTCCTGCCGGATTCACATACGTTTATTTTACATACGGTATGCACCATATGCTTAACATTGTTACAGAACAACCCGAACTTCCGGCTGCGGTTCTTATAAGAAGTCTGGAACCCGTCACAGGTATAGATACAATGATCAAGAACCGGAATACCGAAAATGTTCAAAACCTTACTACGGGGCCGGGTAAACTTACTCAAGCTTTGGGAATTGATAAATCGCACAACAACATTGATATAACGGAGAGTGATCTAATTTATATAACGAATGAGGGGGCATTAGAAAACTTCGGGATCGTTACCGCTACGAGGATAGGCATAGATTACGCGGAAGAGCACAAGGACAAATTCTGGAGATACTACATAAAGGATAATCCTTTTGTGTCGCGTACATAAACCGTACGATCCAGTTGTCTATCCCAGAAAAAATCCCTTTTCCCTGAGTCTGGATAAAGATTCTATCCCAAATAGAACTATACCGGTAAGCCACTTAGGGTATTTGTTCTTGTAGTGTTTATCATAGAACAACCTCATCGCGCGGGTCGTTTCTTTTTTCATCTTTTTTCTTGTTTCCTGGCTTGCAGTCGAAATATCAGTTGTCTGTTTCCTTATCCCAACGGTAACACCTTTATAATGCAGAACAGAGAATTGTGGAAGGTACATTATTTTAAATCCCGCTTCTTTTGTACGGTAACAGAAATCCACATCCTCCCCGTATAGGAAAAACTGTTCATCCCATTTTCCGATCCGATCAAAAACCACTCTCCTTATAAACATAAAATGGGCTATACAGAGATCTATTTCGTGAGGTTGTTTCATATCTAAGCCACCTAGAAAGTAACGGTTGAAAAAACGGGAGTCAGGAAATATTTTATTTATTTTAGTAAAGTGTGTAAACGCAGCCCATGGGGTAGGAAAGCCGCGGTGCGCATCCATGTCTACAGTTCCGTCACGAAGAACTAGCTTTGCAGTTGAAATACCCACGTTGTTATTTTCTTCCATATACTCGATCATCCCACTCACCGTCTCAGAAGTCGGGTAAGCGTCGGTACCCATATACAAAACATAATCTCCACGCGATCTTTCCAAACCCAAATTACTTCCTGCGGCTAAACCGTTATTTGTGGTTTCAATAAGTAATACCTCGTTGAATTCATTACGGACCATTTCCGCAGAACCATCGGAGGAGCCGTTATCTACAACGATTATTTCCTTTTCAGGGTAGATACTTAGGAGGTTGACCAGGCATTTCTGCAAAAGGTCACGGGTATTGTAATTTATTATTACTATTGAAAGGAACGGCATCTTTATGATTATAGATGTTCGCACCCCGATAGTCTAACGGAACTTGTCATTTACACTTAAAAATAAAAACTACCGGAGTATTCTTAGGACCAAAACTTTTTTCCATAACCGGACATAGTTCATATTCAATATTCCTGCGGTCAAAGTCCAATGACGCTACAATGTAATCGGTAGTTTCGCTCAGATCACGTTGTATGTTCCCCTTATAGTAGTACGAAAAGGATTCAAA
>LCBS01000005.1 GCA_000997355.1 candidate division WWE3 bacterium GW2011_GWB1_41_6
AAAGGCGACCTTCACTCACATACTATTGCATCGGACGGTTTAAATACACTTGCTGAGATGGTAAATGAGGCGAGAACAATGGGCTATCAATATATTGGAATATCAGACCATTCTCCCAGCATACTAAGCCGCGGTTATGATGATGTTATTTCTATAATTGAACGTCAAAGAAAAAGTATTGATAGTATTAACGAGGCTCAGGATGATATACACGTACTATTCGGTTATGAAGTAAATATCCTTGCTGACGCCACTTTAAGCCTTCCCGAAGAGATTTTAGCAATGCTTGATTATGTTGTTGCATCTATACACACATCGTTCAACCAGGGCATGGATATAATCACCGGGCGGCTTCTCGCGGCTATTGAGAATCCGTATGTAACGATTATCGGGCACCCAAGCGGAAGGTTAATCAACGAACGGGAGTCATGTGATATAAACTGGGAGAAAGTTTTCAAGGCTGTATTAAAGTACGGTAAAATCCTTGAAATTAATAGCCAGCCTAACAGGCTGGATCTAGCCGATGACCTTGTTCATGAGGCGGTCCGGCTGGGGATCAAACTTGTTATTGATACGGATGCCCACGATATTGGTAGTTTAAAGTTCATGAAATATGGAATTGATGTAGCGAGGCGTGGGCATGCCGAAAGGAGAAATATAATAAACACCCTAAACTATGAGGATATGCTTGAAGTGATAAAAAAGGCATAACTTCCACTTCCCTATGAAATTGAGTATAATCTAGACAGTAATTTATTGTTGAAAAGGAGGTCTAATGCCTACTATTCTTATCGTTTTGATACTACTTGCTGTTCCGTTAGTGTATGTAGTATTAGTATATAATTCATTCGCTTCCATGAAAGTGCGGATCCAGGAGGCCTGGAGCCAGATCGATGTCCAACTGAAAAGAAGGATCGACCTTATCCCGAATCTTGTTGAGACGGTTAAAGGTTACGCGACACACGAGAAGGAAGTGTTTGAGAACGTTACAAAAGCACGGGCTGCTTTAATGGGCGCACAAACCCCAGAACAGGCCGGCCAGGCTGATAATATGCTTACCGGTGCTCTTAAAACACTCTTTGCAGTTGCTGAGGCGTATCCTGAACTGAAAGCTCAGGAAGGTTTTGTAAAACTACAAAGTGAACTAAGCGATACCGAAGATAAAGTCGCGTATTCAAGACAATTCTATAACTCAACCGTCAGAGACTATAACTCCAAACTGGTTGTTTTTCCAAGCAACTTAATTGGTAATATGTTTGGGTTCAAGTCTCAGGAGTTCTTTGAAGCGGAGGAAGCCGAAAGAGCAGCAGTAAAAGTAGATTTCTAGTTGTAAATGGCGAGTATATATACGCAGATAGACCAGAATAAGCGTGGGACGTTGCTGATAATTGCAGCATTTATTGGTGTTATTGCAGCGATCGGGTGGTTTCTGGGTGAATTCTATTTTGAAGGTAGTGGCCTTTTTTTTATAGGTATTGCTTTGATATTTTCAAGTGTTTCGGGATTCGTCAGCTACTATAATTCGGATAAAATGGTCCTTGCGATATCAGGTGCCCATGAGGTAGCGCCTACAGAAAATGAGTATCTCCATAACCTTGTTGAAAACATCAGTATCGCATCAGGTCTCCCCAAACCCAAAGTATTCATGATTGAGGATACAGCTTTGAACGCTTTTGCTACAGGCCGTGATCCCGAACACGGAGTAGTTTGTGTCACCACCGGTATAGTGAACACTTTGGAAAAAAGGGAATTGGAAGGTGTGATTGCTCATGAAATGTCTCATATCGGTAATTATGATACAAGGTTTATGACTATTGTGAGCATACTTGTAGGATCTATCGCGTTAATTGCCGATTTTTTCACACGAGGGATGTTCTACGGTGGCGGAAGAAAAAGAGGTTCGGGAGGCGGTATTCTAATGTTGATAGGGGTTGTACTTATAATATTGAGTCCGATTTTCGCTACCCTGATCAAGCTCGCACTTAGCAGACAGAGGGAGTATTTGGCTGACGCGACATCCGCGATGATAACAAGATATCCGAAAGGGTTGGCTGACGCTTTATTAAAGCTTGGAACAGATGTGGAAGTGTTGGAAGCTGCAAACGGAGCTACAGCTCATTTGTATATTTCAAATCCTCTAAAGGGTGGTCACGGGGGATTAATGTCCAGTTTGTTTAGCACACACCCGCCGATAGAAGACCGTATAGCCAGACTTTTGCAAATGTGAGACCTGTTTCTATTGGGGGTAACTTATGCGGATAAAAAATGCAGAGTAATTTTAGTCACTCTGCATGAGATCGAGCGGTTAATCACCGGATGGCGACAGTCACAGCTGTAAGGATGACGATGAATCCTAACAAAGCTACAGCAAAGCCAAATTCACTTGCCCAGATTTCCTTAGCCACATTCTTTATTCTTTTTCTGTTCATCATTGTCTCCTATGCTTCGGTTAAATACATTAGTTTGAGTTTTAAAATTGTTATGTGAAATTAAAACAGCAGGAAATTCCCTTATCAAATGGGTTTTCCTTTGTTATTATAACATTTGATATGTCAGAATTAATAATCACCAAAGAACAGGTTAAAAGGATCGCACATTTGTGCAAGCTGCAACTAACAGAAGCTGAGTTGGAAAAGTTCTCACAAATGTTCACACAAACTCTGGCTGTAATTGATGTTTTAAATGAACTGGATACTTCCGATGTTCCTGAAACTTACCAGGTAACCGGTTTGGGAAATGTATTTCAGGAAGATGTTGAGCAAAAAGGAACATTAACACAAGAAGAGGTTTTAAAGAATGCAAAAAATAAAAAGCGTGGGTTAATAGTCACAAAAGGAGTTTTTGACCGTTAACCCGGGTAATAACTTAAATGGCCAGATTAAATGAACTGAATTTAATAGACGCTCTGGAAGGTTTAAAAACCGGTAGATTCACCAGTACCGAACTGGTGACTGCATGTTATGAACAGATAGAGCAGTTTGACCCCGTGGTTAAGGCATTTGTTACGTTTACTAAGGAACGTGCGTTAGAGCAAGCTAAAGAAGCAGATGACTTGATACAGAAGGAGGGGGGAAAGGCGTTTGAGAAAAAACCTTTACTTGGTATTCCATATGCGTGTAAGGATAATTTTAGTACAACAGGCATTGAAACAACTGCAAGTTCGAATATATTAAAAGGGTATTTTCCTCCATATGAATCAACAGTAACAACAAGAGTTAATGAAGCTGGTGGGATTATGTTGGGTAAGACGAACATGGATGCTTTTGCACACGGTTCTTCTACCGAAACCTCCGATTTTTTCAAAACGTTAAATCCGTGGGATATATCAAGAGTGCCGGGAGGTTCTTCCGGAGGCTCTGCAGTCGCCGTTGCATCTGATATGTGCATTTTTGCTTTAGGTAGTGAGACAGCCGGAAGCATCAGAGGTCCTGCAGCATGGTGCGGAGTTACAGGTATGAAACCAACATACGGAAGAGTTAGTCGTTATGGTGTAATTGCTATGGCATCGTCTACAGATTCTCCCGGTCCGTTGACAAAGACGGTTGATGACGCGGCGTATGTTTTAGAAATAATCGCGGGTAAGGACCCTTTTGACGCAACTACATCTCCAAAATCCGTACCGGAATATAGCGGTTTTATCAAGGACTTTGACCTAAAAGGTTTTAAGATCGGCAGACCCCGTTCGTATTTTGAAATTGACCTGGAAGATGAGGTCAGGGAAATTGTTGAAAGCGCTGTTAAAAAATATGAAGAATTAGGTGCCGAGATTGTAGATATGGATCTTTTGGACCCAAAGTATTCAATAGCCGTATACACGATTTTACAAAGGTCTGAAGTTTCATCGAACCTGGCACGTCTTGACGGCATAAGGTATGGTCAGAACAGAGAAGCTTTTGGGATGGAAGCGAGAAAGCGAATGATGCTTGGGGCTTATACATTAAGTGCCGGTTATTATGATGCTTACTATTCAAAAGCGCAAAAAGTCAGAACATTAATTATTGAGGATTTTAATGAGGCTTACAAGAAAGTGGATCTTGTGATAGGACCTACAATGCCAAGTATCGCTTTAAAACTTGGTGAGTCCGATAATTCTCCAATGTTTGGTGAACTGATGGATGTGTTGGCTGAACCTAGTGCTATTGCAGGTCTGCCTGGCATATCAATAAATGCCGGTTTTAGCAGGGGAATGCCTGTAGGGGTGCAGCTGATAGGTCAGCAATTGACTGAAGGAAACGTAATGGGGGTAGCCAAAGTATTCCAGCAAAACACGGATTTTCATTTGAACAGGCCGGTAATAAAAAGTTCGGAATAAATTGAGAGGATTTTACAAATGTTACTAAAAATACTAAAAAGTTTAATTTCAGGAGCTACATCACGAGGAAGGTACTCCGTATCTCCTCCGACACAGGAAAATATCGCTAAGGATTGGGATAGTATAAATAATTTGCTGAAGCTCAAAGGCCCCTCCCAGCTTAGACAGGCGTTAATAACTGCTGATAAATCGTTGGATAACGCGTTAAAAGATATTATTCCCGGTGAAACAATGGGCGAGAGACTAAAGAATGCAAAAGACAGGTTTGATCCTATAATGTATAACAAGATTTGGGAAGCGCATAAAGTCAGGAATATGACTGTTCATGAATCAGGCTACGAACCGCCCCACTTTGTATTAACGGATGCGGTTGAAAATTTGAGAAAAGCATTAGTTTCTCTTGGAGTAAGAGTCTAATATGAGAAAAACTGTCCTAATAACAGGAGGATCAGAGGGGTTGGGTAAGGAGGTAGCCTCTGTTTTGAGAAATGATTACAATGTAATAATTCTCTCAAACCACGAGGAAAGTCTTAAGAAATCTGAGGAAGAACTAAAAGTTCCTGCGGTTTTTTGTGATATTACAGACCCTGAGGCAATAGAAAAATCGGTAAAGGAAATCAGTGAGATCTACGGAGGAATAGATATTTTAATAAACAATGCCGGGATTTGGCTCGGTGGCGAACTTGATAGCAGCAGTTACGATGACATTGCAAGGGTACTAATGGTAAATGCTTTAGGAACCATATACATGACAAAAGCCGTGCTACCGTTCATGAAAAAGAAGGGCTCGGGCAAAATAATTAATATAGGGTCAATAAACGGCGTGGAAACTAAGACCGACAGAAGCGTGTATATTGCTTCTAAATGGGCAGTTACGGGGTTTACCAAGGCAATGCGAAAAGAGTTGGAAAAATACGGTATTGCTGTGATCGGTTTACAGCCTGGATTAATGAGGACCGAGTTACATAGGAAAGCAGGCACGGAGCGTGATTATACGTGTGCGATGAATGTAAAGGACGTTGCCAAGGTAGTAGAATTTGCTGCCAGTTTAGAAAATATCGTTTTGGAACAAGTAGTTTTTAGAAACCTGCATTGCGAAATATTTTAAAAAATATATGACTGAAAGAGAATTATTAGGCGAATATAAGCTGGTTCTTGGGATGGAGATCCACCTGCACCTCAAAACAAAGACCAAAATGTTCTGCAGGGATAGTGCGGATATTTACGAAGCTGAGCCAAATACACATGTTTGTCCCGTATGTTTAGGGTTGCCCGGCGCACTTCCTGTACCTAATAAGGATGCTGTTAGAATGACGCAATTACTTGGACTGGCGGTTAAAAGTTCACTAAATAAAGACTCCCGTTTTGACAGGAAACATTATTTTTATCCTGATCTGCCAAAAGGTTATCAAATAAGCCAATACAAACAGCCTCTCTGTGTAGGTGGTTTTTTGAAACTGGATTCGGGAACAACGATTGAGATAGAACGCATCCATCTCGAAGAAGACACCGCAAAGTCTTTTCATGAGCTTGGTAACACATTGATTGATTTTAATAAATCAGATATGCCATTGGCAGAAATAGTAACGGGACCGTCTTTTAGAAACATTGCCGACGCGGTTGAATTTTCCAAGAAAATACAGGATATTGCTCGTTATTTAGGTATTAGTGATGTTGATATGGAAAAAGGTCAAATGCGTCTTGAAGCCAATATATCCATAAGAACGGCCGAAATGGAAGAGAAGGGTATTCTTCCAAGTTATAAGGTGGAGATAAAGAATATAAACTCTTTCCGGTTCATGGAAAAAGCCGTTCGTGCAGAGATCGTACGCCAAAAAAAACTGTTAGACAAAGGAGAGGCGCCTGTTCAGGAAAATAGAGGTTTTGATGAGAATTCAGGAAAGACCGTTTCACAAAGAGAAAAAGAAGAAGCTCATGATTACAGGTATTTTCCGGAGCCTGATATTCCACCTATGCATTTTGACGAAAACTACGTCGCGGATATTAAAAGTTCATTAACTGAATTGCCTGATGAAAGAAAAGCGAGGTTAGTAGATGAAATGGGGTTAAACAAACAGGTTGCTGCATTTTTATCATCAGGAACAAACATCAATATTTATGAGAAATTTGCGGATCTTACGGATAATAAGCATGACCCTGTGAAAATAGGAAATTTGCTTATGAATAGAAAAGAACTTTGGAGCATGGAGGTTTCAGATATAGAAAGCATTATAAAGACTTCAGAGGACAAGATAACGGATGAAGATTCGATAAAATCTGTGGTTGAAAAAGTGCTTGCAGATAATCCCGATGCTGTCGAAGCAGTAAAGGCTGGCAAAACCGCTACTTTTGAGTTCTTGGTAGGGCAGGTAATGAGAGAAACAAGCGGAAAAGCCGATTCTACAATCGCAAGGAAACTAATAACAGACCTTATAGGACGATAAGCCCATAGTATTTGACTGTTTAAGTAAAATACACTATAATAACGCCACAAATTCGGATTTATCCAATTTTAAAAAAGGAGAGCAGAGATGTCACAGATAGCAGCAGTCCTTTTCGAAAGAAAGTATCAGGACATGTACGGGTGGGAAAATTTGGTTTCACTAATACTTATTTTCATAATTTTATTATCGCTAGTGAAACTGGTGGGAGTATTAAACCTATCAACAGGTATTTTTCCATTTAATTGCGTACCGGTTTCAGGAAAGGTGTTTATCTGTATCCGATAACTATTAAAAGCCGAGGGTCACTCTTTTTACCCCCGGCTTTTTCGTTTTAATACCCCATTATTACGCATCAATATAACTTATTAAAAGATTTTGTTTTCATCTGATACTATATCAGTGTGGAACTAAGATTCGATCCCGAAAATCCAAAATATGAGTACGTAACCGAACTTTCAAGAGCTGAAGAAGTTCTAAAAAGCCTTGAAAAAGAGGATATATTAGCCGTTGACGTTGAATCCAGCGGCTTGGATCCGTATACTTCGACATTGCTTCTAATACAAATAGGAACCCCTGAGATCAGCTATGTTTTTGATGCGCGCATGTTAAAAATCGGGGAGTTTTCCTTATTTAAACAGCTTATGGAGGGTACAAAGACCTTAAAACTACTGCACAACGCAAAATTTGATTATGGTTTTATAAAAGTAAACACGGGTGTGGAAGTGAACAATATGTATGACACAATGCTAACCGAAGCCATCCTGACAGCAGGTTTAGTAGGAAAATCGTCTTCACTGCAAGAATTGAGTATGAGATATCTTGAATTAAGTATAGACAAAGGGACAAGAAAAACGTTTTACAATTATACCGGAAAAATTACAGAAGCCCAGTTACAGTACTCGGGTTTAGATACTTTGGTTCTGTTTCCCATTTTTGAACAGCAGACAAAAAGATTAAAAGAGGAAGGTCTTGTGAACATAGCCAAACTGGAATTTGCAGTCACAAAAGTGGTGGCAGAAATGGAACTTAGAGGAGTTTATATAGATGTTCCAAAATGGCGGGAAATCATAAAGGATCTTCAGGTAAAAAGAGATGACTATGCAGCACAATTCCAGGAATTGGTCAGGCCTTATTACAACTCCTCCCAGTCTGACCTGTTTGGTAATTTATCAGATGCTATAAATGTGAACAGCCAGGTTCAACTGATGGATCTTTTTAATAATAGACTTAGATTGAACATCCCTTCCACCGGAGATGGAGTATTAGCAAATATGGACCATCCGGTCGCAAAAGTTTTAAGAGATTACCGTGGATATGAGAAATTAATTTCCGCTTTTGGCGATTCGTTACTGGCTCAGGTTAATGTTAAAACCGGTCGTCTTCACCCGGATTTCAAGCAGTTAGGTGCCGCTACAGGCCGGTTCGCCTGCGCCAACCCAAACCTCCAGCAAATCCCAAGAAACTCCGAAGAAGCGCCGTTCCGTCGGTGTTTCACTCCGGCTTCAGGCTATAAACTTGTTGTCACGGACTATTCTTCTATGGAAATGAGAGTTTTGGCGGATCAATCCGGAGATACGAAGTTTATCCAGGCATTAAAAGACGACCTGGATGTACACTCATATACAGCCTCATTGATGTTCAACAAGCCTTATACGAACGAATTTAAAAAGCTATATCCCGATCTCAGGCAGGCGGCAAAAATCATAGGTTTTGGATTGATGTACGGCATGGGTCCTCATAGTTTAGGGCGTCAAATCGGCGTTACACCGGAGGAAGGCAAAGAATACCTGGAGAAATACTTCCAAAGCTATCCGAGCGTACGGAAATATTTAGATAAACTTGCAACTAATGCGGTCAAGAACGGTTGGAGTAAAACCCCTGCAGGAAGGAAAAGATGGTATACGATTCCTGACAAGATGGACCCGGATTACTCTAAAAAGATCGGTCAGATACAACGGGAAGCAAAAAACCATCCTATTCAAGGCACGAATGCCGATATTACAAAGTTTGCCCTAGTATTTCTACACGAACGTCTTCAAAAAGAAGGTGTGGATGGGTTTGTGACGCACACGGTTCATGATGAAATAGTTTGCGAGGTAAGGGCTGACCAGGCTAAGGACTGGGCATTAATACAACAAGAAGAAATGGTTCGCGCAGGGGAGCTGATCCTTAAAAAGGTTCCTGTCAGGTCGGATCCGTTCGTTGGTGATTATTGGGAGCATTAAAACCCACGAAAACTAGCCCATAACATAGCACTCCCCTTGACTAAGTGCTAAAAGATGATAAAGTATACACATGGTTATCTGCCACAGGTGCGGGCAACGTCCCGCCGTTATATCAACTAATAAAATCGTTGATGGTAAACAAGTTTACCTCGCACTTTGTGAAGTCTGCCACAACGAAATACTCAAAGAAGCTCAAGGTACGTCCAAACTGGATAAGTTCGGTAGGGATCTTACCCAGATGGCCCGTGAAGGGAAGCTTGATCCCGTGATAGGTCGTAAAGATGAAATTGAGCGGGTTATCCATATATTATCAAGAAGAACCAAGAATAATCCGGTGCTCATCGGAGATCCCGGTGTTGGAAAAACAGCCATTGCTGAAGGTCTGGCACAAAGGATCGTGGTCGGGCAAGTTCCGGAACCTTTAAGGGGAAAGAGAGTTTTTGCTCTTGATCTGGCTTCGGTATTAGCAGGTACCTCACATAGAGGAATGTTTGAGAGTAGATTAAAGGATATTATAGAAGAGGTTGTTAATGCCGAGGGGCAGATCGTACTTTTCTTAGATGAACTGCATACTGTTGTTGGTGCAGGTTCAGCTGAAGGAGCGATGGATGCGGCTAATATATTAAAACCGGCTTTATCACGCGGTGAACTGCAAATGGTTGGTGCAACAACGATAGACGAATACCGTCGATATATCGAAAAAGATGCTGCATTGGAAAGAAGGTTCCAGCCCATAACAATAAACGAACCAACACCCGAGGATACAATCGCTATATTAAAAGGTTTACGGGAACGTTATGAAAAACACCATCAGGTAAATATAACGGATGAAGCTATCTTATCCGCAGTTAAAATGTCTGACAGGTATATAAGCGACAGGTTCCTGCCGGATAAAGCAATAGATCTTATAGACGAGGCCTCTGCATATGTTAGGCTTTCCCAGGTTAAAGAACCGGAAACACTCAAGCAGGTAGAGGAAAATCTAAAGGAACTTAAAGATAAAGTTAAATCAATAGAAGAATTTGAAAAAAGAGAAAAAGTTCAAAATGAAATAGATGATCTCGAAAAAGTGAAAAGCGAGCTTGTTGAGATTTGGACCAAAACAAAACTAGAAGAAATACCCTATGTGACAGAAGATTCAGTAATTAAAGTAGTATCACGCATGACCGGCATTCCGCTTGAAAAACTCAGTGTCGAAGAAAAAGAGCGTTTAATGCACATGGAAGACAAGCTAAAGGAACGCCTCGTCGGCCAGGATGAAGCTGTAGGAATGGTTTCTGAGGCTGTTAGAAGGGCGCGTGCGGGCTTAAAAGACCCTGCCAGGCCTATTGGCACCTTTTTGTTCTTAGGTCCCACTGGTGTGGGTAAGACAGAGCTATCCAAGACATTAGCTGAGGTACTTTATGGAGATGAGGACATGATAATAAGGCTGGATATGAGCGAATATATGGAAAAACACTCGGTTAGCAAGATGATAGGAGCGCCTCCGGGATATGTTGGGTATGAAAAAGCTGGGGGATTCACTGACATTGTCAGAAGAAAACCTTTCTCCGTAATACTCCTGGACGAAATCGAAAAGGCACATCCTGATGTGTTTAACACATTGCTTCAGATAATGGAGGACGGAAGACTGACTGACAGTAAAGGACGGACCGTTGACTTTAAGAATACGATAATAATTATGACTTCAAACGTTGGTTCCGAGTTCCTTAAGAGAGCTGAAATAGGGTTTGACAGCGGTACACCCGGTAAAAAGACCAAAGCTCAGGATAAAAAGGAATTCGAGAACCGAGTGATGAAGTTACTAAAAGATTCGTTCAAACCGGAGTTCCTAAACAGAATAGATGAGGTTGTTATATTCAATACTTTATCAAAACAAGATATCAGAGAGATCGTGGACAGGTTACTTGTGAAAGTAGAACAAAGGCTGGGTGAGCAGGAGATCTCAGTTAATATCGATAAGAAAGCGCGGGACTACTTAGCTGAACAAGGTTTTAGCACTGAGTATGGGGCAAGGCCCCTAAGACGCTTGATCCAGAAAGAGATCGAGAACGTTCTATCCAGCAAGATAATTTCAGGTGAGCTGGCTAAGGGGGATGAAGCCGAGATTACGACCGGCGAACCAGGTTTAAAGGTAATTGTTAAAGCCTCTGTAAAAACTCACATCTAACGCTTGTATCTTGTATTACAGCTGAATTTTTGATAATCTCTCTCAGTATGTCGAATACGAACGACGAAAAACAGAAAATGCCCGACTTTAGCCCCGGAGATACAGTTCGGGTGAGCTATAAGATCATAGAAGGCGAAAAAACAAGAATACAACCTTATGAAGGCATTGTTATTGCTATGAATGGCAAGGGTATTTCAAAGACTTTTACCGTACGCAAGATCGGTGCGGATAACATTGGTGTTGAAAGAATATTTCCCATATACTCTCCGAATATCACACAGTTAACTATTGTTAGAAAAGGCCGCGTACGAAAGGCAAAGCTTTACTACCTGAGAGCTAAAAAAGGCCGTGCAGCAACTAGAGTTAAAGAAAAGATTTCCTAGTTCACTCTATCTATTCCTCTACATTACTTAAATAGTTTTTTCATACTCATTTTCATTATCATTGTCCAGTTCGCAAATAATGAGAAACATTGTTTTTGATATCAGTTCTATGGATAAGATTAAAGTTAGAGCTTACGTACTTTAGTGCGTAAGCTCCGGATATTTCTAATGGACTCCATTTTTTCTCAATGTGATCATTTCTTTATCGGCGAGAATATCGTTTGGACCCAATTCCTCACAGTTTCGAAATACCACATAGTTTAGGTAAGAGACTTTTTGAATTTTCTCAAGAAAACGCAGGAACTCATCTACCTTGATAGTATCCTTACCCCAGTCGGCGGGAAGAATTACTGTTCTTGTACCGCTTAAGTTCAAATCTGAATGCGAATTCATTTGAAACTCCCTTCTCCATTAAGAGTGATTATATTTGATAAAGCTTTTGGGAATTTTATATTATATTTATGGTTTTACCAAGACTTTTTCTAGACTACAGGCATTTACCGGTAGACGTATTGAATAATGGCGTTTTATTCACCTCCCGGTCCGACGGCGGGTTAAGTTCGACCTCTATTGATGAACGAGTGTATTTCCTCTGGCATTGATAAAGCTCGTCTTCAAAAGAATCCTTACTTTCTATCCATATATCGATATGTTTCCTCTTTTCGTCCTGCCAATTTTCAATACACCCCTCGCACATATCTTCCATAATAATATATTTTTTGATGTAGGGAACATAAATGATCGTCCCCGGTTTATAAAGATCGCGGTCAGTAGCAAATGTAATCGGGTCTTTGTACGAACCTGTACCGCCGGCCTTATCGTGAATGGATGCCGAATATTTTTTGTGGGGATAAGCGATATTTTTTCCTGATGGACTGTTATCGTACCAACCGTAGTAGGTTATGTAGACGTTAGTATAATCTCCGGATTTAGTTGTGGGTTCTTGTGTTGGTTTAGCCGAAGGTTTTGGGGTTGTAGGTAGGGCTTCTTTTTTTTCAGATTCATTGGTAACAGGCGGAGGAGGAGTGTTTAAAGAGACATCCTCTGTCTTTTCGGTAAGGGGTAGGGGCATAGACTCTACCTCGGTGCTACTTTTATTTGGTGTGTAGTTATTTAATAGAACTGACGATCCCAGTCCAACAACTGAAATTAAAGTAAGAATTAACAGCTTCCGGGATTTTTTAGCTTTAATAAATTTCATGGCAGAGTTTATTGTGTTATTTATTATACATGTTTTGTATTAGGGTAAATAAAGAGCCTGGTGACGGTTAAATTCGCCAGGCTTTTGTGTTTTTACATACGTTTTTGTCTCTTTCTGCAGTATGGGCACGTAATGACGGTGCCTTTAGCCGCACTACGGACAGAAATGCCTTCTTCGCTTCTTTTGAAAGGGAGCTGACATCCATTGCATTTTTGATCGTTTGGGAGGGTTACCGGACTTGGGTTTCCTCTCCGAGGTCGTTTATTTGTCATTTTACCCTTCTTTCTAGCGTCGAGCTAAAGAATAAATCTTATTTCAATTCCAGCAATAGTTACCGGCTTGTCTTCGTCTCTCTCGCTCCTAATTTCGATGTAAATCTTTGTCGTGTACAATGGGTTGATTTTTAAACGGATTATAACAATATAGGTTAATATAATCAAATCCCGGTTGGCAATACTCATCCATAACAAACTTGGTTTTTTTATAATCTATTTATTCCTTCAAACAGACTTTTGTTATATAATGTCGCGTACCCACTGCAAAATAAATAAAAAAGGAGAAGTTCTAATGAAATGCCCGTCTTGCATTGAAAAGAAACGTAAGACTGGAAACAGAAGCTTGCGAGTAGGGAATGTACCTGCGTCCGGCCGTGCAGCACAAAATAATCTGTGCTGTAAATGCGACCGGGAGCTAAACGGAACCCAAACGGCGCAGGACAAGGGGGAAAAACAGCTTGAAAAAGAACGTCGTCGTAAGTTACAGGAACTGTTTCTGCAATATGTAACGGGACATTGATAATATTGTGCGTGCTTATTGGCCTATGGCAATAATGCACGCACTTCCTTTTTTAATAGAACTTTGTTATTTCGAAGCGGATAATTTTTACTTCTGTTTCTGGTGAAACCTCTCGATTATAATAATTTGAATATGTTTTATACATAACCTTTTCTGATTCAATGAATTCATGGCCGATCGAGTCTTCCTCCGATAGATTTTTGAGTGCTTTAACGGATACACCCGTTACAATTGCTTCTGCAAATGGGGTTAGTTCGGGTTTTTTGATTAATATTATTTTGTTATCTTTCCTGATATCTTTGTCATCAAACAACCGCCAAGTCGTAGTTTTACTTCCGTTTAATATAAGTTCAACAATATCAGGTGAGAATTTGAGTGTTTTCATATTTAAATAATACTATTTTACAGACGAATTGCATGGAAATAAAAATAGCCCCCAACTCTCCACATAACGCGTTATAAGAGTCGGGGACTAATAAATACACTCAAAATACATACGTGATGGCTAAATACCACCACCACACGTTGAGTGTCGAAAAAATCAGTGTCAATCCAATTACTACTGGGATTAACGACTTACCAGGAATCCCGAACTTTGCTCCTTGTATTAGGGAAAATACGATTGCCCTAACTAAAAATACAAACGAGACTAGCGCGGAGCTTACAATTGATATTCTTACTACCCAAAGTTGCACCTCAACTATGTCCATTTACTCCTCCTCTTCATCGCTTGTTTTATTTGAATAATATCTAAGTATATAACGATATTGGCCTATAGTCAATTTGATGGAGATGGGTTTAAAAAATGAAATATTTTATATCATGGTGAGGGCGGTGGGAATCGGACCCACGACACTCTGGTTAAAAGCCAGATGCTCTACCACTGAGCTACGCCCCCATTTAAGCCTAACAACATGCCATATTTTACACTATAGTTCCTCTTAATTAAAGACTGTGCTAACAGGACTTTATAGCCGAAAAGGAAAACCTTCCGCTTTTATAACGGAAGGTTAAAAATCTATGCCACACGTGTTAATGAACCGTCCTGATCATACCTGAATTGATACTTTACGTTACCTTTCCTTCTTACATCTACAACTTGGTAATAGTATCTTACTGTTACTAAGTACGTATGACCTTTTTCTGTAAGAACCTGGAAATATGCGGTGAATAGCCTATAATCAAGTACAGTTTGTTTTATCACATCTTTTGTGATTTCTCTTAAGGCTCTCTCACCAATCTCTATGCAGTACAATCTCACCCCGCATATTTGATAAGAGATGTAATAACTTATCATAGTGCACACCACAAGTATAAGTATTACTGGTAAGTTTGATCCATTATATCCAAGCACAAATAAAGCAAGGTATACGGATAGTACGAAAACACAAAATGCTAAGAGTGCAATGTATATCAGATATGCCAAATCACTTTTTGAGAGTCGTTTTATAAACGGTTTTACAACTCCGCGTGACAAACGTTGACTAAAATCACCGATTAGTATGAACGCAAGAACGAGAACTATACACGAAATTATTGTGATCATTGAAAAGTTACCTTTCTCCCTTCTGTTTATAGTATTCGAGTAAAGTTAGATAATTATATCATCAATAGCCGGTAGTACAGTAATAAAGCAACAAGAAGTTGCTTAATATCCGGGTACGTTTTATAATACCACACAACATAACCTATATTTATGTCTTGTGAAATATTTCCGGCTCACAAATACTGATTTCAAACCATAACGTTAATTAGGAGATTGTCATGAGAGTTTTACCGAAAACCAGATACGCTGTACTCGGTCTTGGAACGGTGGTTTTTGTAGCATTTCTAACCATTTCCGGTTTTGTTCTTGGAAATGTATCGGCGCGGCCTCAGGAAATTCCCGGTTGGATAGATCCGCCAACATTGGATCCAACGCCCGTGAGTACAAATGACGATGTCGAGTCTGCATGGGCAGAGCCTAAAAGCTTTCACGGTTCTGTCACTCTTGGAGCGGAACCATACATACATGTTACCCAGGACAATACTGTAGTTTTAGTTAATAACTCGAACTATACAGTTGCTGTTGATCCGAAGAACCTAGGCGCGCTGATGAACTTAATCGGTCCGTGCAGTATTGAGTTGTATGTAGTTTCAGGAAGTGACCAGATCCCTCAAGAAGTATCCAAAAGACAAACCTACGTCCACGGAAATCCCGAGGAGATGGATGAGCGTTTGAATGTTCAGCTCATATCCACTTGTTACAACAGCGATGACATCTCAGGGACAGGTTATGGGAAATACCAAGGTGTGCGCATCTATAGTTTAATAGAGCGTTTAAAGTACCAGGAATACCTGGATCTAGCAAGCAAAAATAATGTACCGATCGGAGAGTATACGGTTCAGGGTGAGAGAGCGTATAGGCTATTACTCCCGTACTACACCGAAAATGGCGTCTTAGGACCTACTCTGAGAATAGAATAAAAAAAAGAGGCGGATTGTCGATGTTCATCGGCAAACCGCCTTTTGTTTTTAGTTATCCCTGTCCATTTAATTACGGTATGAAAATCGATACCTTTTAAGGTGGCTTGTCCGGATCGTAATGTTGAGCATCCTCTGCAGGCATGTTCTTGTATGCTATATTTCCAAATACATTCGACTTTGGTATTTCACTACTGCTCTCTTCTTTATACATTCCACTATCTTGCGACGGCGATGTAGTCGAAACTTTTTCTGTGCCTGTACTTTGCGGCCTCCGTGGTTTTGCTGTTGCGGCTGGGGCTGGTTTTACTGGCGCGAGTTGCTCTAGTTTCGCTTCTGGTGCAAGAAGTTCCTGAACCTGAGATACGGTCCAGAGAACAAAAATCGAACCAAGTATTGGCCAAGGCCAGTCCGGGTCCCTGAAAAAGTACACCAGATTATCAATAAGCCACGAATCACTTTCGGCTGCGATCCTGCTAAGAAATTGATATGCAGAATTCTCTTGCTGTAACGAGGATCCTGTGATCTGAGCGATAATTAAGGGTGTACCGAGTATCAGTATTCCCCATAAAATCTTCCTAAGCACTTGTTTTTCTCCTTAAATGTACGTTTAGTACGTTCACACACGATAGAAAAGTTATCTAATTGAGATTATATAAGAGCCTATAATAAAAATCAAAATAAATTGTGAACAGCTTAAGGATTGTGATAATATTTTAATATGAAAAGGGAACAAGTATTTTCGTTGGTGTATATAACATTCGCGACAGGAATTATTGCTAGTGTTATCCAAAAGACCTTAATAAACATATTCATGTTTCCACTTATTCTGCGCCCCGATTTAAGTCCACAGGGACTATCTCATACGAAACTTATTACTATGTTGGTAGTTGTAATTCCCTTTCCTATTTATGTTTTAGGCGGTATCTACTACTATTACAAAAACAGAAACACCCAGCATAGTGGGGCAATTATAGGCTTAGTTCTGATGTTTTTGTTAGGATTGTTTGCAATATCGGCAATAAGAACGGTATTTTGGCCGGAAATTTAATTCTTTGGTAAACTCCCTGAATTTCAGATGGAACACTTGGATGTAGTTAGTAATTCATGTTCAAGATGTGTTAAGTAACTGTCTGGAACCCTGCCAAGTTGGTGTTAGTAACAAGATTTCTGATAATTATTAATCTATCCCAGGAGTAATCAAATATTACGAAAACCTAACATAAATGACATATTGAGCGAAATGTGAAGATTAAGAGTGGGCATTAAATGCAAAAAGACCCCTGTAAGGTATAGTTCCTTAATCAGGGGTCTCTTGTTTTAGTCCGCCAGCATAATCGCAGTATGATACTTCACCCACTCACCATTGTGCATGTTGAAGATTTGGTCATCTTCGCCTTGCACGCTCACATTTTGGGGGTTAAGTTTCTCACCAACGATCACCTGAACAAATGAATGACCGACGTTTTGCTTGCCGATGTCACGAATGTGGAAAACAATCATGTACTGAACATCGTCGCGACCGACAATAGGGCGGATACTCACACTACGGTAGTCAATCCGATGAAGAACCTCGGGGCACGTGGAGGCAATTGACTCCAATGCAATACCTTCGAGTTCATCGAGATCACGTAGCAGGTTACGTCCGCCTTTAGTATTACGCGGGTCAACACCGTTTTTCAAATCAGAACCCTCTACATCTTTAAGGTCCATGTGTACCGAGTTCAAATGCCATTCGCCTGAAAAATCCTTCACAAGACTTATGTACAGGCACCGAGCATGTGCAGGTACAATTTCGCCGTTGTCATGCCAACCTGTAGCAATGGAAACCTCGTAAAATCGATACGAAAAGTTTTCGCGAAGCAGTTTGAAACTTGCTGCTTTTAATACGATTTCCTTGGTATGAAGAAACAGGGCTAATTCGCGAATGGCTGACAAGACACTTGCCGATACAATCACTTTCTGAGACATTTCGTCCTCCTATTGAGAATGGGGCATTACGCCCAGATTGGGGTATTGATGTTGTCATTATAGCAAGATACAGACGTATCGTCAACCTATAGTGAAAGTGGCTTATATATCAAAATCTCACTTGGTGACCCCGGCGGGATTCGAACCCGCGATCTTCAGGATGAAAACCTGATGTCCTAGGCCTCTAGACGACGGGGCCTTGTTTTAACAAAGCCAAAACACTCATAAAACATGGACATTTTACCAGTAAATACCTTTTAATAGCAATAACATCATAAAGAACTTTACATCATCGGGAGCAATAATTTCGCCGATTTGCTAAAATGTAGACGATTGTTTACACTCTCAATATGCAGTTCTTACAGCAGGTTTTGATTTATATATCAACTTTTTTATTAACACTCACTCCGGCTCCTGAGTTTGTGGAAGGGGTTGTAGGACAGCCGCGTTCATTTTTGCCAAGCCAAACGGTTACACAACATGATAAAACAATATCTTCACTTATATATAGGGGTTTATTCGAATATGATATCTACGGAACTTTAGTACCTAACCTTGCGGAAACCTGGGAGATTTCCGAAGACGGTATGGTTTATAAAATAAAGATCAAGGATAATCAATACTGGTCTGACGGCTCAAAAATTACATCAAACGATCTTATATACTCAGCTTACACGTCTCCCGACTTAAATGAAGTTGCTACGGACAAAGTAGACGACCTTACAGTAATGTACACACTGCCGAACAAATTCTCTCCGTTCTTAAGTTTACTAACAACAATGGTGATGCAGGAGGGTTCCGAGGATGCCGGTCATGAACTGGATCCGGTAAGCAGTGGTCAGTTCAGAGTGGTCAGAGTGGAAAGAAACGGTCCGGTTGTAAAGCAAATTACCTTATGGAACAACGACCAGGAGCAGGAAATTAGAAAGCTTGTTTTTAGATACTACGCAAATGAAGAAGAGGTGATTACGGCTGCAAATTTAGGTGAAATTGAAGGGTTCATTGGCACGCGGCAATATAAGCTTGAAAACTTTGATGAGTACAAATACCCCTTACAAGGCGTACATTATTCGCTGTACTTTAATTTAAGGAACGATAAATTCGCAGACGTGGAATTAAGACAGAAGCTGGAAAAAGTTCTTCCTGTCGAGGATCTAATCCTGCCCTATGGAATTTTTGTTGAAGGACCTATAAGTAGGAGCGTTTTTACAGAGCGGGATATAGAGTTCAATAAGTATGATAAGACGTTTAAAGGAACATTACCCGGTGTTTCTTTTACAATTACAGTTCCAGATGTAAATGAGCATGTAGAATTGGTTAAGCAGATCGAACAGATTTGGGAAAGTAAACTTGGAATCACCGTTGACATTAAAAAGGTCGACCCAACGGTTTTTTATGACGAAGTAATAAAAGATTATAACTATGAAGTGCTTTTTTACGGCCAGGAGGTAGGGCGTGACCCGGACAGGTATGTAAGCTGGCACTCTACACAAAAAGAAGGGACAGGGTTGAACTTGAGCGGATTCTCTCATGTAAGGGCTGATAGGGCATTAGAAGAGGGGAGAAATGAAGTGGATAACAATAATAGAATAGTTCACTACACGGAGTTTCAAAAAGTATTAACCGAACAAGTTCCCGCGATATTTTTATATCATCCTTATACCCGCTATTACATCAACAAATTTATAAAAGGGGTTGGTGACAAGTATACGTTCAGCTTAAAAGACCGATTTATGGACTTTTCTAACTGGAAAACTGTTAAAACACTGTAAGGTTGATGGTATAATCCCCTTGCTTACTTTACCCTGTATGGTGGCCGTAGTTCAGTGGTAGAACGCCTCCCTGTGGAGGAGGATGTCGTGGGTTCGATCCCCATCGGTCACCCCAATACTACAATATATAGTCTTCGTTTATAAACACAAGTTACTCTAAACGAGAGAAATACCATATAATATGTTTTATACTTTAAGTTATGAAAATCCTATACCTTACATCTACATTTCATCCATCAACAAACGGGGTTGCAGTTTGTGTAAAAACAACAATGGAAACGTTATTACAAAAGGGGCACGAAGTTACTGTACTTGCTCCGGATAATTCAAGTGTAAAAGATGATAGTAAAAACGTCATTAGATATTCATCAGTAACTAATCCTTTAAATACAGACTACCCATTACCGATTGTTCCCATAAATTCAAAAATTATAGACCTTCTACTTAACACAAAGTACGATATCGTCCATGCTCATCATCCTTTTCATATAGCTTGGTTCGCAGATACGTATGCTAAAAGATATAAAGTTCCGTTTGTTTTTACTTACCATACAAAATACTTAATGTATGCAGATATTTACCTAAAATTCTTATCTAAGAAATTAAGAACTAATATTGTAAATTTTGGTACAGATTATGCATGTAAATCCGCTGATCTTGTTTTTGCACCATCAACAGCTATAAAGACCGAGTTAATAAACAAGTTTCCATATATTAATGTTGAAACAATGCCAACCGGCGTGAAATTTCCCAATAACATTACAAACGAAAACAATTATTTAAGGAATAAATTGCAATTAGACAATGAGACTAAAATACTATTAAGTTTATCCAGAGTTTCTAAAGAAAAAAATATTCAGCTGTCTATAGAAAGTCTTAAGAATTTACCAACTCAATATCACTTAGTTATTGTTGGTTCGGGACCGGATGAGGGAAATTTAAAACAGTATGCTGATAATCGTGGTGTTTCAAATAGAGTAACCTTTTTTGGAAGAGTTCCCCATGAGGATGTCCCTAACTTGATGAACTCTTCAGACATTTTCGTATCACCCTCTATCACGGAAACACAAGGATTGGGTTTACTTGAAGCTATGAGTTTTGGGTTACCTGTTGTTTCTGTAAAAACTGAAGTTAGTACAGAATGGGTGCCCTTCTCCATTGGGATGGTTACGGAAAATGATAGCAGAGATTTCGCTGAAGGTATTTTGAAAGTCAGTAAAAATTATGATGAAAACAAGAAGTGTGAGATAAAGGAATATGCCTCTTCTTTTACTTTGGAAAAAACCACAGACTTGCTACTTGAAAAATACCAAGATGTTATAAATAGGAAAGCACTAACCATTGCTTTAAACAATACGGGATGGCAGTCTTGGAGTATTGATACTAAACCGGTTCTAAAAATACCTGCTAGAAATTATCCCCCGCAGAGAGATACTTATTTAGCACCTGCAATTCAGGAAAGTGAAGAGAAAACAAACAAAATTACAGGATGGTGTTCTTGGTATGCTTACTTTGACCGTATTAGTGAAGAAGTCATCAAAAACCAAGCAGAGTTTATTTATAAAAATCAAGAACATATACCTTTAGAATATGTCATTGTTGACGATGGTTGGACAAAATGGGGAGATTGGAGATCAGTTAATAGTTTGAAATTTCCTCACGGACTAAAACAGTTAGCTAGTGAAATTTCGGAAAGGAATTTGAAACCTGGGATTTGGCTAGCACCGTTTTTGGTTGAAAAAGATTCAGATACTTTTAGAGATCACAGAGATTGGTTGGTTAGCTATCAAGGTATTTTATCTGAAGGTTTTAAGGTTACTCCTTTACTTGATAGATTATGGAAATACAAGAGATACATACTAGATATTAAGCAACAAGGCGTTAGGGAGTATCTTTACGAAAGCATACACACGCTAATAGAAACTTATGGATTTAAATTATTAAAACTGGATTTTCTTTATGCACCTTATTTTGATAGAAATCTAGATACTAAAGAGGCTGGTTACTTGATTCATCATTTTCTAGAGGAGCTAAAAATGCGATATCCTGATGTTCATATAAACGCTTGCGGAATACCTTTAGTCACCGCTTTAGGTGTGAGTGATTCAGTTCGAATTGGACCGGACACTGTAGCACCTTATTTGGATGGGTTACCTTTGATCAGCTCCTATATCAATTCTTTAAAGGTAGAATGGGCAGTCAATACAATAAATAAAAGACACTGGACTTCAAAATTTTGGATAAATGACCCGGATGTATTTGTTTGTAGAAAATCGCTTGGTCTATCGGATGACATAATAATGCGACTACAGAATACAATAATTAAAACTAATGGAAATATATTATTAGGAGATGATTTAACGGAGTTATCAGATCAAGACTATAAGAAATATATTTACCCGTTATTTGCGAAATCCGACGAAAAGATTACAGATAAATTAATATTGCGCCCTGCAGAAGTTAGTAATGTTTAGACTATTTAGGAGGGAGGAATTATCCATCTTTACCCTTTTTTTCCTTCGGCCTCGTAAATTATTGGTAACTGCTCAAAAAGGGCTAATTCATGTTTAAAATAATTTGCACCAAGCACCATAAATACAACTCATAGTATATACATTTATACTAAAACGTGTGAGAATACCGTACAAATTCAATATACATATCCGAATAGGAGAGAGAAATAGGCCTAATTTACGGCATAAAGAATATTTTACCGGACCACCACTTCAACAACACGATGAGCGGCACAATGACTGTTTCCGATCAAATATTAAAGTTCAAATTTCGGTAAAGAGAAGCAAGATAATTGTATACCCCAACCTCTGTTATGAATTACCAAACAGAGGTTTCTTAAATACCATTAAAACAGACCTATAGTGGTTGACTTAAATTCAATTGTAAACTATAATAAATCAACTTTTCCAAATAAGATAAAACAAGGAGAAAGACATGAAAACAAAAACTCTAGTAGGTATTTTGTTGGTACTTATTGTAGCCGCTTTGATCTTTTTATCTGTTCAGAATTACCGCAAAACGGCCATCATCGAAGAAACGACAGAAAAGCTGTCTAGGGTCGAGAAAAACCTTGAAAACGCGCGATTCGAGTTCGTTTCACTAAAACCTGGGTTTGACTCAAGAACGCGGTATCATGGTTTTGCGCAAGAGCTTTTATACCTTGAATCAAACTTTGAATTTAATGAGTATGGTTTGGTCTTTTTCGGGAACTACAGTATAGAGAAAGTTTTCAAAATGGCTGAAGTTGCTGACGAAATTAATGTTTCGTATTCATACGAAAGCGCTTATTATCGTGGCATTGATGGTTATATACAATATCTTAAAGGGGATTTTGGTTTTTATATAGACCAGACCCAAGCCCAGTTCTTTTGGGATCAAGCTTGTGCTATGTATCCTGATGACTTTTGTCCCCCGGAATGAAAGTTACAGCGTTTACAACGCCTTTGTTTTTTAGCAAGGGCGTTATTTATTTCTCCTGAGAATTAAAATGTGATTAGGATTTCAAACTAGACCTATAGGTTGAAATAGTAAGTAAAAAGGGTTATAATCCCAGCGAGTTGAATTTCAAATAACTACAGACACTAAATACAAGAAGGAGACACAAAATGCTGCACAGAATCGTTTATGGGATTTTATTGGTTTTAATTCTTGTAGGTTGTGCGCTAGAACCTAAAGAATGCGTAGTATCGGTTGAATACCGTCGGGATATCAAAAGTATTTCTTTGCAAACCCCCGTTAAGGGTACTTACTTTTTGATCGCAGCGACAGTGAATAACAGACCAACTTACTCCTTTTATGAAGTACTGGAGAGTGGTGCTCGCTATAGGCGTGATGTGCCGGCCGAAACCACCTTACTGTTTGAAGATACGGACCCCGGGGTTGCATGGGTTGAGAAGAAGACCGGACGTAGTATGGGAAATGAAACATGTTCGATATTGGATGAGGAAATCCCCAGTTTATATGGGTTAGCATATTGGTACGAAATCCACATCCCTGAAGGGTCGATTGCGTTTGAAGTTGACGTGAACATCAAATAAGAATCAGGCACACAATAAATCCGAGACTCTCTCGCTATGACGAAAGAGTCTCTTTTTTTCAATAACCACTCATACAATGAGCCTATGGCAGTTGCGTTTTTCAGAATATTGGCATATACTTCTCATCAGATAAAAATCCCAACGTAAATATTAAGGAGACAAAAAATGGATAAGACTACGATTATTTTGTTAGGTATTCTTTTAGTGCTTGTGTTTGTGGAGTGGCGACACCGAGTTAAAGTTAGTGGTTTGAAACGCGGTACGTTAGAGATGCTCCACGCCGGAGTAATATTATCTGTAACGCTTGTCGCTTTCGAACTTTACGGCACAAAAGGTTTGGTTGCGATTTTGTTAGGTCTGGTAACGTTCATTTTGGTTAGGGAAATTGTTATTAGACGAAATAAGTCTATCAATAATTTTTGAAAAAGGAGTGCAGATGAACATTACAGATGCCGCTTACAAACTTTCCCAGGAACTAAAAGGTAAGGTTCCAAAATGCCGTGTTCATGCGGGAAAACACATTATATTTGTAGATTTGGATGAGGAAGTTGACAAAGATATGGTGCCTACGATTTTCTTCGGTTACTCTATCGAAGTACAACCTGCTCCGATGGGCGCGTGGGATTATGAACAGTCGCATAAAACGTAGGCACAAGTTTATATAACTCAAAAACGCTACCTGTACAACACAAGTGGCGTTGTTTATTTTCATAAGCAATATTACCCAAACATCAGCACTTCGGGTTTAAGTATCATTAATGCTCCGATTATAAGCATCAGCAAACCTCCAACAAACCTGGAATACTTAACGTACTTTGTTGTCACACCTGTCATTTGTAAGGTTATCATGGCAACAATAAATACAAAAAGATCGTCGATCATAAAAAATAAAATGTATAAAAGGATATAGAAATAGTATTGAACAGTAGGTAGGCTGTTAAACACAAGAATTTGTGTGAAGACGGCAGGCAGCCCGGCCGTACATATTAGTTCCACAAGATTAACTGCAAACGCAAGTCCGATAGTTCCAAGTAACGCTAAAACAAATGATATATTGGACGTTATACTACCTAGCCTTTCAAAGACTTTTAACCTTCTTTCTTCTCCCACAATTTAACAATCCGAAGAATCTATATAAAAAACTTTTTAGACTCACCGTACTTCCTGCAAAGATCTAAACCTCTTCCTGTAAGGCGCCTTCTCCAAGCGATCCTGTTTTATCTAGTTTTGGTATTTTTATCACACCTTACACTTAAATATATATTGAATACGTATTCGTGATATTTTTATAAAATACTACGTCAATTATGTAAACAATACATTGTTCCCATCGTTATTTATTGTTATTATCCAGAAGAACAAATATAGGAGGAGTTAAATGTCAAAGAAAACCGAATTAAAACTGGGTACGGTTGAATATGAAGTTCCGCTTTACGTAGGTGCTCGAATTATTAGTATATATGTTTTCGAAGAAAGAGATTGTGTGTACGTCAGTTTTGAGTTTAAAGGAATTTTAGGCTTTACAAAACCGTGGCTAAATACTGTTAGACACGCACTTGTAGCAAAAGCGCTTGAAGCAATACGTAAATTTGCTGATGATTTAAGTATCACTGTTCCGGTAAACCCTGAGACTGAGTTTTATGCACAAACATTATGGATTTCACTAAAGTAGGGGAACGTTCGCACGTAAGGCGTTTGTCGCACACAAGACAGACGCTTTTTTTGAGATGTTCGCTGCTATAACCCAATGCTTAAACTTTTTTTCTGTCATACACATTCCACCGGTGGTAAGATTAAATCGTGGAATGGATCTCCAAAGAAAAAGCGCTAATATTAGTATTACTTATAGTGAGCTTTATCTTACGATTCCCAAGCTTAGGTTATTCTGACTATATTTCTGACGAACCCGGGACATTCTTTTACCGAGGTGGGAAAAAAGATGTGCAAATGAGTATCAATGAATTTGCGCTGAGTCAAAGAAAAGGTCCGCTACAACTTGTGGTTGGGTTCATTCCATACACACTAAACGGCAATAGCTATGACAACGAACTTGCTCAAAGGTTGCCGTACGCTATTTTCAGCTTTTTAAGTATTTATGTGTTTTACGAGCTGATAAAGAAAGTAACCGGCAATTATCTAGTTGCTTTTTTCAGCGCATTTTTATTTAGTGTAAACGGTTTAATTGTTGCATATGGGCGTATTGCACAGTATCAAAATCTGAATTTTTTCTTTTCATTTGCTTCACTCTATTTTTATGCAGATTTGTGGAAATACCCAAAAAATGTCATTAAGAGTAGTTTGTTAGGAACTATACTGTTTTGCATATCTTTATATGCCCATTGGTACGCAGTATTTATTTTAATTCCGGTTGTTTTTTTCTATTCGGTTTTTTTGCTTAATAAGAAGTACTCTAATAAATACAAGCTGGGAGTTACGGTTTTAAATCTTGTTGTTGGTATTTGTATTTTAGCGCCGTTTTTTGTTCCTTACTTTCAATATATGTTCACACACATTGATGCTAATACCGATTATGCAGATAGAATACTGGGTTTAACAAATCCCTTATCCCCGCGGGAGGATCTGGTTCAGTTCCAACTGTATAACCCATTCTTAACAACCTATCTTTATTTAATTGGCGGTTTGTTGGGTGCTGTGTATTTATTAAAACAAAAGCAATATTTTGTAGTTTTATGGTTTATTTTGGTTTTTACAGGGTTTAGATCTTTGGTTTCTTATTCAGGCCTACACTTTTACAACTTCTTCTTTCCACTCGTGGTACTTGTCTCATATGGGTTTTATTTTTTGGTGGAGCGGTTTCCGAAGTATTCAAAATATCCGATTATATTAATTTTGGCGTTCCTGTTTATTCAAAGTTATGTAATATTTGTCGATCATAAAAAAGAATATCCGTTCGAACAGGAAAAGATCCTTTTTCTTACAACTCCGAAATACACTCACGAAAAAGAATATAGACATAAAACGGGATTTACACATCAAAGAAAGTGGGATGAGATCAATGATTGGGTTAACGAACAAAACTTAAAAAATAATGAAAACTATGGATATTTTACAAACGAATACCCTCAGATCACAAAATACTACATGGATACTGAGTTCAGATCCGACTCCGATTTTTACGCTATCGGGATAAAAAGACCTCAATCATTTGCCAATGATTATGGGTTTCCTCAGATCAAAAATAAACGTACTGTACATGAGATTGAGAATGGTAACGGTGAGACTGTGGTTAAGATATACAGGGTAGGCGGTGAAAGAGATAATAAAAAATGAAGCTATTTTAGAATCTACCAGTGGTGGTAATTTATCATTTTATATACTTTTTTTATCTATGAAATCCAAAAATTCAACTATATAAATTAACGAGGTAATACTTTTGTCTATCTATATAAATAAATATAAAATATACTTAAAATAATGACAGAAGAAGTCTCAAGTATTGTTACAGAAAAAGAAA
>LCBS01000006.1 GCA_000997355.1 candidate division WWE3 bacterium GW2011_GWB1_41_6
ATTGATTTTTATGCAGACTGGTGCATGCCCTGTGTAATGATGGGACCTGTTGTTGATGAAGTTTCTGAAAAATTTAAGGGGAAAATCAAATTTGGAAAAGTTAATGTAGAGGATAATCAGGAAATTGCTTCTAAATTTAGCGTGTTTTCTATTTTTAATCGCTTTCAACACGAAATTAGTCGGACGCGCTTCGTTCTGATTCTCATAACCCACCAATCCTGCTCCCCCCAAAGATGTATACGCATTCACTTTACCCAATCCTTTTTCGATTATTTTTTCCGATATACTAGCACCTTGTGTACTACCCTCGGAGTACCCTGCGACTTCGAATTCCACACTTATATCGTCATTAAGACCTAGCTGCTTTTTTAATTGAGCTAGCTCCCTTTCCAACACCTCTGCTGCAGCTTCAGAGACCAAACTTTCCCCGTGCGGATCGCCTTGCGCATTTTTGTATGCTAAAGAATTCATACCTTCTGCCTTTAATACGAAAACTGCGTCTGATTCACCGGTTAATAGTGCTCCCATAAGTTTGGACTCCAACGGATGGTTACCTAAGTTAGGTTTATCCATCTCAAATAAACCGGGCACATAAAGAGATATTCTAAATTTCCCGTTTTCAGGTTTTTTTAAGTGATCAGGAACAATCCAACTTTCCGAATACACTTTTATTTTTGCGCCGTCTTCTCTTTCGATAATTTCCTGCATTGGGGGATTATCAAGAAAAAACCTTTCACATCCATCACGACGTTGGTGGTAACGTTCTAAAGTTGTCAAAGTTTCATTTTCCTGGGGTGTATTTTCAATTCCAGTGTTTATAAGAAAATTATACTTGCAAACTGATTACAAGTATAGAAAAAATAACCCTACCGGTGATAGATTCAACAGTAGGGTGTATTGCATTACAAAAATTACGGTGCAGGTGACGGAAGAAGCAGCGGTAATCCTGACCCTCCGATCATAGCGACCGCCACGATAACAACGATGGCAACTGCCACGACAAATAAGATAAATCTAATATCTATACCATTCCTTCGGGGTTTCCGTCGTCCTGCAAGTATCTTCTCGCCGTCTTCTTTACTAGTTTTGATAGCCACTGGTACCTCCTTATTTGTGAGCTAGTTGTGATGTTATAAAAAGAATTATAGCGTGTCAACAAGAAATAGTCAACCTATAGTATCTGTGTTTGTTAATAGTATATTGTTTCAAAAACGCAAAAAAGCCCGGCTTAAGATACCCCAAGTCAGGCTTTTTTAGTTGCGCCATTATAATTAGAGCGAAACCCTTACGCTGAAGTGGTAGTTGAGACCTTTCCAAATCACCATGAATGTGATCGTTTTTTGCTCAAGATCACGGGCCCAATCCAGTGTCAATTTAGTATCTTCATTTCCATTGCGAATATCCAGATCACCCAATCTGGCAATTTCTCCCTGGACACTTCGAAGGAATCGATCACTATTCGAAAATGCGATCAGTGTCTCAAGAAACGCCTTTGCCTGATCAGACGGCAAACCACCTCCCTGCATATGTTTCTTGACGGCTAAAACTAGTTTTTGTAAAGCAGGGAAAACTACATGATATTGATGGCCGCTCAAACTTCTGTCATGGTCCATCTTCTCGGTACGAAAAGTCTTGATTTGTTCGTTAGCTTTATTCAGATACTCTTTCGTTTCTACCAGGTTCAATCTCTGAAATGTATACATTATCAGGGATACACCCAGAAGAATTACGGTCATGACGACAAGAATCAGCAACCCAACTTCCAAGCTCAAGTTAAGAAAAGACATGTTACCCTCCACGGCTACGGCTACGCGCCTATGCCATTGTTGACTATTAGATTTGTTGTGGCGCAACTTGGGAGATTATATTACAAATGGATATAATAGTCAACCTATAGCATCCACACTTTACGCGCTTCAGAGATTTATTAGACCTGCAGGGAAAACACCCTTATACTTGAGACTCCCCTTCACTACCTGGATCTCATCGATCCGATACTTTTCCAGCAAAACCATCTGTTTCTCGATACGGGAATTTACATTCTCGTTCAATGAGTTTAATGCCCCACCTTTAATATCAATCAGACCAAGTGATGCTTTTGTAATATTTACTCTGACTCTATAATCGCTGTATTTTTGAATTGTAAAAACTGTGTAGAACGGTACACGCCCCTCCCCTCCCACATGTCCTGAAACAACTAAATAACCTTCCATAAATGCCACGTTGACATCACTGATCTTAAAATCAGTAACGGACATGACCGGTAAGATAACTGCCTTCAAAGATTCCGGAAGGCTTTTAGTCAATTCTTTAAGAGATACTTTTGGAACTACTTTTAAGTTCAGAAAAGAGTTTATTTCTTCCTGGGTAAAGACAACCTCATCCGCAGCCGCTATTGTTATATCAGCCCCATCTTCCAAAACATTGCTGTTAATCACGTTATCAAGTTTATCTTCGAACAATACTGCCTGCGACTGTTGATAGGCAGGAACCACATCATTAAAGCCCTCAAGCTTCCCGTATTTTGTTCTTATGAAAGGAGTATCAACCAAACCGGTCAGAACCGAAAAGGATGCGACGAGAATTATGGCAGATAAGACAAGAACAATTAAGAGCTTTGGCACCCTCAAATTCTATATTACATTAGAACCGTTTTCAACCTGACCACCGGGTTTTAGGAACACAGGTTTTTCACCGTCAGCCGCAAAGATCATTCCGTGAGACTCCAGACCCATCATTTTACGGGGCTTTAAGTTAACAATGAACGTAGTTTGCATTCCGGTAAGTTCCGCGGGATCGTAATACTCGAGCATACCGGTAAGGATCTGGCGGGTTTCTGCATCTCCATAGTCAACATCAAGTTTGATCAGTTTTTTCGAGTTGGGAACTGCCTCCGCGTGTTTTATAGTACCGATACGGACATCTATTTTATAAAGATCGTCGATTTCGATTTCGGGTTTAACGTTTTCCATAAAACTGATATTAACACTAATGAACGATGCTAGCAACGCAACTATAGGTTGAACTATTCTGTCTCCCATACTATAATCTACAAATCAAAATCCAATAACACGTGAGGTTAGAAGGAGAGACATATGACTTTTTTCCAATGGTGGGATCAGGCAACAGTTGAGCAACGGCTAGAGCTCCTCAAAGAGACTCCGCTCAATATTAGTAATATCACTGAAAGAGATTACCGGCGCTGGGCTTCGCGTAATTGTCGCGAGCTTTTGCAAGTAGAGGATGGGCTGTCTCATAGCCAAATTTACAGGCTGGAAGCAATGTACAATCAGCAAGCAGGTGAGAGGAAAATTTAATGCCAGGTAAAAAACAGAACGAAGTTTCAGCAGATTTACTAAACGCACTGGAACTGTTTGAGGTAAGCCAAAAGCTAAAGAGACAGGACCGCCGTGATAAAATGTTCCTTCTAGCAGTAAAAAGAATGCTGGAAGAAGTTGGGGCATTTGAGCCACATGCGGGCGAACTAATAAAGATCCTTGGAGGCCAGAGAGGGGATGCTACCCCTGGATCGCTAGGGTTATTCCTGCTTACCTTACTCAGGGATTATCCAAAGCATCTGAAGTCGTCCAAAAGAGGATTGATGCTTTTGTTGACAAAATTGATAAAGTTTGGGACGGGGAAACAATATAACTTTCCATACTTAAACCCTTTTCGGACAACCGCGGAGGGTTTTCTTTTTCCGCAATAATAACCTTATATATAAACCTGGATGTTGACGTAATCCCCTTTTTTCTATAATATCCCTACGTATGCCTAAAAGAACGTGGCAACCCAAAAAAGTTAAAAGAGTAAAAAAGCACGGCTTCATGAAAAGAATGAAAACAGCCGGGGGTAAGCGTGTTCTCAAGGCAAGAAAAGCTAAAGGTCGAAAACTGCTTGCCCGGGCATATAACGGTAAATAACCCGAAAAATCCTGTAAAATAGATCAGATGCTAAAAAAATACAACAGATTGCTAACAAAGTATGAGTTCGGCAGGACTAAGAAGTACGGCGAGAACCGCAGCGGAAAGTTCTTCCATGTTTATATATATAAACCAACCCAATACCAAGGACCTTCCCGCGTAGGAATTGTTGTTTCGAACAAGTTCAGCAAATCAGCCGTAAAACGTAACCGGTTAAAAAGAGTGTTCCGTGAGGTGGTTAGAAATAATTTTGATAAAATAGAATCCGGCCAATGGGTAGTAATTTATCCTAAATTTTCGGCCGTAAATAAAAAATATGAAGAGATTAGTGCTGACTTTGCTAAAACTTTACAAGAAGTACCTCTCACCCGTTAATTTCGGGGTTATGACTTGCCGCTTTGAACCAAGCTGTTCAGATTATACCTATACAGCAGTAGAAAAATATGGCATATTAAAGGGTATGCTAATGGGCGTATGGCGTATACTAAGATGCAACCCTTTTTCAAAGGGCGGCTACGACCCGGTGGCTTAAATATTAAATAATGAGTGTATTATCTTTAGTTTGGAACTTAATATTAGTTAATCCGATGCTCAACGTATTGGCCGGTTTCTATCAGCTCATAGGCAGTTTGGGTTTATCCATTATTTTACTAACCATACTTATACGAACGATTCTCATCCCGGTAATGCTTCCTTCCATGAAAACCATGCAAAAGCAAAGAGAACTTCAACCTGAACTGGACAAGCTCAAAAAGAAATATAAGCATGATAAAAAGAAGCAAGCCGAAGCACAGATGGAGCTTTTTAAACAACACGGTCTTAACCCTGCATCCGGATGTCTCACTCAAATCGTCATGATCATTGTGTTGATCGCATTGTATGGTGTCATTAGAAAATTCACGGGAGGCGCCGATATCAACGAGATAAACACGCACCTTTATTTTGACTTTTTATCTCTCGATCCCGCAGTTCAAATCCCTACAAGATTCCTATGGCTTGATCTGACCAAACCGGATCCATATTTCATTCTTGCTACGCTTTCAGGCTTGTTCCAACTTCTTCAGTCTAAAATGACACAACCCTATGTTGAAGAAGGGGAAAAAGCAGCTCAAAAAACTCCTGACAAAAAGGACGATATCGCTTATAATATCCAGGAACAGATGCTATATACAATGCCTATAATGAACTTTATTATAGGTGTTACACTGCCCGCAGGTGTGGTTTTATATATCGTAACAACCACTATCTTTTCTCTTGTTCAAACTTATTTCGTATCAGGCCTGGGAGGTCTGAAACCCTGGCTTAAAAAAGCCGGTATTTATAGGAACTTGGCATGGATAAAAAAGAGATCATAAAAGTAAATGTTGATCGCATGATGGGATTTATGGGAGTAAGTCCCGATATTTCTATTTCAGACAGCGAAGAAGATACTATCAGTGTGGCTGTCGAAGGCCAAAACCTGAACTTTTTGATCGGCTACCGGGGGGAATCACTTGATGCTTTGCAGACGATCCTCGGACTTATCACTTTTAAAGAAACGGGAGAATGGGTCCACGTGCTCGTAGATATAAACGGTTACAGGAAACAGAAACAGGAAAAGATCGAGCAAATCACAAAAGGTTATATTGATAAAGTAAGATTCTTTGGAAAAGATGTGGAAATGTCCCCGATGAACGCGTACGAACGCAGACAGGTCCACACATTTATCTCAGAGTACGATGACATCATTTCAGAGAGCACGGGCGAAGGTCCTGCCAGAAGGGTCGTCCTTAAGCCAAAAAAGTAATTGCCAAGTGAGTTATATCTAACTATGAAATTTACCTGCCTTCAGGAAAATCTATCAAAGGGACTCGCCATCGTTACCAAAGCGGTACCGACGAAAAGTACTTTCCCCATTTTATCCAATGTTCTTATCGCGGCTGAAGACGGCCAAATAAAACTTGCGTCTACAAACTTGGAAACAACGATAATAACTTATGTGGGAGCATCAGTGGACGAGGAAGGTTCTACTACTGTTCCCGCGAAACTTATAAGAGAGTTTATATCGAATCTCTCCCCCAGTACTATCCGGGCAGAGTTAAAAGACGAAATACTTCATCTTAGCTCCGAGAAAACTAAGTCCAAACTTAACGGAACAAGTCCTGTGGATTACCCAAACCTTCCCACTTTCTCCAAAGACTTAAAATATATGGAACTTGACCCCAAAACATTCGGCGCGGCTGTGGCAAATGTGGCATTTGCCGCCGCAACCGACCAGGCACGTCCGGTATTCACCGGAGTTTTTCTTAACTTTGAAAAAGGAGTTTTAACGGTAGCGTCTTCGGACGGTTTCAGGTTATCCGAAAAAGTCCTGCGGATGGATTCCGACCTTCCTGATTTTAGTACGATAATCCCTGCAAAAACTTTAATGGAAATCGCGCGTATATTCCTCACATCGGATGAGCCTGTAAAGTTCGCAATGAATCCTAACGATAACCTCGCGCTTTTTGAAGCCGGAGACACTTTGGTCGCGTCACAGGTATTAAGCGGCGAATACCCCAACTACAAAAGGATCATCCCTGAAGATAACATAATAACCGCTGAATTCACCTCTCAGGAGCTCATGGAAGCTGTCAAACTCACGAACGTTTTTTCAAAAGAGTTAAATAGCGCGGTAAAAGTAAAGTTCAACCCGGAAGGATTCATTCATGTAGTGTCACTGGCACAGGAAACAGGGGAGCATGAAAGTACTATGGCAGCGGATATTGAGGGCGATGAACTGGAGATCGCGTTCAATTCCAAGTATTTATTGGATCTTCTAAGCAATGTAAAATCGGAGAAGATTATTTTTAAGGCAAAAGGCGCGACGGCTCCTTGCCTGTTCCAACCCATGGAACATGAGGATTTTCTGCATGTGATCGCTCCAATGCAGATCCAAAACTAACTTTTGAAATCGCTGTTTTCTAACCAATTTTTAACATTAGCTTAAAGAATGAGAATATCTCAACTGTTATTATTGGTATATGGTTGAGTTGAGCCGCCTGAAAAGCGGGTTTTTTACGCATATAGATTACAAATTAAACACTTCGGATACCCCGATCCGTGCGGACATATACGGAAAGGATGCTTTAAAGGAGCATGCCAGAAAGATGGGGCATTCGGACCGTGTGCAAACCAACTTAAGATCCGCGTACCCTCTACCAAAAAGACTGTGGGAAAATCAGCAAAGACTGACGTTTATCCATAAGAAGTTCTCCGAGTCTCAGGCGGCAGATAAAACAATCCTCCCGCCATCAGCCGAGTGGTTAGTAGAAAATTTCTATCTTATCCAGGACCAAATCAGACAATCCAAAGCCGATCTATCAAGCGGTTTCTACAAACGGCTTCCCAAGCTCGTAGCAGGTCCGCACAAAGACGACCCTCGCATATACGGCATTGCTATGGAGATCATCGCCCATACCGACAGTCATCTTGACCGGGATACGCTTCTGACTTTCTTAAACGAATATCAAAGGGTCGCCGCTCTTAACAGCGCCGAACTGTGGGCTTTTCCCATTATGCTGCGTTTGAGTTTGATCGAAAACTTACGGCGGTTAATGGACCAGGCGCAGATCACAATGCTTAAAAGGCATAGCGCTAAAGAACTTTCGGACCGGATCATTAGCGAGCAGAACAACAACGGCAAACAAAGAGCCGTTAAAGTACTGTCAAAATATTTCCCTCCGGACAAACAGATGGACCCTGCGTTCACAATATACATCGTTCAAAGACTGAGAGAAGCCGATCCCGTCGCGCTTAATCTGATAAATTGGGTCGAAGAAAGGGTTTCGGAACACGACATTAACCTTGAAGAGTTTATTAGGGTAGAGACACATCAGCGTACACTGAACAGATCGTCCGTCGGCAATGTAGTGAACAGCTTAAGAATGCTGTCTTTTATGAACTGGTCCTCTTTTTTTGAGGACACCAGCCCTGTGGACAAAATACTGCGGCTAGACCCGTCCGGTGTGTATACAAAAATGGATTTTTCCACAAGGGATCGGTACCGTCATGTGGTAGAAACGCTAAGCAAGTTCAGCATCTACAGCGAGCAGGAAATTGCCCGAAGGGCGTTAAGACTGGCAGGAATGTGGAGCGATGAACATCCAGCCGAACGTGACAGGAGGCAGGCTCATATTGGTTATTACATTATCTCAGGAGGTTTGGAAAAACTTAGGCAACGTGTAAATTATGAACCTTATCCCCTGCAAAGAATAGTAGATTGGATAAAGGCGCATCCGTTTAACGCTTACATAGGAATTGTAGGCATAGTGTTCGCATCCGCCTTATTTGGGACATTACTTATTTCGGATATTATTTTTCCAACCTTTTCACATCAACTTGCAGCCTTATTGCTTTTAGCTTTTCCTTTATCCTCACCTTCAATTAGCTTGGTAAATTGGGTTTTCACATCCTTACTTCCACCCTCCCCTCCTCCTAAGATCGCGCTTGATGAACATATTCCGGATAGCGCAAAAACTATAATCGCAATTCCTTGTCTTATCAGCGACACTCTAGGGATAAAAAAATTACTGGAACATCTTGAAAAAAGATATTTATCGAACAAAGAAACGAACTTGTACTTCGCTCTGCTAAGTGACTTCTCCGACGCACCGGAAGAGTCTATGCCGGACGACGAACGGCTGATGAAAAACATTACGGCCGGTATCAAGAAACTAAATAAAACACACGCTCAACCCGGCGAAGATATCTTTTATCTATTTCATAGGAAAAGGGTTTATAACGAACGTGAGGGTGTCTGGCTGGGGTGGGAGAGAAAACGGGGCAAGGTCATAGAGTTCAACCGTTTCCTTACGGGAAGTTCCGAAACGACTTATTCCATTTCGACTGGAAACCCGGACCTCCCGGGGCGGATAAAATACGTGATTTCATTGGATGCCGATACTGAACTTCCCATGAATACCGCACGGAAACTTATAGGCACAATGCTTCATCCACTGAACAAGCCCGTGATAGACCCGGACAGGAAAATCGTAATAGATGGCTACGGGATAATCCAACCCCGCGTGGATACGTCCGCGCCGTCTGCAGCAAGATCTCTGTTCTCACAGATATTTACGAGGGAAAGCGGCTTGGACCCATATTCAAGCGCAATCTCAAACATCTATCAGGATCTTCTTGGTGACGGAATATTTATCGGTAAAGCAATATACGACGTAGAGGCCTTTAAAGAAATTGTGCAGGAACGGTTTCCGGAAAATACCTTGCTGAGCCACGACCTGCTTGAGGGCGAATACGCAAGGACCGGGCTGACCACCGATGTCGAGCTATTGGAAGATTTTCCTTCCGGATACAATATCTTTGTTCACAGGATGCACCGCTGGGTTAGAGGAGACTGGCAGACGGCTGACTGGGTTTCCCCTATAGTACCTGACGCGAAGGGTAACGGCGCGGTAAACCCATTGCCCTACTCCTCCCGCTGGAAATTCTTTGACAACCTCAGAAGAAGTCTTGTCCAACCGGGAATCGTTGCCTTGCTTATAGCCGGCTGGACTCTTCTGCCGGGCGATCCCTTATTCTGGACTACCGTTGCCTCGTTATCACTTCTCTTTTCTTTAATCGAGGGATTTCTAAACGCTATTGCTTTCCACCCGCCGGGCGAATCACGGGCAGGTTATTTGTGGGTGGTGGGTAGAGAAACCAAACAGACCATCCTGCATGCACTGCTATTAATAACACTTCTGCCTCACCAAGCTTATATGAACGTACATGCTATCGTTCAGGTTTTTTATAGACGTATCTTTAGCAAAAAAGGCTTGCTTGAGTGGACCACCCACGCTGAAACTGAGCAAGGAAGGTCGATGTCTATAACGGATTATGTGTACTTTATGTGGATCTCAATTCTTCTGCCTATTGTGCTGGTTGGGCTGCTTCTGGTTTACAAACCACTTTCCCTTTATTCGGCGCTCCCTTTGACAACTCTCTGGCTGCTTGCCCCCGCAGTTGCCTATGTTATCAGCCAACCTATCAGACTCCGCCCGGAGCCTGCCTCTGAAGAAGCGGACGTGGAACTTCATAAAATATCCGCCCGTATCTGGAGGTTCTTTGAGGATTATGTCCAAAGCGAAGATAACTACCTTCCCCCAGATAACTTCCAAGAAGTACCAAAAGAAGTGATAGCACACCGGACTTCTCCCACTAACATTGGCTTATACCTACTTTCTCTAATTTCCGCCTACGATCTGGGACTAATTGGTTCCGAAGAATTTACCGGCAGGCTGGAGAATACGATCCGCACACTTAGCAAGTTACCGAAACATCAGGGACATTTGTTCAACTGGTACCATACCCAAACACTAGAACCATTCAGTATGTATGTTTCAACAGTAGATAGTGGAAATCTTGCCGCAACGCTATTAACGGTCAAGGAGGCGTGTGCCGATATACCCACGGATACGAGATACAGGCAGAAGATTGTTAAGGGCCTGTTGGTAATATTGAATATTTTAGAGGAACTGGAAGTGCCTGAGGAATTATCTGAAAATGTAGCACTTTTTAACGATACTATTGTCAATCTATCCAAGCAGGTCCTTATAACCGACGAGAGCGTAAATATAATAAAAGAGGCGTTTGCCAAGCTAAATGTTCTTAAATCAGAGCCGGACGGAGAAATAGCCCACTGGGTGAACAAAGCCAACAGACTTATCGTAGAGTTAGAAAACAAACCGGAAAACTTCAGGAACACTCTCAAAGTCCTGGGTAAAAGGTGCCAGACCATGGCGGAATCCATGGATTTCACTTTCCTGATAGAAAAGAACCGGGGAATTTTTTCGATCGGGTATAACCTTAACCTGCATAAACAGGACGACAGTTATTACGATCTTTTAGCCACCGAGGCTAGGATCGCAAGCTATTTTGCCATCTCACAAAGACAGATCGATCCTCGCCACTGGTTCAAACTAAGCAGACCATTAACACGAATATCAAACAAACTGACTTTGTTGTCATGGGGAGGCTCGATGTTCGAATATCTGATGCCCTCACTACTTATAAAAGATTATGAGAACACCCTGCTTTATCAAAGCATCGAGGCATCCGTTGAAAAGCAGATCGACCGCGCCCGTAAAAGAGAGCTTCCGTGGGGAGTTTCGGAATCCGGATTTTTTGCTTTCGATTTCCAGTTCAACTATCAATACAAGCTTTTTGGGATTTCTGAACTGGGGCTCAAATCCGATCTTGGCGGAGAATCAGTTGTCGCACCGTACGCGACGTTCCTTGCGCTTAGCATAAAACCCAAAGAAGCCTGGAAAAACCTTTCCATTCTGAGAGATATGGGAATGACAGGCAAGTACGGTTTTTATGAAGCGATAGATTTCACACCATACAGACTCTCAAAAGGAAAAGGGTTCGGCATCGTGCAATCATACATGGCGCACCACCAGGGAATGAGCCTTGCGGCAATCAATAACTACATAAACAACGATATCCTTAGAGAACGTTTTCACCGGGACCCCGCTATTGCATCTGCGGAACTGATCCTGCAGGAAAAAATACCAAGACACGCACCTGCCCTGGAAACACCTGACCGTAAACTATTTTTCAGAAGAAAAACCGATATAAAAGAAGAACCGGTAATTTACCGGATGTTCAACACACCCAACACATCCGTCCCGCATACTCAAGTGTTATCTAACGGCCAGTACACAGTCGTGTTCAGCAACGCGGGAGGAAACTACAGCAAGTATAATGACATATCGGTCACGCGCTATCGTGCCGACCCCACCCTGGATAATCAGGGAATGTTCTTTTATATAAAGGACATGAACAGCGGACAATTCTGGTCATCCACATACCAGCCTGTCCTTAGACAACCGGCTGACTACACCGTATATTTCTATCCTCACAAAGTGGAAACCTCAAGAAAAGATGATGGTATAGAAACTAAGACCGAAACATTCGTCTCTCCGGAAAGGAATGTGGAAATAAGGAAAATTACTTTAACGAACCTTTCCAAAGTTCCAAAAAGACTTGAGGTCACAAGCTACGCCGAAGTCGCATTAAACGGGCACAGGGCGGACGCCTCCCATCCGGCTTTTTCCAAAATGTTCGTTGAATCTGATTATGAAGAACACAGCAAAGTACTTTTATTCAGACGCCGCCCCCGGTCTGCCGATGAGGATAGCAATTATGTTTTCCATATGCTCACTAGCGCAAATCCCGATATCAAGCCCGATGAGTTCGAAACTGACCGTCTTAAATTTCTGGGAAGAGGAGGGACAGTTCTAAACCCCCAAGCCTTATCTAAGCCTCTTAGTGATACGGTGGGTCACACACTGGATCCGGTAATGAGCATAAGAAGTTACATTATTCTGGAACCTGATTCGTCCGAGAATTTATATTTTGTAACAGGCATCGCTCCTTCGCGTGAAGAAGCGCTGGTTATCGCATCTGAATACGATACCGAGAGAGAGATCAACCGTACTGCCGACCTGGCACGCATATATAGCCAGATCCAACTTCAGCATCTTGGTGTCAGTCCGGAAGAAGATGCACTCTTCCAGAAGTTAGGCTCGAGGGTCCTGTTTCCCGAAACACCGCTGATGGCCAGGAACACAATTACGGTGCAGAATAAACTCGGACAGAGCGGCCTCTTCCCGCTAGGGATATCGGGGGACCTTCCGATCGTACTTGTAAAAGTCAGGAAAAAAGAAGGTTTGGACCTGGTAAAACAGCTCCTCTTAGCGCATGAATATTTCAGAATGAGAAACTTTATGTTTGACCTGGTTATCTTATCGGATGAGCCTGTCACATACACTGATCAGATGTATCAAACCGTGCAATATCTTATAGAAACATCACTGTCACGTCCGTGGACGGATGTTCCCGGAGGTATATTTTTAAGACGTTCCGAACAAGTCACGCCTGAAGAAAGAACCTTGCTTCATACGACAGCCAAAGTGGTTCTGGATAGCGATCTTGGATCACTTACAGAACATATGCAGTACACCGCGCGCCCCGACGAAACAACGAGTTTGCAGATCAGAGACCGCCGGGAAGTTGAGACCCAAGGCCGGCTGAAAGACCCATCCACACTACCGGTTCAGGAAGAGTTAAGAAGTCTTGAGTACGGGACAGCACTGGGGGGATTTGACGCGGCAAACAAAGAGTTTGTCATTAACCTGAACGAAGACACTGTTACACCAATGCCGTGGTCGAATGTGATCTCTAACACCGACTTCGGCACTGTGGTCACAGAATCGGGGTTGGGGTACAGTTGGAACTTTAACAGCCAATTGAATAAACTAACTCCCTGGTCCAACGACCCGGTCTCGGACGACTCGGGGGAAATAATATACTTACGCGACGAAGAATCCGGAGAACTATGGACTCCCACTCCCCAACCTTTGCGCGACAAAGAACCTTATATTATCAGGCATGGGCGCGGATATACAGTTTACGAACATACCAGCCGTGGAATAATCCAAACATTAAAAGTTTATATACCGGAAAAACATCCTGTTAAGATCATGAAACTCCGGCTGCACAATACCTCATCATACAAACGTACTGTATCCGCGACTTTATTCACAGAATGGGTTTTAGGAACAAGTAGCGGAGAAACCGGACCCTACATCGTCACAAAATTCCTACGTGATGAAGGAATACTTTTCGCGCGGAATATTTACACGGAAGATTTTAAAGAGCAAATGGCTTTTATCGGTTCAACCGCACGCATCTTGTGGGCAAGTGGTGACAGAAAGGAGTTTCTTGGCAGGAATGGTTCTAAAAAGTTCCCTAAAGCGCTGGCTGAAGGGACTGCTTCACAATTGATAGGGTATTTCGGCTCACGTCTGGATCCTTGCGGTGTGATCCAGACAAAACTGGACCTTGAAAGCGGTGAGGAAAAAGAAATTGTGTTCTTCCTTGGACAGACAGCGTCAGAAGAGGATGCGGTAAACCTTATCAAATATTATACGGGAAGCGGTGAAGAAGATACAACCAAAGATTTCTGGACGGAAACATTGGACCGTATCCAGATAAGTACCCCGGACAGAAGTTTTGATCTACTTGTAAATGACTGGCTTTTGTATCAGGTCTTTTCCTGCCGTTACCGGGCTAGAGGAGCGTTCTATCAGGCGGGGGGTGCTTACGGTTTTAGAGACCAGTTGCAGGATGTGATGGCTCTGGCGCTTACAAATCCCGATATCACCAAGGAACATATCATAAGGGCGGCCGGACATCAGTTCCGGGAAGGAGATGTTCAGCACTGGTGGCATCCCCCCACAAATAAAGGTGTGCGGACCCGGATTTCCGATGATCTGCTGTGGCTGCCGTATGCGGCGGAATATTACATTCGTGTTACCGGCGACAAGAATATTTTGGATGAAATGGCCCCATTTCTCCAAATGCCAGTCTTAAAACCTGAAGAACATGAGTTATACGGTGAACCGGAATTGTCAGAGGAATTGGGCTCACTTTATGTGCACTGCATAAAAGCAATTGATTATTCCCTAAAGTTCGGAGAACACGGACTGCCCTTGATGGGAACCGGCGACTGGAATGACGGAATGAACAAGGTCGGTGAAGAAGGAAAGGGAGAAAGTGTATGGCTAGGGTGGTTCCTTTATAGCGTACTCAGTTCGTTCATACCTATTTGTAAAGATAAAGGTGATAGAGAAAAAGCCGGGGAATATAAGCAAACTGCTGAGAAACTGAAGGAAGTCTTAAATACAGCCGGATGGGACGGACGGTGGTTCAAGAGGGCTTACTTCGATAACGGGAAAGCGATTGGTACTAAGGATAACGATGAATGTATTATTGATTCTATCTCCCAATCATGGAGTGTTATCTCAGGGGCAGGTGATCCGGAAAAGCAAAAGTCGGCACTAAGAGCTGCGGAGGAATTGCTTGTTAAAGACGAGGAAAAATTGCTTTTGCTACTCGCCCCGCCTTTTGATAAATCGGAACCTACACCGGGCTATATACAAGGCTATCCGCCGGGAATCAGAGAAAATGGCGGACAATATACACACGGTGTGGTTTGGATGGTCCTTGCCAACGCTATGAAAGGAAACGGCGGGCGGGCGTTTGAACTGTTCCAGATGCTAAATCCCATACAACACAGTTTGAACCAACAAGCTATAGAAAAGTACAAGACAGAACCTTATATAATGGCGGCAGACGTTTACAACAATCCTCAACATATCGGACGGGGCGGGTGGAGTTGGTATACGGGATCAGCCGGATGGATGTACAGAACCGCGATAGAAAATATTTTGGGCTTGAAGGTTGACGGCAGCTTTTTCTCACTCGAACCAAACATTCCCGGAGATTGGAACGAATATAAGATTACTTATAGATATGGAAAAAGTGTTTACAATATTCAAGTGCTTAACCCTTTAAAAAACGGAAGTAAGGTGAGTGACCTGGTACTGGATGGAACAAAAACCGTGGATAAGAAAGTACCTTTGAAGGATGACGGTTCAACACATGAGGTTGTCGTGATATTAGGGTAATAGTTCCTCTCAGGAAGATTTACCTTAGTGAAGTTATATCGCCTTGGGTTGGCCCGCCTAATGAAAAGCCACCTTGCGACTCTTCTGTTGAAGGGGCGGGAGGAGTTGGAATAGGCGTAGGATGCGGAGGTTCCCGAACAGGCCCCACCGGGGCTGCAGTTTCCCGCATGGCAGGTTCCTCGATAGTGGGTTCCGAAGTCGAAACTCCGGCAGGTGGTGACTGAGGTTGTGCAGACCCCTGGCCGGGCGCGAATCTTTCCAGAGGACGGTACTGAGGCTTCTCTATCAAATCTTCTTCTCTCAACGTAACTTTACCCTGCTCTCTCATCTTAAGAAGTTCCTCAGGATTTGTCGTAATAAGTTTATGTTCCTCAGGCGATGCTGATACCTTGATAGCAACATGGTTCGAACCTGCAAAGAACAGGCCTTCTCCTTTATCGGCGGCAAGAAGTAGCCTTTTTTCTCCTTCGGAGAGATAGAATGTCTCGGCTACCACATCTATCGCGGCAGGGTGCTGCTTAAGCAGGATCTGGATGGACGAGTTCGTAACAATTGCTTTGCCGTATTCAGACCTTAAGAACTCATCCACATCCTGAGAGATCGTGGTAAGCCCCAAATAATACTTACGCGCTCTTTTTGCAATACCGTAAATGAACCGCGCACTGTCCTCGTTTTGCAAAAGATACCAGGCCTCTTCAACGATCAGGATCCTCTTTTTCAGGTCCTTTCTGATCTTGGTCCAGATAAAGTCAAGGATTATATAAAATGCGACCGGACGCAGAACATCTTCAAGATTTTTCGTTGAGAATACGGTCATCCTGTTGTCGATATTGATAGTAGACTGCGAGTCAAAAATACCCGTAAGTGATCCCCGGATGTACTTTTCAAGCCGCTCGGCCATCCCTTTAGCTTCCGGTTCCTCGGCGCCAAGAAGCACTTTATAAAGATCTTCCATAACCGGAGGTTCTTTCCCTCTTTGAGTGTCGGGATCGTTCGTAATACCTTTTATTCTGTAAGTCTCGATCAAAGCACGGTCAAGGATCGCTTCCTCAGTCGGAGTAAGACTCCCAAGCATTAATTTAAAAAGAGTGTGCAATGAAAGGATCTTCTGCCCAAGTTCATTTTCACCTTCAACCGCCATACCCGCCAGATCGAACGGATTCATCTTGGAGGGAGAGTTCGCGGAAAAGCTGATAAAATCCCCGCCCACCGCATCACACATCGTTCGGTACTCTTCTTCTACATCGATAATGATTATTTCAGCACCAAACACCAGGGAACGCAAAGCTTCCAGCTTAACCATATAAGATTTACCTGCACCTGACTTTGCAAAGACAACCGTATTGGCATTCTCCAGCGAAAATCTGTCAAAAATAACCAGCGAACCGTTGTGCCTGTTCACCCCATACATGATCCCGTCATCGGACGTAAGGTCGGACGAAGTGAACGGGAAGGTGGTAGCTAGGCTGGTCGTATCCATATTCCTGGTAATTAATAGTTTATCCAAGGCGGCTGGAATTGTGGTCTGGAACGCTTCTTCCATCTGGAGGGTAGCCGATTTTGAAATCAGGAGCAACGAACCCAGTGTAGATTCAAGCTTTGCGGTAACGTTCTCAAGCTCCTCCAAACTTTCAGCCGGTATCGTTATATAAAAGGAAAATTGGAAAAATTTCTCAACACCTTTTACAAGTTGTTCCTGAAGATCTCTTGCATCCTCCAAAGCAGCGACGACTCCCGGGTCCTGAAGACGACCTTTTTCCTGGTTGGACATGACCGTAGCTTCCATTTCCGTCATCTTCTTCCTAAGATCTTCCAAAACTCCTTTAGCTTTAACAGGGTAATAGAACATGGAAATATCCAGCGTATGGTCAAAATTGATCACAGGCGACAGCCAGTTCGCTCCGACAAACCTAGGATACCCGGAAATAAAGACGGTTCTATAATAAGTATTCCCGATCCTGATATGGCTGAAGTCAACTTCCAGTGCTGAGGGGGCGATAATATCCCGGACATTCACCATTCCCTGGGCCAATACTTGTCCGGGACTTGCTTCACCGGGTGCTGCGGGAACCTCAGGCTGGGCCGTAGCTGCCTGATTATTTTGCTGTTCCTCTTTATTTTTCTTTTTAAATAAGCCCATAAATATTATTCCTCTAATATAGCGGGATTTACGATCGCCGTTTTGTAATCCTCTATGCTTGTCCTGATCCTTTGCCCGTGTATCGAACTTGGGTTGTATATATCAAAATAAAGTTCCACCAGTTCTTGTGTTGTCATAAGGCGGGCTTTTACACCGATTCTGTTGAACTCCCCGATAACGTGGTCCACCTTGGGCTGAAGGCTTGTCTGAGCCTGCTTAAGTGCTTTATTGACATCCACATGTATTCTTTTTGTATGTTTTCCGGTCAGTTTGTTAACAAAATCGAACGGGTTGATCCCCGGTTCGGTAGGCGAAGTTCCGCCGGACGGAATAACCACAAAAAACTTCTTATCCAAAACCTCATTCTGGCGTATAAAGTCTGCTACAAACTCCCTGTATGCCTGTGCCTGCTGTTTTAAAAGAGGGTCTCTGATCTTACTTTCCACTCTCTGAATTTTTTCTAAATATTTAGTAATATCAAGTTTTTTGGAACGGAGCACGATCTGTATCGGAAAAGATATTGAGTTTAAAAGCATTGAAAAAGCCGCAATAATGGCGTCCTGCTCAATCTCGGACAAAAGATCAAAATTTACCGCAGTCGTCTGGAGCACGGCACAAACGGCGCCGTTTTTTAATACAACGAGATTATTCTTTATATCTTCGATGTCCAGATGATCTTGAGTTGTCGCTAATACGTTTGAGTTTTTGGGCATGTTAGTTAGTTCCCCTTCCTGTAAATTCTATCGGCGGTATAATCTCCCCTTTCGCTTCCACTGAAATTATATCAAAGGAATATCCGCTTTTTCGGAACTGGTCTATCTCAATATTATACATGCCGTTGGACAGAGGCGTTAGCAAAACAAACTGTCCTAACGCATTTGACTTAATAGCCCTGACGGTTTCTCCCCGGCCGTTCTTTATAACAACCACGATGCCTTCCAGTCCTACCCCATCAAATCCTTTTACAACACCTGATAATACGTTTGGATTGCTTGTGAGAGGCTGCATCTTTGCATATCGTGCGGCTGCCGGACCCATTCCCGGTCCGCTATCAACGGGCGCCTGAACGGGAACCGCAACAGGAACAGTACGTGTCTGAGTCTCTTTCTGCCTTAGCATTTCCTGAAGTTCCGCCACACGTCTCTTTAGGATCTCATAGTCCTCCGCCCTTCTCTCTTCTACTTTCTGTGTGTATGCCTCTGAAACTCTTTCCGTTTCTGACCGCTGTTTCTTTTGCTCATCAAGCTTCGCTTCAAGTTCTTTGGTCTTTGCCTGAATGGCTTCGTATTCTTTTGTAGCTTTCAGTTTTTCCTGTTCCAGTTTTTCAAGGAGTTGTCTTTTTTCGGAGTTAGTGGCAATATCCATTCCTCCGGTATCCTCAATGTCCGCACGAAGCCTTACTATCTTCTTTGTCAAACGTTCAAATTCTACTTTAAAGCTGTCGATTAGACTTAGAACTTCTTCCCGATCTTCAGACTTTTTAGGTTCGGCTACAGTGATGGAAGGTTTTTCAATTTTCTCTAAAATTGGCTGCGCAGGTGCTGCGTTTTTTCCGAGTTTGGAATACAAGTCGCGTTGTTCTTCTTTTAGTTTGCCAAAATCTTTGGAAATATTCTTTTGAACGATCTTATCGCCTTTTATCTGGTTTATTAGGATATTCAGTTGTTCCGTTTTAGATTTCAAATCCTCATCAAAATTGTTATCCTGCTCGGTTTTTAGAACTTTTCCTCCTCTTAACGGGAGAACTAACTGACCTTGTTTAGGTAACAGGCTCATGAACCTTCTTCCCGCGTGGCGGTCGGGAGTCATTGGCGACACGTACACATCAGAGTAAGACGATTCGTGAGAGGACCCATGTTTTAGTTTAGAATGTTTAATCTCTAATTGTGCACCTCCCGGAACGCTTGTGGATACAACCGGAGGTTTTTTTATCTGAACGGCTGGTTGTTGCGGGGGAGCTTCAGTAACCGGCTTTGGCTGAGCGGGAGTCGGTACCGGCGGCGCAACTTCTACCTTTATAGGTTCGGGTGGTTTTTGTACCGGCAGCGGTCCTGCCATTGCCATTTCTTCTACTGATGGCCGGGAAAACGGCCCGGTAGTTTTTTGTATATGAGGTTCTTGTGCTGGTTGAGACGGGAAGCCCGTACCCAAATTCCCTGGTGTCCCGGGAGCAAAATCCATATCAAACTTTACTGGTCTTATCGGTTCCTGCTCGGTGCGGACGGATCCGGCACTTCCGGAAAACGCCTGCCTGACCATTTGAACGTACTCCTGTTCCGGTATATCCAGCTTATCTACTTTAGGAAAGCTTTCTTCGTACATCAAATATTCCTCGAGTTTACGCCTGCTGGATGTGGGAGCTAAAGTTATAAGTTCCTGCCTTACAACAGCCATATTCTGGTATAAAAATGCCGAAGGCACCACGGGATCCTTTTTCCAGATTTTCTGGTTTGGAGTGTACATTGCTTTAATAAAGTTTATTATCCACTGGTCCATGCCACGTTCCTGAACAGGGACAAAAGCCAAACCCAAACCAAGCAGTGTACAAAAAACCACTAAAGGCCATTTGAAAATACCGGCCATGTATACCGCAGCAAGGTATGCCGTCCCCCAGAAAACCAACAGATATGCGAATTGACGGAGTGTAAGCTCGCCAATGACTTTGAATTCCACATCCATGATGTTTTGAGGTACTGCGTGTTGTGTATTAGTTTTTTGAACGTCTTTGATTGGCATAGATTACTTCGGATCAAGAGCAATATTGAACTGCTTATCACCGGTTAAAGTGCCATCGAATGATGATTGCCCTGTTTCCAAACCGAATGGAGGTTCAAACTTAAAGCTGAACTTGTCATCCTGGGTTCCGGGTTGTTTCTGCCAGAACAGACTGTAATTCATGTTATTAGCGTTAATGGACAACCCAATAGGCAGATCATACGTGACTTTTAATTGTACACGTTTTTGCGGTTCTATCAAAACGGGCGTCTCGAAAGAATTATATTTACCTGCTTTTGTAATGATCATATTTCCAAAAATATCTTCTTCCCTATCAGGGTATACGATCCTCGCGCCTGTCAGCTTGGAACCCTCCTGGGTTAATATGCGGACATAGTTCGTATATATTCCTCCCGGCCACGCAGTTCCTTCACCGGCATGTTCATATGTAAGGGTAAGATTACCCCTAAGCAGGCCATCTCTGGTTTCGGACATGATATTGTAATCCATCGTGTTCCTGACAAAGTAGTTTGCTTTGTTTCCCCCCAAATTCGAATTGACTATATAAAGATAGTCTTTTCCTACACCGGCCAAACTGCCGTCCCAACCTTCTCTTTGCAAAACTGCACCGAATGGGTTATTTGTCAGATAGATCTGCATATGCCTTTGCTCTAGATTCTCATACATCTTGGACCAGAATACCGGAAGCTGTCCGGAAGGCAGGGCGAACATCTTCTCTAAAAGCTTGCTTCCCAGCACGGTTAAGAACGAACGTTTTTGGTCCGAACCGTTCTCGTAATTGAATTCGCTGTGGAACTGTGTGCGTTCGTATAAGTTACTTGCCGAGATTTCTTCATTGTAGGCAGTCAGAAAAAGAGGACCGGTTACGTCAAGCATATTCTTGGCAAAGTAGAGATCCACTGCTATCACTCCGTCAGTCTTTGTTCCGGTTATCAAGTAGTAAAGGTCCTGTATCTCTCTTGCGCTTTGCGGAAAGCTTGGATTCCAGTTGGCATTTCTAAGATACAGTTTTTCCTCTTTCAAAAACTCTTTGATAGGTGCAGGAGATTCAGGAGTTTCCAGCTCCCTGACATCGATCTGACCGTCAGGATTGTAGATATCGTCGATAGATAAGTTCTTTATTTTTCCTTTTTCAAGTTCAAGTAACGCGTACGAACCAATGAAACCTCCGGTTGGCCTTAGTTCGTTATTGTTCTGGAAAAGTATCAGATATTTTTTAGACGAGTCTATGCCGATAATATCAGGAAGAGAGTTCATGCCGTCCGCGAAAAGGTCAAGATTTTGACCGGCGGCAGATAAAATATTTTCATACTCCGTGATCTGCTCTTTTAACGGACCGGGCAAGTCATCCTTATCCACATTCTTGTATTCGGCTTGCGCAAGCTGAAAGCTGTTTCTTGCGGTTTGGAAATCGGAACGGTATTTCTCGAACTCCTCCGCGCTAAACTCTTTCTCAGAATTAGGTTTTATCGTTTCCCACATGGAACTAAAAGGAACCGCAGCTTTTGAAAAATAGTAGGCTGCCCTTGATGAATATGTCGCCGAACTCAGCACTTTGCTTGAAGAATTGTACATATCCCTATTACCCGTCAGGGAAAATGCCCACCCAAGCTGAGAGAAAAACCTTTGGCTTTTTGAGAAATTCTGAAACGCTGAGTTTGCTTTTGTCTGTGCCTCGGTTGTTTTAAATTGAGAAAGCAGAACCGGAACTTCCCTAATGTCACTTGTCGCTTTTTTAGCATACGCATAGGACATGAACGATGGTATGCCCACCGTCAGAAGTATTAGCGCAAACAAGACAGCAGGCACGATACTTAACATTATTTTGTTCCTGCTTTTTCCTGCAGGCGGTATACTTTGAGGTTTTGTTTGAGATCTACCCTCTTTTTTGAAAAGGTTTTTAAATATCGAGATTTTTCCTTTTATAGCTTCAGCGAGTGGAAAGGGCTTCTTTTCCTTTTTCCCCTTGATCTCCTCCGGAGTATGGAACTCGGCTACGTTCGACAACGAGCTTATCAATTCGTTTTCTGCTTCCGGTGAAACTTTACCTTCTACGGTGGTAAGTGAATCTATCAGGGTTTTTTCACGGTTCTTCTCCTCTATGAACTTTGCAGGTTTAAAGCTGTGCTGGTTCACATCATACCCATACCACATGAGGGTTTTTATTATCCCATCCTTAAACGAGGTTTTGATTTCCCATCTTAGATCTTTCAAGTTGGATGTATCTGGGTAAGCTTGCCTGGGCTCCATTTCCTTTATTTTCTGTTTGAACTCGACTTTTATTTCTCTGTTGGCAAGCGTCTTTAACAGAAAGGCGATTTCCAGAACAGAGTACGGTTCGGGGGGAATGAGGGAATATATTTTTCCGACAGTCCTGTCGTTGAACAGTGCCCGCACGATCCCCGAGACGACATCGTTCACATAAACGTAGTGTTCTTTCTCAACTCCTTCTCCGTAAATATTTAAGTCTTTCCCATCCATCAATTCTTTTAACAATCTTCCGAGGTTCCCGCTTGCTTCCAGGTCCATCTTCGGCCCATAAACTTCCGGAAGCCTCATGATCCTGACGTTCGTGTCATTTTTCTTGTAATATTCCCAGACCAACGCTTCCGCGTATCTTTTTGCCTCCGTCGCCGAATACTTCTTTTCCTCGATGTTAGTACGTCCAAAATAAGAGTCGAGGGTTATCTGGGACATCATGCCCTGATAAACGTAAATGGAGGATGCCAGCAGAAATTTGGCGTGTGAACGGTTCGCGAGATCAAGAAGGTTCTTGGTTCCTACAGCGTTCGTTAAAAGAGCGTCCAGGTTGACCTGCTCCTCACTATATAGATATTCCTCAAGTCCGGCCAGGTGGATAACATAGTCCACACTTTCGATTTCGGGGGGAAAACCGACATTAATATCGGCATCGTAGAGGGCGAATTTTGGGTGGGTAAGAAGATGGCCGATATAAAAATCCCTGCCTGTCTTAAAGTTATCAAGAACTATAACCCGTGCGTCCTGTAATAACAACGCTTCCGACAAATGGGAACCGATAAAACCGGCGCCGCCGGCTATTAAAACGGTTGGAGAAAGAGCAGATTTTCTAATAACATTTTTCCTAGGCATTTGGGCAGATTTCCTTTCCTTAAGTATATTTTCTTATCACCTATTTTACAAGGTTAAATCGTACGATAAACCTTGTATAATGCTCTTATGGAATTTACAGAAATAGTTAAATTTTTCAGTACTTATTCAAAACACATACTTAAGGCAGCATTAGTTGCAGGCCTTGCGGGAACTATCTTGTTCTTTGCAGTTCCTGTTAAACATATTGCTACAGGCTCTTTCTATATACACCGCAATGTCGAGGGAACCACGGGAAGATACTTTACATACGAGGGTTACTACGGACAGCAGACAGCCCAGGCATACACCAACACGGTTATCGCACTGCTCGAAAGCACGGACATTAAGAAAAAAGCTCTCGAAAATATAGGTTTACCGGTTAATGAAAGGAGTCTGAGAAGAGTGTCAAAACAGATAGACGTAACAAAAGAGGCACCTCAGCTTATAACTCTTAAAGTAAAAGGAAATTCAGAAACAAACGCAGCAGCATTATTTACCAGCATATCGAACAATATGGTAGACACTGCAACCGCATTGAATAGCGGGGGTGACCCTGCTCTCCTCATATCACCGGTCGGAGATCCGGTGGTAAATACAGCCTATCGGAGCTTGCCTGTGAATTTCTTACTGGGTGTATCCCTGGGTTTTATAAGTGCAACATTGTGGTACGCGTTTAAAAGATACCTAAAGGGGCAGTTATGAAAATGGTGTTAAACACAGACGGAGGCGCGCGCGGCAACCCCGGCCCGGGTGCATTAGGTGTCGTGTTAAGAGACAGCTCCAACGAAAAAATATACGAGATGGGCAAATATCTGGGTGTCTGCACGAACAATGAAGCAGAATATCTCGCGTTGATCGAAGGCATGGCAGCCGCTCATGACAAAAAAGCCAAAACTTTGGTCTGCAAACTTGACAGCGAACTGGTAGTGAAACAGCTGAAAGGTCAGTATAAGGTTAAGAACGAACGTCTTAAAGTTCTTTACGCTCGGGTAAAGGAACTTGAAAAGAACTTTTCTTCCGTCGGTTATGAACACATCCCCCGGACAAAAAACCATGAAGCGGATTCTCTGGTCAACAAGGTGCTTGATGCCGAATCCCGTTAAATATGAATGTAAAAAAACGAACAGTTTGTGCTGAAGCAATTCAAAATACTCTCGCCTACAGGTCAATATTCAAATATTCGTTAAGCTTGTACCAATTAAGAACTATGCTTGTTTGCGGTTA
>LCBS01000007.1 GCA_000997355.1 candidate division WWE3 bacterium GW2011_GWB1_41_6
TCGTAAGAATTATGAGAACGATATTTAAGAGCTCTTAACAAAATTAGAGCTCTTTCTAATTTCCGATAGTATTATCAGGAGGAATACCGTAATATTTAACAAGTTCATCCGTTATGCTCATCCATAAAGGAACGGCTGTTTCGGCTGCATAAGGGCTTGTAGAAGGTCTGTCCAGCCTGACAATCATAGAGAATTTCTTTGTCTCCGGCAGGAAACCTATGAACGTAGCATTAGTCTTAGTCGGATCGTATTCTCCACGTACTGGTATCTGGGCTGTACCTGTCTTACCAGCGATCTTGTAATCCTTTAAGTTAAAGAACTTCGATTCCCCTCCTTCCACAGCTTGTATCAGCATATTAACCATTGTGTCAGACGTCTCCTTAGATATGACACGCCGTACGTTCTTTGGAGGAATGCTCAAAACCTTTCCCTCATCCCTGATCTCCAATATCACTTTTGGCTGGAAAAGTTCTCCACCATTAGCGATTGTGTTAAAAGCATCCAACATTTGCAAAGGTGTGACAGAAATTCCTTGACCGAAAGCTATATTCGCCAGATCGATGTCAGTCCACGACGAGTAGTCTCTCAGAATACCTGTATCCTCTCCTTCAAGATCAATTCCACCTTTGTTTCCCAAACCAAAATTTGACATATATTCCGAAAGGTTCTCAGACCCTACTAAATGCCCTACCCACGCCGCCCCTATATTATTTGATTTTTGTAAGAGCTGGACAATGTTCATTGATCCGTGGTGTTTCCCATCCCAGTTGTCTATCTTATGCCCCGAATAATAAACAGGTCCATTATCCTCATACGAGGTGCTTGGTGTTACTTTCTTAAGATCTACAGCAGCGGAAACTGTTAATGGTTTCATGACTGAACCGGGTTCATATGTTTCGGAATAGGATCCATCACAATCACACTACCGGACACAGCATCGTACATCTCTACTCCGTTTTTAATATGTTTCTCGATAATATATTGAACAGACCTATCTAAGGTAAGGACAATATCCCTGCCGTTAATAGGAGGTACTTTTGTATACCCCCCTACCAGTATCGGCGCTCCCATAGCATCCTTTTCCTCTACGATCCTTCCCGGTTTACCCTTTAGATCGGCATCAAGTTTTCCCTCTATACCTTCATACCCCTGCTTATCACCCCGCTCATTACTCGCGACAAAACCAAGCACATGAGAGGCCAGTGTCCCTTCCGGGTAATAGCGGACCGGCTCCTCCTCAAAACCCACACCAACCAGGTTCAAGCTTTCGATGTCTTCTTTTTGGTATGGTGTTAGGTTATGTTCCAAAATGACCCATTGAAGTGTAGTATCAAGCAGGTTAGCGATTTTTTTCTCAAACCCTGATTTCAATATGTCTGCCTCCCCCTCCCTTTCCGCATTTATCTTTACCAAAGCGTCGCTTAGATACCGGATAACTTTATCTTTATTCTCAATTTTTTGAGGTTCCAGATACATCAAATAGTGGGTCTGCGTTGTTGCAAGAACGAACCCATCCCTGCTCATAATGTTCCCCCTTCTTGCCGGTATATCCTGGAGATTCCAATACTGGTCTTGGGCTAAGGCTTTGTATTTCTCATGACCGACAACCTGAATAAAAAACAGCCTCAATACGAAAACAACGGAAACACTTAAGAAAAAACCTATTAATATATTAAGTCTGAAATTTTCGTTTGTAGCCCTCTTTTTCCTCATCTTTTATTTTTATAAGGAAGGGATATTAACTGCCGATACCGTAGGTGCCGGTCTTATAGCCAGTATAGTACCCGTCATTGGCACAAAACCAAGCTGAAGTGCGCGCTGTTCGATGTTCATTAGTGATGATAAAACGGAATTATCGAACTCAAGTTTCGCCAGGTCTTTTTCCAGAACGACTTTCCTGTCGTTAAGTTCGGTAAGTTCGCTGCTTTTAACAGCCAGCTTATTAGCAAAAAACATTTGAGAGAGGATGCTGAGTACTAAAGCTACTACACTAAGCTTAAATCCCAATTTTAAAATATCGTCGCTGTTAAATCTTTTAGTGCTATACATAGGCAGTTTCGGGTACACATTATTACCCGTCTATTTTTTCAAAAACGCGGAGTTTTGCACTCCTGCTCATGCTGTTACCTTCCACTTCCGCCAACCCCGGTACTAAGGGTTTCTCCGTAACCTGCCTTATATGGGGCCGCGCGCTACGGCCAAAGTCCTTGACCGTTTTATCTTCAAGCGAATGGAAACTAATGACAGCCATTCGCCCGCCAGGCAGTAACAGCGCTGCGGCCCGGGGCAGTGATAAGGTCAGGTTAGTTATTTCATCGTTTACTGCGATCCTCAAAGCCTGAAACACTCTTGTTGCAGGATGGATCCTTCCGTGTTCATAACCTGAAGGAGCTGCGTCAACTATAAGATCTGCCAGATCTTTAGTTGTACGGAACTTCTTCAAATCACGACGCTTAGCGATGGCTCTCGCAAATCTATTTCCCAAGCGTTCGTCACTGTAGCTAAAGAAAATATTTGCAAGTTCTCTTTCCGGCAGAGCGTTTACCAGGTCGGCTGCCGTTACACCCAGTGTACTGTCAAGTCTCATGTCCAGTTCTTGTTCTTTTAGAAACGAAAGTCCGAGATCCTTCTTTTCCAGCTGATACGAACTATAACCCAAGTCATAAAAAACGCCTGCTACTTGAGAAAAACCATGTTCCTCGGCTAATTTATCAATGTTCTTAAAATTACCCTGTATACCCGTAAAGTAATCGCTTAAACCTAAGTCTTTAATCCTTGTGCCGGCACGTACCAAAGCGTCCGCATCAACATCCAAACCCAAAACCTTACCGCCAAACTTCAGTATCTCCAGCGTGTGGCCGGCATCGCCTAATGTGCAGTCGATATAATTCAAACCATCGCGCACCAGCATCGAACCTACCAGCTCATTCGCCATTACCGGTTTGTGATACTGCATAAACTAGCCCACCAATTCGGCAGAAATTTTTTCAAAATGTACATGCCAAGTATCCCAATCCCAAACCTCTATATGATCCCCGGCTCCAATAACAGCTGTTCTTTTGTCCAAGCCTGAATATTCCTTAAGGTTTTGGGGTATAACAACCCGGCCTTGGGAATCTATCGGCACCTCACTTGCCGAAGCGAACATATATCTTTTAAGTTCGCGGGTTTTAGAGTCGGTAATCGGATTTTCGACTTGTTTGCCTGCTTCCTGCATCCAATCTTCTTTATCATATATGAAGACGCACTTCTCAAATCCTCTGCTTAGGATTACTTCATCTCCGCGTACTTGATCCCGTAGTTTCTTGGGCAGAGCAATGCGGGAACCTTCGGTAATATTTGGTTGATATTCCCCAAGAAACATCCTCATATATTTTCAGTCACCATTAGTCACCAGACTATATCCATAATCCACCATTTAATATCCAGTGTCAATACAGAATAAAACCCGAAATGGTATACTATTGGGGAAACTTTAGCACCTGTACGTATCAGGAAAGGATGAATAAGAGCAATGGGAAAGTATTTCCGTATCAAGGGTAAACCCGGTAATTTTAGAATTTTCCCCACAAAAAGAGCTAGTAAAGAAAAGGAAAAGTTAGAGATTGCCTATCGTATGACGTGTATAAGAAATAGACAATCTTTCCCAACCTATCCTACAGCTCAACAGGCTAGTTCTTTATTAGGCTATGCCTTTCAGCAAGGAGAGAGTTACGGTGGAAATTCATCAAGCTAACGCATCTAAGATCGGTATAAAAAACTTGCAACGGATGTACACTCAGACAAATACAAAAGGAAACGATTTCTGGGTTTCCCAGGCTGTATGTGTTTATTGCAAGTTCAGGATCACCGTTTCAAGTAGAGATAAAAAAGCGGCAAAAAGGGAAAGGGACGGCTTAAAAATAGCGCATTACACCTTATGTACAAAAAAACCCGGTCGTTAAAAGAACACCGGGTTTTTCATTTAATACAAAGGCTAACCTATAAGTTCATCCAGCTCTTCAATAGGAACTCTCATTTGTTCGGTCGTATCCCTATTCCTGACAGTTACAGTATTATCATCAAGTGTTTGATAGTCAACGGTAATGCAGGAAGGGGTTCCGATCTCATCCTGACTTAAATATCTTTTACCGATGTTTCCCCGGTCATCCCAGTCCGTGCTTATTCCCAACCGAAGCAAAGTGTTGTAAACATCCTGTGCTTTTTCCACAATCTCGGGTTTGTTCCTTACCAACGGGAATACTGCGGCCTTATACGGAGCTATCCTCGGATCTAAACTCAAAACCACCCTGTCGTCCAACTCTTTATAAGCGTCCATCAGCAAAACGAACATCAACCGCGTTAAACCGATCGAGTATTCAACGATATGAGGAATAAATTCCTCGCCTGTTTCCTCTTCTTTGTACATGAAATTCTCACCCGAGAACTCACCGTGCCGCTTTAGGTCCCAATCGCCACGATAATGCAAACCCATGAATTCCTTCCACCCAAACGGAAAGTTATATTCCCCGTCGGTCGCGATCTTGTTGTAGTGTGCTCTTTCTTTAAATTCCTGATCCCTCAACCTTAACCTTTCGCTGTTCAAACCTATGCTCTTCAGCCATTCCAAACTCCACATTTTAAACCGGTCAAAATATATGTCCGCTTCGCGCGGGTGGACGAACATTTCCAGCTCCATCTGTTCGAACTCCCTTGTCCTGAAAATGAAAGGTCCTACTTTAATCTCATTTCTGAATGCCTTTCCGATCTGAGCGATGCCAAATGGTATTTTTTTCCTCATCGATTCTCTTACCAGGTTAAAATTATAAAAAATAGGCTGGCAAGTTTCACCCCTGAGGTACGCTGTAGTTTTGGCATTTTCAACCGTTCCGACTTGCACTTCAACAAGACTGTTAAAACTCTTCGCTTTTGATAAAGGGTTACCTGCCGGACTTTTTATTTTGTGGGATACTATTAGGTCATCTATTTCCTGGGGAGACGAACCATCGGCAACAATACCCGTTGATTCTTCTATAACATGGTCTGCCCGATACCTTCTGTGCGTAACCAAATCCTCAACCATAACATCAGCAAAAGATTCTACATGACCGCTGGCTTCCCAAACTCGAGGATGTGAGATAAGAGCACCGTCCAAACCCATGATATCCGGCTGTTTTGTAACAAATTCTTCCCACCATAAATTCCTAATATTCCTTAAAACCTCCGCCCCCAAAGGACCAAAGTCATACGTTGCCTCCCAACCTCCGTATATTTCCGAGGACGGATAAACAAATCCGCGTCTTTTTGTTAGTGATATTATCTTTTGAAGTGTGACATGCTCTTGTTCCGACATAATGTGTCAAGTATACTACATAACAACAATAAGAATGAAGATATTAATAAAAGGAGAGCGATATGCCAGGGGTTATACAAAAGATCACGGGAAACATCCGAAAACGTACTTTAAAACGCGTACCCAAAAAAACAGGTCATGTAATATTTTTTGGGAACCACAAGAATGGTGTAGTCGTTAGGGTAGAAAAAGAACCGAACGAGAACAGCTTTTATTATCTATCGGGTGAGGTTTTGGAAAAAGTTGGGGCTGGAGTACCATTGAACACCTCATACCCAGTCAAGCACATGTCCGGTTATTATTGGAAAGGAAGATGGATTCACAGGTACTTCACGTTCACAGCGCCTGAGTTAGCACGGCACAAACACTTGCTAACACATGTTTCTGATATTGATTGATTCCTCTAAAGGTACAAGCCACAAGCAAGTACCTTTTTCTTTTCAACAAAGGTTTAAGCCTATATCGTCAAACTCTTAAAGTCCTCACCGAGCGACTCCTTAACATACAACTTTAGCCGGTTATCCAATTCTTCTTTCTTAAAGCTTCTCAATTCGTTCAAAGACATTTCATATCCAAGCAACTTCATAAGCAAAAACTCAAACTTATTCACCACAAACTTTTTCTTTTTCCCGTCAGCATCCAAAGTATCCAAAGAATCCCGTAGTAGAAAGAACACATCGTTATTTTCCGAATTTTCCTCTACGGATTTATTAATTAGTTCCGCCATATAATAGCCGGCTAACGAACACTCAAGAGATTTCTTAAGATTTCTGTATGAACCCAGAGTTTTAACCTCGGTAATGGTTTTGTATCCACTTGTGTTCTCACTTAATGTGATATTGATATGGTTAAGGGTATCAAGGTTTCCGCCGCGTCGTGATGATATCTTACGCACACCTCTCGCAACGGCAGTGATCTTTCCCTTGTCTTTTGTTAGAAGGGTATAGATACGGTCCGCATCTCCGTAGCTGATCTTTTTTAAAACAATCGCTTCGATGTTATATTTTGCCACGAATATAGATTACTAAAGTTAATCCGGATGTCAAAGTTTTGTACTGTACTTTGTATCCTTACTTAGTTCGATCGTTTCGGTCTTTCCATTAACCGTAACTTTATGGATCTCTCCGTTCGTACCGGGCTGTTTTTGCAGATACAAATTATAAGTACCGTTTTTCACAACACTATCGGGAACATAGTATTTGAGAACCATCTCCCTGGTTTCCGATGGAACAAGTTCGATATATCCCGTAAAGTACGTTTTATTCCTTTCCTGATCGGTAATACCTTCATCATCCGATCCGGTTATACTTATTAATTGAGAATTCAACGGAGCGTAAACACGAACCCAATCCCTAAATCTCTTGGCGAACGGAGCGTACTCAGAGCTTGGCTGTGGATACGAGTATTTAATTTTGACAGTATCAACCCAGCGCCCACCCTCTTTGGTAAATTCATGCTCAATTTCCTTATGAACGAACCAGTTGGTCTTGTCACCACCAAGGTTTGTGGAAACTACATAAGAATAGTCCCCTTCAACCGGATCGGTTATCCTTCCCGCTAAGTTATACTCTTCCATTAAAGCCTGTGCTTCTGGATCGAACATGTAACCTATGATATGTTTCCTTGAAGCCAGGTCGACACCTTTTTCTATGAGCTGTGACCATAAGCTTTTATCAGATTCAAACACATTTATTAACATTGATTCCATCAGATCACCAAGAACTTTCTTCCTTCCCACCTGCTCCCTTAGTGCAAGTGACGCGATCTTCTCAAGCTCCAAGACAACGTTCTCCGAAGTATACGTTACTCCGTTCACGGTAACAGGACCGGTTACTTCCATCAGTTCCTTGATAACTTGAGTATCAATCGCAATTATTCCATCCACCGGTTTTATTTCGGCCGGCGCCAAAGGCATTGCTAACTTATAAAAGTACATGAACTGTTCTATTGCGGTAGGATAATCGGGTGAGATATTTGCATCTCGGGCATACATACGCTCTACTTTTAGGTATTTTACGTATGCATCGGGAGCTTTCGGAAAGGTGTGGGTTGCATCGATCAAATCGAGCGTTAAGTCGATACTGTACATATCTTTTGAGGAAAAATCCGAGCTTAAAAGTGCATTATTAATTTTAAAGGTGGCGTAGTTCGTCCAAAAACCTCCGGTTGCCCTAATCTCTTTGTCATTTTGCATAATGATCATATATCTTCTTTCGCCTGTTCCGACACCAAGCAGTCCCGGGATTATGGTAAGCGCTTTCTTAATATCGGGACCATAATCCTTCACTTTGCTCAGCGAGGTTTGTGCAAGAATGATCGTTCCTCTTACAGGAGTACCTCTTATACTCTTTGGGTACCTATTAGGATTGACCGGTTGGAGTTCCTCTCCCACTTTATCCAATTTTTCCAAAACGGGATCCATATCCTGTGCAACCTGGGGCATCACGGCAACCCAACTTGCAAAAGCCTCAGCCAATCCGGTGTCCTTTACTTCTTCATTTGGCGTAACTTTGAGTCCGGCGGCATCAGCGAATGGCTGGATAAGGACAACCGTCTCGCGGGCGGCTTCCAATGCATATATTCCTGCGTTGATAAAATGTTCAGAATCATTGTAGTAAGCCCCCGTTACCGGGAAGTTCTTAGACCAGCCAAAACTTCTATTTCTGGCAATACGGAAGTCGGCAAGGTCCTTTTCGGTCTTGTCCAAAGCAGCTTCCATTTTTATAACATCACGTTCCTGCAAAGTATTACGTAACACAGCCACATCGTTCTTTAACACCAAAACATTTTTCAATAGTGCTAACCCGGGAATGACTACAAAAAGTACAATAAGCAGACCAAAGACTCCCAATGTCCCCGCAACTATCTTCCCTCTTTTACTCATGTTCCTGAACGAGAATTTAGTTCTATTCCTTTTTAACGCGGCCGCACCGCCGTTTAGATTTATAGTACCCTGCGAGGTTCTTTTTATCTTACTATTAGGTTTCCAAAAGATCGTATTAGACATTTATAAAGCTCCTTTTCCGGTAAGCACCACGTAGGGCGTCCGCAAAATTATTTCTATATCATACAGCAAAGACTTCTTCTGTGCATATAGGGCATCGAGTTTTACACGTTCCAGGAAAGATAACTCGGACCTTCCGCTGATTTGCCACAGACCGGTTACTCCGGGTTTAACGGTTAGCGCGATATCCAAAAACTCCTTAGCATCCGGATAACGTTGCATCTGCTCATGCACTTCGTAACCGTAGTAAGCCCTATAACCTACAAGGCTCATTTCACCTCTAACAACATTAAAAAATTGCGGAAACTCATCAAGGCTGAGTTTTCTGATAATCTTTGCACCTTTTATCCAACGCGGGTCCGGATTCAGTTTGTAACCGCCTTCCTGATATTGCTTGTACATCTCCGGTTGGCTTTTTAGCCATTCCTGCGCCATTGGGATCATTGTTCTGAATTTGTACATTGGGAACTCTTTCCCGTCTTTCCCAACTCTACCTTTAGCTTCAACAAATACAGGACCTCCGGGAGATACCATTTTGATATACAAAGCAGTAAGCATCATAAACGGGGAAAAAAGAATTACTGCAATACTTCCACCGACAAGATCAAATATTCTCTTACCAACATCGAAAAAGTTCATAGAGCGGAGATACTTTTCAAGTATACCTCATTTACAAATTCTTTGACACGGCCCGTAAAGTTGTTTTTCGTGAATTTCCTTGCCGTAAAGGAACAGACATCACTATTGTATCTTACCCTATCGAATTTCTGTAAAACCTCACTAAGTGAACCGGCTGTTTGTTCGTTATAGAACTCCCCCGTCATGCCGGGAATAACGGTTTCAAGAACTCCTCCCTGCCCGTATGCTATCACCGGTTTTCCAAATGCCATCGCCTCAACAGGAACGATACCGAAATCCTCTTTTTGTGTGTTTATCAAAGCCGTAGCACACCTCAGTAATTCCTTTTTTCTTACATCACTCACATAGCCAAAGAATTCAATGCTAGGTCCCGCCATACCCCTAAGTCGCTCCAAATCCGGCCCCTCACCGATAACTTTTAACGGAACATTTAACTTGGTGCAAGCTTCCACTGCAGTGTCTACCCTTTTCCAAGCCTGTAGTCGGGTAATGACCATAAAGTAATTGCCAACCCCACATTTATCTGACATTTCATCTTTTATATCAGCAAAAGGGTAGACCACAAGAGAATCGCGTTTATAATATTTAGCTATTTTTCTTTGAGCATTCCTGGAGTTTGCCATAAAGTAATCTACTTTTTGAGCAGCAGTCCTGTCCCATAACCTCAAATACGATAAAGGAACACTAAGAATTGGTCTTGCAAATTTTTTAAAGGTTTTTAGTACTCCGTAGCTCTCACTATCAAAATAACTACTAGCTTCCCAGAACATCCTTCCGGGGGAATTCATGTAACAAACATGTATGGTTCCGGGTTTGGTCAGCACACCGTGCGCAAATCTCGACGATATGGATACGACGACATCATACCCGGAAAAGTCAAAACTTTCGAAAGCCAATGGGTGAAGCATAAAAGGAGAGTAATAACGGTACAATTTCTCAATAAGCGGAAGTTTTTGCATGAACGAAGCTCTAAGGTCGATTTTCTTTTGCTGACAAATGTTTATCCAATTTTTTGATGCGTAAGCGGTATACAGCGGGGCACCAGGCCATATTTCGCACACAGCCATTACCAGGCGCTCTTGCCCTCCGGACTGGACTAGATCATCACAAACGATTGCTACCTTCATAGTTGTTCTCATGATTATACTAAACAAAGTGATAGAATTAATCGATGTCCTCAAAATCAATTACTAAAATCTCATTCGTAGGTATCGGGAACGTATTCAACGCCGGACTGGGATTTCTGTTTATTGCTGCCGTGGCAAAATCCGTTTCGGTGGAGGATTTCGGCAGATACGCACTCATCACGACACTATTAGTTTCACTGGCAAAGATCACCGATTTCGGCACAAATTCACTTTTTGTAGCTTACTCTATCACACAAAACCGTAATCTGATCGATAAGTTCTTCACAATAAAACTAATCCTGTTTATGGTTGCTCTACCTCTATCGTTACCGATACTATATTTACTCAAATTATCCGAACCTTCCCTCCTTTTACTCTATATTTTCGGATTTATAGGCTATACGGTCAACTTTGCTTTATTCGGATTGTTCCAAAAACTTGAGCAATACCATAAACTCATTGCTTTAAACACAATCCCGGCGTCGGTAAAAGGAACCGTCGCTTTGTTAATGTTCATGGGCGTTGCAAAACCGGACCTTACAGGAGCGTTTTTAATATTTTCTCTGTCAATACTACCAAGTGCTCTATTGTACTTTTACCTTCCGGATGAATTTAAGCGTTTTAAAATAGATACAAAGGATCTGAAAAAGTACTTTCTTCGAACCATGCCGGCCGGCACATCCCAGCTTATGGGGGAGGGGTGGTCGGCAATATCAAACTCCATCGCCAAGATTGCGAAGGATTTCACAGACGTTGGGGTTTTTTATCTTGCTGATAAGATCTCGAGCGCTTTTTCACTGGTTTCCCTGTCCATTTTTACTGTACTTCTGCCAAATAACGCAACGCGTAAAAGGGATAAAAGTAAATATGATTTTCTCGAGACGGGAATTCTTTCAGGAGGGATACTGATCCTCTCTGTAGTAGCTATCATTCTTGCAAAATTACTGATCCCGGCGTTTTTCGGCGAGGAATATCTTAGATCAGCTTCGATCATCAACTTTACAATCATGGCAAGTGCCATTACCGCGATCCATACATTCATGGAGAACTATTTCTATGTAGAGAACAAAACAGGCGCCCTGCTGTATATCGCACTAACAAAGATCGGTACTTTACTTCTGCTTAGCGTGGTACTTATTCCGATATTCGCTCTTTCCGGTTTGGCTATGGCACAGCTGATTGCCGCTGTAGCAGCCGTTCTGACAACCCTAGGTTTTATGAGAGTTTATAACAGGAAGAGTTAATCAAGTAATATCGGCAAGGACAGGATCCTCAATACCAATAAGATCGCTAGCTTTCATTTTGACCGAGCTGGTATGCGACCCGGCATTAAATGATACGTAATCTTTTTCCCCAAAAGACGAATCATAATAAGAGGGCAGACCTAAAGCTTTGCCGACAGGCGGTATCGAGCCTACCTCAAGCCCGGTCAGTTCCAAAACCTCAGTTGGTGTAGCCATTCTCAAATCTTTCACTCCAAAAGTCTGTTTGTACTTCTTAAAATCCGCTTTTTTATCTCCGGGCACAACCAGTAAGACCGGGCTCTTATCCGCATAGCATATCAGTGCTTTTGCACCCATTGATATATCAGTGTCTCTGATACGGGCGGCCTGTTCGCTTGTATAGACAGGTTCATGCTCGATCACAGTATGTTTAACACCTTTTTCGTTAAGGAGACTTATAATATTATCAAAAACCGTCATATGTCGCTCTGAGGTTCAAGAATTAGAACCTTTTTTAAATCCTTATCCGTTAAATAATAATCGGAATAATACCCTAAAACCCATTCTTTTTGCTGGCCGATCAAAAGTAAATTAGGAATGGTCTCTGAAATTCTTTCAAACCGGCTTACCTTTGTAACGAACAGCACACGCTCACCCGGCTGCGCGCTTTCAAGTTTCTCTTTTAATGGCCTGAAATCCACAACCTCATATGGACTCCCGCTGTAATACAATATCAATGGCAGGTCGATCCTATCTGCATAAACAACATCTTCCGTTCCGAAGATAGTATCTTTTTGTTGCAATAGCAAAGCTTGAGGGCCTGTTAGGTCGCTCTCATAAATCAACTCTTTGTTTAAAAACAAGTAAAAAACCGACCCGAAAACCAAAGTGCCTACCAGAAAACCTTTAAGTAAAACATTGTCCATTAAACGGTTTTTACTCACTACTAGAACGATCATTCTCTCAAAGAACCATGCTACGGTCAATGCGGTAGCAGGATATATAGGAACGATATACCATTTAAGTTTTGACGTTGCCAGGGAAAATAAAACGAATATAAAAACTGCCCAGATAGCGAGGAAAACTTGCCTGTTATCTTTTTTTAAAATCCTCGAGACCGTTAGCGCCAGTGCGGGAATGAGAGCTACGAACCAAAGCCTCATACTTACTTTCATTACAATGATATACCAGTATAACGGACGTCCTTTATCTTCGATCGCAGAAGTAGCCCGGTCAAGGACATGATAGCCAATGTAATTATCCAAAAAAGCCTGCCCAAACCGGCGGTACATTTCGAAATGCCAAGGCAGAAATACAGCTACTGAGGAAAGTAGCATAACCAGATACCCGGTCACAGTGTGGCGGTTTATTTTTTGCTGTGCGGTAAAAAATAAATAAAGTTCGTAAAAGAAGAAAACGCCAAAAGGAATGAAGCCAACTACGCCTTTGACCATTACGGCCAAACCGGTTAAAACACCTGCCAGCAGCCACCACTGCACTTTGTGTCTACTTTTTGCCAGCCAGTAAGAGAATATTCCTGCTGTGATAAAAAAAGTTGCCGTTACATCAAGCATCGATGCACGGGCGTAATAAAGATAGTTGAAAGTTGTGAGCAGTACTATGGCAGCAATAAATCCGGTTGTTTTGTTGAACATTCTCCTGCCGATAAAATAAACAAGAAGCACCGAAGCTATGCCCATTACGGCAGAAGGCAGACGGGCGGAAAATTCCGACACACCAAATAAATTCATCGCACCGCCCATCATCCACATAAACAATGGAGGTTTCTCATACCAGATAACGCCGGGTTTCCAATTCTGAACTATATATTCGCCCGACTCCGTCATATTCCTTGCGATGTTCGCGTATATTGCCTCGTCCCACGGCAGAAGATGGTTCTTACCCAAATTCAAAAGTACCAAACCCAAAGTCAGCAGCATAAGAAACACAAAAACGTATTTCTCTGAAGTAATAAGTGCTTTATAAGCACTCATCCATTTATCGCGTCCAAGAGTTCCTAAACCGTAAATAAAGAAGAAAAAGAATATTAAGAAAAAGAACTCTGAGTTATAAGAGTAGAATATACCTGCAGAAAGCCAGCCTACTACTGAAGCGGACATACCCGCCGATATTAGATATTTCTCTCTTGACCTCTCACGTAGTGCCAAATATACCAACGGCACTAAACCGGTTAAAATGAATAGTGTAAAGACTATAAACCCCACAGCACCAGTTTCTGATAAAACTTCCCCCCAAATAGTGTGGGCAGGAACTCTTACGTTCAAAGCGGCCGGATCCCTCCCGAAAAACTCCGCTGCGACTTTTGTCTTACTGAAATGTTCAAAGAAACTGCCATAGCCTCCGCCCAGATACGGGTATTTATCAAAAACCTGCCATGTACCCTTAATCAGCAATAAGTGGGAATCGAACGAATCCATGCGGTAATGGAGATACTGCTTCACCTCAGCCCTGAACGGACTGGCCTTTTTGCCGTACTCCCAGGCAATAGGTATCGATATAAGAACGATTACCAGTGATATATACAATAACGCTTTATACCCAAACTTCCTTACTAGTAATAGAGTTATAAAGAACAGGAACGAAACAAGTGCGCTAATCCAAGATGTTCTGGAATTTGTGAGAAGCAAAACAACCCCCATAGGTACCGCAAGTAGAAAATAACCAACCTTATGTTTTAGTTTTTCCGACGTAAGGATGAAGACTCCTACAACAGGCAGTAAACCAGCCAACAGGCCGCCAAAATGGTTCACATCCCAAAACAACGAACCAACACGCGGCATGTGCCCGGGAATGTTCCAAAAAGCTCCAAAAATGAAGTCATATCTAAAGTAAATTGCGATCTGAATAAAAGCAATAAGCGACAACCCGAATACTATATAAATGTAGTATTTGATGAACGTGAGAACCTCCTCAGGAAATCCAAGGTACTTTTTATACAAAACGAGTCCCAAAACCACCATCGTAGTAAAAAACCCAAGCAAAAAAACACTCGCCGGAAGGTTCTTAGTAAAAATAAGGGAAACGGCGCGGATCAGCCAAAGCAACAATAAAAATACAACAAAAGGATCTTTAAGGTAACGTAGGGCTTTTAAGATATTCTTTGATATATCCCCGCCTTTAGTCAACCACATTACAAAATTAATACCGGAAACTATTGCAAATGCAATCATGAAAATGCGCACGGGTAATACATCCCATCTATAAATACTAAAAAGCTCTTTATGTAAAAGAACGGATAATACCAACAAAACGGATAGAGCTGCCTTCAGGTTAAGGAATACCAGCAAAGAAGATACTATGAATAATAAGGCAAGTATGTATATTTCCGGATTCATTTTTTGGCAGTCTCCCCCATAAGCGAATTGTATACTTCCAGCGTCATCCTTGCTGCATTCTGCCAGGTATATTCGTTTTGCATAGTCTCTGAGATATTCGGACGCTGCGCAAAATATTCCTTTTCTATGGCCTTTTCGATCGAATCCGTGTCATAGGGGTGACAATAACTAACCAAGTCGCCTAAATATTCTCCGGCTCTGTCTCCCGCAGCCACCGCGTTAGCCCCACAGTACAGTGCTTCCAAACTTGTAAGACCTGTAGTTTCGAACCAACTTGCCGAAACGCCCACCTTTGCAAAATGATAATAATGCGGCATTTCTTCATACGGAACCCGTTCTATATGAGCGATCCAAGGGTTCTGTCTTAATTCTTTGTTGAAACGGTAAAGGTACTCAAAATGTTTCTCCCCCACTTTGGAGCCAATTAACACTAATTTGGTATCTAATGCGTACTTTGTCCTGAAACTTTTCACGGCTTTTATAATATTTAATTGATTCTTACGCGGCTCTATCCGCCCCACACAAATAATATAATTTTTAAAGTCCAGTTTGTTTTCGTAATCTTTAATGGACATGAACGTTTCACCCACACCGTTAGGAATTTTCTTCCACTTAAAATCTACACTGTAAGTTCGCTGTAAATCTTTAACCTCCGCCTCGGTTTGTACAAGAACAACATCCGCCATAGACAAGGTTTTAGTATGCATTTTCTTGAGACCGACCATCACACTTTTTATAGTGGGCTTTAATTTTTTCCGGTCAAATATCGAACGGTAAACGTTTTTAAAAGTATCCCTATTGTGCTGTTCCTTAAATAAAAGCTTGGCTACTCTGCGGAAATCAAAGACGTACTCATCATCAAACTTCTTTACTTCCTCAACATTGTGGTGAATAGGGGAAAGAACGAAAGGTTTTCCGGCTTTTTTTACTGCTTCGGCATAAAGATAGGTTTCCGGTGTCCAATCAAGCTGGAAGACATGGATAATATCATAAGGCTGTAAATCGTTCTTTAACCCAACCTTTATATCCACCGACACACCAAGTTTTCTAAGTTCCTTTGCCGTGTTCTCTATTTGGATCTTATCGCCGCCGCCCTTATCAAGAAGCTCAAAACGGCCCAGCATCAATACTTTCACTTATGTTCCTCCAATAAACCATGATAAAGAGCATTATAAGCATCACCAAACTTTTCTAATGTGAACAGCTTTTCCACCCTCTGAACAGCGTTGTTCGTAAGCTTTCCAACATGTTCCTTTTTTTGATATAAACTAAGCATTTTACCGGCAAGGTCTTCCGCGTTACCCGCTTCAAAATAGAATACCGTCGAGCCTCCCACTTCCTGCAAAACCTCAAGATCAGAACAGACGATGGGAAGACCCGAGTACATGGCTTCGATCAGAACGATCCCAAACCCCTCGGCAAGTGACGGGAAAACGAAAGCGTCAAAACTACTATAGAATTTTACCAAATCATCAGCCGGAAATTTTCCGGACACTTTTATTTTTCTTTCCAAACCTTTTTCCGATATCAACTTTGTCACTTGTTCTTCTAGTTTTCCTCCCCCCGCGATTAATAAGTAAATATTGTTCTTATCAGGCAAGGCGTAGTTAAGAAATTTATCAAAACCTTCTATAAGGGTCATATGCCCCTTTTCTTCCGTCAAACGGCTAACATTTCCAAAAACGAACGCGTTCTCCGGTATCCCATACCTCTGGTGCATGGTTTTTCTGAACCTTTCATGATGGTCTAACGGCACTTTAAATTTTTCCAAGTCCAAAGCATTGTGAATCACCTTGATCTTATCTTCATTTATGCCTTCATTTTTCTTTATACGCTTGCGTGACTCCGTCAATGCGATTTCCATGCCTGAAAATAAATTGATAAACAGAGAATAAAAAATTGTATTCAATTTCTTTTTTATTGGAGATATTTGCCATGTGGAGATGGGTGTGTGAGTGTGAGTAACCAGTACGGGAACACCGGCTAATTTACCAGCTATCAAAGCGTTTACAACAGACTTTAGTTCGTGTGCATGAACGATATCTATATTTTCCCTTTTGAGGAAAGCCGCAAACCGGTAAATAAAAATTGGATCTATGTCAAACCCTATCTCCGTAATGTGCACTTCCGCCCCCGCTTCTTCGTACCACTGTGATATTTCACCTTCCCTGCACCAAACATAAACCCGGTTAAGCTGATCGTTCATTACTTTTACCAGGTCCAGTACGTGTTGTTCCATTCCACCTGGATTACCGGAATTTAGAACATATGTGATTTTCATCTTTGTTTATTATAATGAATCGGGCAGAAAGACAGAACTAGTTTCTTTTGACACTTCGGATATACCTTAACATAGTTTCGACTTTTCCTTCCCAAGTGTTCTTGCTTGCTACTTCGGTCCGGGCATTTACTTTAGCTTCATTATCTTCCTCAACGGCTTTCTTTATATTAGCAGAGAAATCGTCGTAAGTTTCGGAGATATAAGCAACATCCGCAAAAGGTCTGTAAGCGGGCAGGTTCGTAACCACGGTCGGAAGACCTGCCGATAACGCGTCATGGAATTTAACCGGAAAACATCCGCCTACCGTGTAATCGTTCAACTGATACGGGATTATGTATACATCAAATCCTGCAAAATACTTTTCGACTGTTTGGTAAGGTTTATGGCCAAGGAAATAAACGTTCTTCAGACCTGACAACCCGAGGTCATGCAACCCCGCTTCTCTATCTTTTAATGCCATTTGCCCGATTAGTATAAATGAATAATCCGGATGATCCTGAGCTGCCTTACCTACAAGCTCGGCATCGAACTTATACTCATCCAAGGCTCCGGTAAATCCGATTCTGGGACGGGGGATTTTCTCAAGATCCGCAGGAAGGTTATCTTTAAATTCGGAAGTTTTGCTGAACTTTAGATAGTCACCTACGTTAGGTGTGAAATATACTTTGTCGTTATATTGCTTCAGCTTCTCAACAAGACCGGGCGCACTGGCAAAAACTAGTTCAGCCTGTTCGCTTACGAACTTTTCCTGTTCCAAAACTTTATTCTTGGGAACGACGGACGAATAAAAACTGCTGTTCTGAGGGAAACCGGCGTAATTATCCACGCAATCGTAAACGAGAATGTCGTGCTCAATATTTTTTATATAACGTTCGAGATAAGGAATCTGAACATGATAAACCCAGAGAACGGTCCGGAGTTTCTTATCTAAATATTTTCGCGCTAGTTTCCTGATCCGCCCGACATGCAAAGAGGATGTGACCTCCGGAGATGGAACAATGTTTAGTGGAGTGTATATAACTGCTTTTGTCGGGTCTTTGTGAACCTGGCTGATAATTCTTGTCAAACCCCATAAACCCTTTTGGATCTGCTTTAAAAAAACCCTTCCGGTGTTAATGGGCGGGTCGATAAATAACACATTATGACCCTCTGCAGCAAGGCGGCTCATGACATGTCTTTTATTCGTCCAGTTTGGGAAATCCCATAGCTGGTTCGACAGACAAATTACATTTAATCTTTCGTTCTTATCATACATCGGATTAGGATCTGGGCAGACATTGCGGGCATGCGCGTTCCAGTATATTTAATTTTACCAGAATTCTCCGTATATTAAAGGCAAATTCCGAGTCGCGCACGGACCAGAGCCAACCTGTATCCTCAAACCCGCGGTCATAAGCAGAGTGCCAGATCCCGTCAAAGAAAATAATTCCAAAAACCTGTACCAATATTGAAAATACTGCAAGGCCGATAAATATCTTCTTTGTCTTATCAAAGATATATGATTGCATATAGGGAACCGTTAACAGTATCATGAACGGTATTATGTCCGAAGCCATCCGGTACCCAAACGACCACCCTCCGTACCAATGCTTCCACTTCCCCATAACAAGTGTATGCAGAAGCACGATTAGAACAAAAACCCAGTAACGGTAGTCGGAACGCCAATGCTTTCTTTTAAAGATCAGATAAATCCCTATAAATGAAAATAGAAATATCGGTGAGTAGATGAGAATACCTTTGCTAGGTGACAGCCACAAACCAAGAAAACCCTCCGGAAACTTTGACAACCAGCTATCCCCCACCTGATCGGAATATCCCTGGTTAGCGAGAGTGAGATAGAAGGTTTTGTTGTACCAGAGAAAAAAAGCCAGCACCGGAGCAAGACCGAGTGTAAAGAATACCGAGGATTTGAAAAGGGAAACAATACTCGTTTTGTACTTAAAATAGATCAATGTGTAAAGCAAGACCCAGACAATGCCTACTGTGGGACGTGTAAGGGTGGCGAGGCTTATGAATAGACCTGCAAAAAATAGCGGGGTGAGGTGGTCCTGACGTTCATCAGAAAGACCGTTGAAGAGATAATATAAACCAAGGATCGTAAAAAGCTGAACCGTCCCGTGCTGCCACAGAGCTTGGGATATGAGAGCATAGTTTATCGTTCCGAAAAGGTAGATAGCGGTAAGAAGCCAGGCTTTTTTGTCATCTAGTTGAAAGTGCCGGACAAGAAGCAGGTACAAAAACCCTCCTGATAAGCCAACAATTATTGAAGCGGTTAAATGAACCAGTAGTGTGAGGTTTTCCCAAGTGATCTCCATGCCGGATAAGATTGGTATTGCATAAATTGGAACGGCCAGAAGTCCTGTGATTATGGGAAACGCTGAGATGTAGTGGGTTTGTAAAAACCTGTTACCGGACACGCTGTTGACTGAGGAGTTTTCCGTCACGCCCGGGCTATCACCTGATCCAACTCTGGGCTGCTGGATCTTCCTAAAATAGAATGGTGTCAAACCAAGCATTCCTGACTTGTCGTCAGGATGGGGATATTTTTCAGCTATCATTTGATAATAAGTATCAGCATACAATGTACCTTCTTTTAGAATGGTCACGGGAAGAAACATAGCCGGAAGGGTGTCCTCGGACTGAATGGAGAGTTTGTTGATGTTCGTTTTGTATACGGCTAGCCAGGAGAGGAAGTATACTAGAACTGATAAAAGTGTAAACTTGAACAACATTCTCATAGTGAAATTGTACCCCGAAAATTAAGATTTATGATACTTGCAGATAACTACTTAAAAATACCTGTTGTAATAGAATATTCTTTTAACCGCATATAAACATTTCTTATTAGATCAATGTTAACAAACAGCATGTAAACAGAAAAAGACAAAAACGAAATAACACTAAGTAAGTAAAACCAAGCTTGTGGTTGGTAAAAGAGAATTAAATTCAACTCAGAAGAACTTCCTATAACGCTTGAATCTACAGCCCATTTATTTCCGTACCCATCATAAAGGTTGTGTGTACTGTCAAAAACCGGTTTCTTAAATAAATACATCAATTCATCACCTTCAAGAAATTTTTTGTTCCTTACACATTCGCTTGTACTAGGGTTTAAGCCGATCTCATTACCTGCACAGCTATCATCAGGGTTTATATCAAGGTATAGCTTCCAGTTCTTATTAAAACTTAATAAGAAATCTAGATCCTGCCGGTTACTGATGCCGCTGATTGTTAACTTGTATTTTATAGGATTAATAACTTCGTATTTAACATTTGTGGATCTGAATAACGATGAGGGACTATCAATCTTATAAACTGAGAACGTTTCATTTCTCAATGCTAAAGAAAATTCTTTCGCTAATTGTTCGTCAGAAGAATCCAAACAGTCGATGCAGGCGACATCTCTCCTTAATATTACGTACTTTATAGGAAGATTTCGTAACGCGTTAAGATTGTTGTTTTTTATAGTGTTGTACAGTAAGGTAGTCGTTTTTTCGTTTATACCTAAATTAGGTGAAATATAGATAAAAGGTGCCGAGATTAATTTTGGTAGTATATCTTGCCCAATGTGGTTCTCTTCAGAACTTATTTTATAATATCCATATTCAACGGGTGGAATAGGAAGTACATAACCAAAGCCCCCGTCATCATTATTTATTAATTCACTAACTTGTCCATAATCTTCAGGAATGTTTATTATACGGTCATAGTAATACTGATTAACATTTTGGCCATAAATAGCAGTACCGTTGAGCAAAAAGAAACTCTGCCCAAGCAACGCAACTGATAGAACAGTTAGAAAAATATTCTTTTTTACCTTTGACGCTGAATAAAACAACATAAACGAAACCATAAGAACAATTATAAAACCAAACCTG